>JAQWLX010000117.1 GCA_029247075.1 Halieaceae bacterium | reverse complement strand
TTTATACTGACTCAGGCATTTTTGAACTGGAGATGGAACGCATCTGGGGCCAGGCCTGGATATTTATAGGGCATGAATCTCAGATACCAGAATCGGGAGATTTTTTTACCACCAATATCAATCATCGTGAACCGGTCTTAATGATCCGCGACAAAGAAGACTGCATCCATGTACTGCATAATCGGTGTGCCCATAAAGGTGCTAAAATAGTCGAAGAGCGTACTGGTAACGTCAGAGGTGCGTTGCGCTGCGGTTATCATGGATGGACTTATAACCTTGATGGATCAATTCTCAACATTCCTAACGAGGAAGGTTATAAAGATACCGGCTTCGACGTCAAAGATAGTTGTAATAATCTTCAACCTCTTGCACAAAGTGATTGCTATCGGGGATTCGTTTTTGCAACGCTTTCCGGCTCGACTCCACCATTAAAGGAGTGGCTCGGAGGCGCAATCGAGTGCATCGACAACCTGTGTGATCGTGCTCCGGAAGGTGAAGTAGAATTGGCAGGGGGCATCCTTCGTTACGATCACCCGTGCAACTGGAAATTTATTCTAGAGAATCTCAATGACACGATGCATCCGATGGTTGTTCATCAATCTATTGTACAGGCAGCAGAAGATTATATAAAAACGCTGCCTGAAGAGGCTACTGAACATCGCAGCGAAGCGGAAATAATTCCGCCATTCGGCGCACCCTACACAAACTTCGAAAATTCCGGCATTACTGGTTTTCCTTTTGGACATCACTACGATGGTGGAAAAACGAGCATTCATGCTGATTACACTGTTTTCCCAGCATATCATGAGGCCATGATAAAAGCCTATGGTGAGGAAAGAACTCGTGAGATCTATTCATTCAACACTCACAATGTTTTGTATTATCCTTCACTGACAATAAAGTGTGCGATACAGAATATTCGAGTTATTAGACCTATTAGCGTAGATCGTTTTGTTGTAGAAAGCTGGTCTTTTCGACTCAAAGGTGCTCCCGAGGAAATGCTCCAAAGAACGGTTCTCTATTCTAGACTTATAAATTCATCTATGGGAATGGTTGGACCTGACGATCTCGAAGTTTATAGAAGAATGCAAGAAGGGCTCGTATCCTCTGGTAGTGATTGGATAGAATATCATCGCCAGTATGGCCGCGACAAAAAACTTGAGGACCGCGTTGTTGGTGGTGGAACCAGCGATCTAGATATGCGAACACAATTTGGCGCCTGGAAAAACTATATGACGGGAAATCTGTAGGATGACCACACGTAACCTTCAGGAAATTGAATCTTTTCTTTATCTAGAAGCATCTTACCTCGACCAACCAGATCTCGATAAATGGGTCGATCTATTCACCGAAGATGGTAAATATTGGATGCCTGCCTCGGAAACTCAAAAAGATCCACTCAACCATGTTTCACATATTTATGACGATAGAGTCATGATGGAAATCAGGCGCAGAAACTTTGTTCATCCTCGATCATCATCGAAAGACCACCTAACTCGATGTTCGCATATCATCGGGAACATTCAAATAAATTCAGGTGAAAATACCGATGAAATAAACGTAACCTCGAATATGCACGTTATAGTTTGGTACAGAGAAGAACAAGAGATTTACGCAGCCAGGTGCAAACACATTTTGTTGGATCAGGAGAGGGGATTTAAGATCCGATTGAAACGTGTAGATCTGATTAATCCTGAAGCACCACAAAAATCGCTCGTCGTTTATTTGTAGAAAAAAGCTTAGTTCACTTTTTTGAACTCTAGATGGCGGCAATACTTTTTGGATTAAATTCAGTTCCTAAAATGAAAATCCATGCACTGTCTAACTTTCAGCCTGAAAGAGTAACTTCTGGTTCCCAATCAAGTGGCATATGGTCAAAATTTAAAAGCGAGCTATGATCACCAACTTTAATCGCATCTTGTACTTGCTCATAAAACGTTTGTCCGGCTTTTTCAGAAAAAGTAATATTAACTTCCCCAGTGCTTTTTTCATCAGATTTTGGTCTCTCACAGTACTCGGAGAACTGTGATTCTCCTGCATGACCGTCAACATACCCTTTTGCAAATATTTGCTTGAGTTCTCCGAAACCATCATTTTGAACCAGTATTTCACCTCGGGTAGCCCCGCCTAAACTTTTGAGATGATCCAAAAAACAATCTAAATCGTGACAATCATAGGCAATGTGCTGGCAAGAGTGATCACCATGTCTCTCGACAAAATTGGTGACTTGAGACTTTTCTCCTCTATCAATACCCTCGATAAGAGCAATGCCAAATTCTCCGTAGTCTATACACCAGATCTTCATACTACTTGAACCATTTGGCATTGCATCGTCAATTTTCTTGATCAATTTTCCACCCTCTACTTCCGTATGAAACCAGGTCCACTTTCTGATATTACCTTTTGCTACTGCATAGGCGACATGATCAATCTTCTTTAAATGAGGCATTGCTTCTCCCAATGGATTATTTGACAAAAAATACTGACTTTAATCAGTATATCTGCGGTTAATTGATAATAATCAGCTTTTTTAAGCTATTTTCATAAGATATATGCATATAAAATTCATATATCTTATGAAAACGATGAAAAACACTAAAATGGACAAAAATGATATAAAATTACTGAGAAGTTTAAGAAAATCGGGAAGGCAATCTTGGCTAGAGCTGTCAGAGCAAGTCAGTCTATCGGCCAGCGCATGTCAGCGTCGCGTGCAAACGCTACTAGATAAAGGAATAATAAAACGCTTTAGCGTGGTGGTAGATGAACGAGCCATGGGCTATTCCATAAAAGCTTTTGTTAGCGTCAAGGTTCAAAGACAAGATATTAAATCTGCCAAAGATTTTAAGGACAGTATTAAAGATCAGAATGAGGTTCAAGCTTGCCACATGCTGTCAGGAGACATCGACTTTTTACTGGAAGTGGTCGCCACCGATCTATCTGCCTTTACAAAATTCATGGAGGAAAAATTACTTTCATCAAGTGCTGTGAAAGACGCTACGTCTTCAATAGTTCTCCAAGTTATAAAAACACATAAAAATGCGCTGCCGGGTTAGTTAGCTATAAGACTTAACTTAATTAGCGCGTCAAATTAAAACAATAATTCTTTGCAAGAACGTTTTTTGAACAGAACTCTCTCACGTAAATAGTTCGCTTTTCTGACAGGCGTAGTGAACTCCATCTGGATGACTGGTAACAACAAGCTGCACATGACTGCCTATCTCTGCTATCTCTGTACCGGGTACAAATCTCGTCAATATTCTGACCCTTTCTTCAAGGTCAATAATAGCGAGATCGACAGGAGTGGTAATACTATAGTTATCGGGAACATTACTTACACTGATTTTAGAATACACCACCCCTCTGCCAGCGGAGCTGATCCAAAGCAGCTCTCTTTTATAACACTGTCCGCAAAATAATCGTGGGGGGAAAATATTAATTTGGCATTTAGTACAATGCTGCAATTGAAATAATCCATCTTCTAATCCGCTCCAGAAAGGTTCGGTTAGCTTATTTACTTCTATTTTATGTGGCACTAGTGATTCAAATTCAACTACGGGTAAAGACATTACGGCAGCTCCAGCACATGCGCCAATGTTGCATTGTAATTACCTAATTCACAGGTATGTAAGCCTGAAGTCGGATTCAATATCTGGCGCTTCCCGCATCTACCCAAAAGCTGCTCTCGAATCTCAAACAACCCATATAGCCCAGTCAATTGTGGCGGATGCCCCCTAGCTAAACATCCCCCTGACGTATTTATTGGTCTATCTCCATCAGGACCAGTTCGTCCGGCAAGAAGAGCTTCACACGCTTGTCCCGAAGGAAACAAACCAATCGCCTCTGACACTAAGATTTCTGTGATTGTACAAGGTGCATATAATTCAAAAATATCTATCTCATCAAGTACTTTTCCAGATTGTTTTAACGCTTCAGATGTGGCGCAAAATGCAGACTTAAATTCGGTCATACTTTGCGGTTGCATACCGATCTGATGATATCCTTCATGAAAAAAACCTCTTCCACTAACAATAACATAGGGCTTATTGGATTTACGTGCTGTCTCTTCAGTAGTGACTACCAAGCATATCGCCCCATCGGCTCGAGCAGGCACTTCAAATAAACCCAGAGGCTCTGCAATCGTACGCGCCGTCAAAACTTCATTGAGACTTAAGTCAGAGGTAAATTGTGCGAGAAAATTATGCCTGGAAAACAGTCTGCTTTTAATCGCCACCCTAGCAATATCTGATCTCTCCACGCCATGTTCTTGCATATATCGAGCACAATCAAAGGCATACCAACCCACTGGAGGCACGGCAAAAGGTGCTTGAAAGTTAACGTCACCCACTGCTCGAATACCGTTATCCAAGGCCATATTAGGATCCCCAGCACTCTGGTTAACGACGCCAAGTGCCAATGCGTATTGAGCATGACCCAACTGCACCTGCGCTGCTGCCACGTCAAATGCCACACCACCAGTTATTCCCAACTGTCCTACTTCAGTCACGAGTCCTCGACAAGTTAATCCCAGATATGCTTGCATAAATGTCGCAAAGCCTAACTGACGAGTGGTTGGTGGATTTTGAGTAAATATTGCGGCATCGATTTCGGATGGCGCAATATCAGCATCTTTTAAAGCCAAAGACGCAACATCTGCCAAAATATCTTGTTCTAAACAGTCAGGAATTTCCTCCGCTGTACGCGAGGAAAAACGTCCTACCGGGGAAGCATGCGCACCGATAATTGCCACACGGGTTGTAGTCACATTCATCTAATTAATACTTCTCGCTTTATAAGCCTCACGAAGCAATCGTTTTTTAATTTTGCCAGACTCTTCTCTTGGCAATGTGCTATCGAATATTATCTCTTTAGGTATTTTTTCTTGAGAAACTCTTTTTCGAAGAAAAATCTTAACATCTTTGTCTGAAATCTTTCCTTCGGCATCAATAACTGCAATCACCTTTTCTCCTAAGTCTAAATCTGGAACTCCAAAGACAGCGCAATCATTAACCTTGGGAAATTCTGTTAAAGCTTTCTCTATCTCCGCTGGATAAATATTTACTCCTCCGCTGATAATCATGTCTGAAAGACGATCGCTTATAAATAAATAACCGCCTTCATCTAAATATCCCACATCGCCAGTTGCTATATAATCATCTGGCCTTAAATCTCGGGTTTTTTCTTCCGAGTTATGATAAGACACATGCGAGCTAATTCCTGAGCTAATACAGATTTGACCAGGGAAATTTGGACTACATTTTTTACCCGATTTGTCAACGATCCTTATATCAACACCGTCAGCTGCTCGTCCCACTGTTCCTTTGTGACTTAACCATTCTTCACTATCGCAACATGCAATAATTCCGGTTTCTGTCATAGCGTAGTATTCAAATATTTTTTTACCGAACCATTCGATCATCTGATCCTTTATCTCATTAGAACAAGGCGCCGCTCCATGCACGACATGCAGCAAGCTCGACAAATCAAATTTTAGGCGCTCTTCCCTTGGAAGTTTTAAAAGCCTACTAAACATAGTGGGAACCATATGCAGGTGTGTAATCTGAAACCGATCAATCATAAAAAGTAGTTCTTCGGCACAAAATCGGGTCTGCAAAACAAGGAGACCTTCTTTTCGAACAATTCCCATAGCATATGCATTGGGTGCAGAATGGTACAAGGGACCAGTCATTATTGACCTTGGTCCATTTGCATCTAATCCCCAGGCATGCAGAGAGCGACCTTGTGCTTCCATCATCGCGTTTTTTGTAATTGAATCTAATTCACGCACTACTCCCTTTGGCAATCCTGTTGTGCCGGACGTGTAAAAAATAGGGCTCGTCACCTTTAAAGGAGCAACGTTCCACTTATCAAATGAATTAATCCAAGGGGACCACTTTAGCGTTTGTTTTGGTCCCACACATGGTTCCATCCTCAAAGCATATGCGGTCACTACCTCATCAGGGGTATCCACAACGATAATCTCAATGTTTTCACATATCTCAAATATCTCTTCAGACAAAAGATCCGCGTGAACCACTAAAAGTTTAGCTTCAGAATCTCTGAGTATGTGCCTTATCTCTAGAACAGACATATGCCAATTTATCGGAACTGGACAAACACCTACTATAGAAGCGCCAAGAGAAGCTTCAAAGTATGCGAAATCATTACGAAGAAGAAGCGCTATCTTATCACCAGGGGAGATACCAAGAGCATGAAAGCCAGTAGCCACTCGCTCTGAGTTAGCCTTTAGCTCGGCTAAGCTCAGATACCGTTTACCACTTATCAATCCATTTTTCACGATTTGTACTCATGTTTTACAGGCGAAACTGCAGGTACGGTTCTGTTAGATATAGTATGTAGATTCAGGATCAAGTAATCCTACCAAATATCTTATAAGCCACTTATTTGATCCAAAAAAATTCTATTGCGAAAAGAACTAGCGATCTATGAGTTTCTAAATGCGGCTCGTGCCGCAGAAGGCGTAACTCCAAAATGACGTTTGAATGCCGTAGCGAAATTACTGGAGTAGTCATATCCAATCTCAAGAGCGATTTCCGTGAGACTCTTATCGCCATGTTCAAGCATTTCCTTGGCAACATCCATCCGAACACTTTGCGCAAATACAAAAATTGTCTGGCCAAAAATTTGCTTGTAGTCATGCATTAATTTTGCTTCATTGACTCCAATCTCTCGCGCTAGTTGCGAAATAGTTGGGGGATTTGCATAGTTTTCTTGTAGAAGACTTCGGACTCGATGCGTTCGTTCGATCTCTCTCTTTGACATGCCATGTTCTGGCCGATTCTCGCTGGAACTTACATCAATACATGCCTGAAGGCTAAGCGATAGCAGCTCTAGGGCTTTTCCTTCAATAAAAATCCTACGCAACATTCCACTTAAACCACACGATAGAATACTTGATGCTGCAGCACTAATATCTAGGTTCATCGGAAGATTATCTCGATAAAGAGTCGCATCGCCGTTGAGAATAAATCTTCTCAATGCTTCTGGCAGATTACTTACATTTAACAATCTTGATTTCAAGAAAGGTGCTTCGCAAATTAGCGTGACGGATCGCTCATGCTCTCCAGCTCGATAATGCTCCTGTTTTAATAATCCTTCGGGATGAAGCAATAATCCTAAAGTATGATTCTTAACTTCATTGTCCTTATCATCTGATAAATCAAATGCGCTACTCCCCTCTAATCTATAGTGGAATTTTAGCGACGAATCTGATTTCATCGATACATACGCCTCGCGACGACATAAGATATCTCCTAAAATTATGTAAAACCCTGGCGCAAGCCGAATGAGTTCACGAAAACCGTCGGCCTCTCCAAATTTAGGAAATAGTCTGACTGAGCACTCGTCCGTCGAAAATTTAGCAGCACCTGCTATTGCATAATAATTGTTCAATGCAGCTGGATCTAAATGTAAATCGACCACATTGGAGACCTCTGTAGATGATGTCTTCATTATTAAAACACTAGGGAATCTCAAGATAAACTCAGCTTATACATTATTTTTTTCAATTGGAAGAAGGTATCTCTAAGGACCAACTTCAACAATAATGCTAATTTAGCAGTAATTCGCAAAACTATGGCTTATCGTTCGCATAAGTTTTTATTGATCCAAGCAATATTATTAACGTCAAATTAGGAGCTGTACAATTGGCAAAGCAAGGAAAGTGGGATTACATAGTCATAGGTGGAGGAACCACAGGGTGTGTAATTGCAAACAGGCTATCAGAAGCACCTGAGTCGCGAGTATTATTAATCGATGCTGGTAGAAATGATAACCACCTGTTCACACGCATTCCTGCAGGTCAAATGCGTGCTTTCCTTCGTCCGGATATGAACTGGCTCTATCATTCAGAAGCAGATTCTAGTCGCAATAGCCAAATCGATGTTTGGCCAGCTGGTAAAATAATAGGTGGTGGCAGTGCAATAAATGGAATGATGCACGTTAGAGGGCACCACACTGATTATGATCAATGGGAACAACTCGGCAACTCAGGGTGGAGTTATAACGACGTTTTACCATTCTTTAAGAAAAGCGAATGTAGCGAGATCGGAGATCCTGAAGTTCGAGGAACAAAAGGTCCCCAGCACGTAAGTAAAATTCGAATTCAAAATCCGCTTAATGATGCTTTTTTGAATGCCGCGCAAGAAATTGGTATTCCTTTCAATGCTGATCTTAACGGTTTTTGCCAAGAAGGCGTAGGTCCATGTCAGGCAATTCAGAAACATGGTCGACGTTATAGTAGCGCTCAGGCCTTTTTAAGGCCCGTGCTCCATAGAAAAAATTTAAAAATATTACTACAAAGCCAAGTTCTTCGAATCCTGGTTAAAAATGACCGAGCTGAAGGAATAGAATATATTAGTGATGGAGAGCATTATCAGGCTCACGCTTCTAAAGGGGTTGTTCTATGCGCAGGAGCGATTGCAAGTCCTAAAATTCTCATGCTGTCAGGCATCGGAGCAGAAAAAGAATTATCTAAACAAGCAATTCCAATTCGACTAAATCTTCCTGGTGTGGGGAAAAACTTGCAGGACCATCCTGTAATAAGAGTAAGCTTTAACGTTCAAGGCGTGCGAACCTTGACTAGCGACCTAAGCAACCCATTTTTTTCTTTTCAGCACCTCATAAATTATCTTTGGAATAGACGTGGAGCTCTGTCTACATGTATTGGACATGTTCAAGCCTTTGTTAAAACTCGTTCCCCTTTAGCTGCTCCCAATGCACAGATTATATTTGCACCTCTTGCTTATGAGCTGACAGATCACGGCCCCAAACCTTGTCGAACCCCTGCTGCCGGTGTCGGGATAGGCTTATGCAGAACAGCTTCAAGAGGTACCGTTCGTTTGAGAGATTCAGATCCATTTTCCGCACCAATCATTGATTTGTCTCTACTGAGCGAATACGACGACATACAGCAACTACGCGAAGCAATTGTAATGACGCGGGAGATTTTTTCCTCACCCTCATTAGCAAGATTTGTCATAGACGAGAGAAAACCAGGACGTGAGTTTTGTTCAGATGACGACTTAGACAATTATATTCGCTCTGAATCTGGACTTATGTATCACGCATGCGGTACATGCAAAATGGGCACTGACAAGATGTCTGTGGTTGATGCAAGATTGAAAGTCCACGGAATGGATTCACTATGGATTGCCGATGCCTCTATCTTTCCAACTATCCCAGCAGGCAATATAAATGCTACTTGTTTAATGGTCGGCGAAAAAGCTGCCGACATGATTACTCTGGAGGCTAGTTAAAATGAATCAATCTGCAACAAGAAATTGGCGGTCACTAGCAACAGACTTATCAGTTGAAATAAAGCCATTCTTGAATGGTTCCCATCATGACGCAACAAGTGATAGTTTGTTTATCGCCACTAATCCAGCAACGGGTCATAGCCACTTCCAATACCATATTTCAAGCGCCGATAATGTTGATTCAGCGGTTCTTGCAGCAAAAATCGCATGGGAAGAAAAATGGAGAGATATCAATCCAAGTCAACGTAAGCATATTTTGCTTACCCTTGCAGATGCCATAATATCTAATAGTCGAGATCTTGCGTTATTCGATTGCTTGGATATGGGCAAACCGATCCAAACAGCGCTACAGGAAATATTTCCAGCAGCGGGTTTTATTCGCTATTACGCAGAATCTATCGATAAAATATCTCGAGGCTCTGTTGCACCATCCTCTCAGGATTCAATGGAAATTCAAACATACCGACCTCATGGAGTAGTTGCCGCTTTAACTCCTTGGAATTTTCCTTTGATTAATACATGCCTGAAGATAGGCCCCGCGCTTGCTGCCGGAAATACTGTTGTGATAAAACCTTCTGAACTGACGCCTCGCTCTACTCTCCTCTTAGCATCTTTGGCGCAGGAGTCCGGCGTACCTAACGGGGTAATCAATGTGTTACCCGGCGACGCATCAACCGGAGAGGCATTGGTAAAACACCCTCTTGTCGATCACATTACATTTACCGGTTCTAGCGCAACAGGAAAAACTATACTAAGTACTATCGGTGACAGTACAATTAAATCTTTGCATCTGGAATGCGGCGGCAAATCTCCGGAGATAGTTTTTTCAGATATTCAAAAGTACGACCTTTCGGAAGTTTCAAAAACCATCTTGCGAGCAAGTCTTTGGAATCAGGGGCAAGTATGTGTTTCGCGCTCACGGATATTGATTCAACAGGAAGTTTATCAAAAATTGACTGCGGAGCTTGTAAGACAAGCACAAAGTTTTACTCCTCAGGATCCTTTAGATGAAACCACGACATTTGGCCCTCTCTCAAGCAAAAGACAACTTGAGCAAGTAGTCACATATATTGAAGAAGGCTGTAAAAGTGGAGCGAAACTAAATCTTGATGGAAGAAACGCTTGCACTTCCGAACCCGGCTTTTTTATAGGACCGACAATCTTCAGTGAAGTCGACCCTGACAGCTCCATCGCTCAAGAGGAAATATTTGGTCCAGTACTAAGTATTCTGCCCTTTAAAGACGAACAGGACGCTATTAACATTGCTAACAATAGCAGATACGGGCTGGCGGCTACACTTTGGACCAAGAATATTAGTCGAGCGAATAAATTCGCTAGTCAACTTAGGGCGGGAAAGATTCATATTATTGCCTCTACAAACCAGCCTGAAGGAGCCGGATTTGCTCATTCAGCGGAGCCTGTTGGTCAGTCTGGCTTTGGCGTTGAAGGAGGCACGAACGGCTTTCTGAGCTACATGCGTCAACAATCGATTACTTTTTCCATGGACTGATATAAAGACTCATGGATCCTTCTAACTCGGAAATTTAAGCTATATATTTGTGGAAACTACTATGAATGAAATACCTCGCGTCCATCCGAATATCAAAACGACTAAGCTAGCGGACTTAATTGAGAAATTTGGCGCTGCCATCATTGAAAATTTGATCTCTAAAGAGTTAGTCAACAAAATTCATGAAGAGGTTGGGCCCTTGGTAAAAAACTCGCCCCTGGGAAACGATGAGTTCGAAGGCAAAATGACAACGCGAACGGGCGGACTAATCGCACGCAGTCCACTGATAAGAAAACTGGTAGCCAATCCTCTTATTCTCTCAACCATAGAAGAAATTTTCGGCAATGATACTCATCTCCAAGTCAATCAAGGCCAGTTAATTGCAGTTGGTCCAGGCGAAAGCTGCCAGCCGGTGCATAGAGACCAATGGCTTTATGGGCATTATCCTTTTCCTGGAGAGTATGAGGCAATAATTAACACTATGTGGGCACTAACGTCATTTACGGCAGAGAATGGCGCCACTCGATACGTTCCAGAGAGTCACAAATTACCCGAGATGACCAAATTTTCTCGCCACAAAAATCGTAACCGACTCGACTATGCAATGAACAGCGAGCCAGAAACTGCCAGATTTAGGCCCGAAGACACTATACCCATTTTACTGGACCCAGGATCCATGGTGATTTGGTCCGGTAAGCTATATCATTGTGGCGGCGCAAATAAAAGCCAAGAAACTCGCTGGGGAATGAATATCGGCTACACACGTGGCTGGATCCGGCAAGAAGAAAATCAGTATCTATCGTTCACACCAGATTTGCTCAAGGAAATCGACGATGATATGGCTCGCCTGCTTGGTTTTTCCAGGAGTACCTATGGTCACGGTTGGGCAGAAGACATGCGTGATCCACTTGACGTCGCTAGAGGGCGGACTGGTCACCAGGGATTCGGCGATCCATTGTCAGCCCCAAATAAACTTGGGCACGTTTAAACTTCACTAGTGAGGGACTGTGCTCTGGTTTGCATAGATCTTTTTAAATCCATCTTACCCTTTTATAATCACACTCAAAATAATCCAAAATTTCAACCCTGTTATCCTGTAATATCAGGGTAATCTGCAAAGAACTTGTTAGGGTCATAAATCTTCTTTAGAGCCCTAAGTTTTTTCCAGGCTTCCAAAGTGAAGCAGTTTTGAACGGATTCCGGGTTGTTAAATGCATCAACCTCATTGATATATTGACCTACTGAAAGTGGGTGAATGAGCTTACGAACACCATCCATCCACTTGTCTGTACTAATATCTTGCAACGGGTCATCCCACACAGCATAGACCCCTACAAAAGCATTTCCAACCATCGAAAATGAGCTGTCAGATGAGAGTTCTCTATTTTGTTTTGGGGATACAACAATGTGCGTCCTCGCTGAGTTCGTGTTGCTAAAATGATTTAAAATCATGTTCATAACCTGAGGCAGCTTATCAGTCCATATGGTATCTACTGCATAACGACCATAACCAAGACCCATACCTGGATCGACACTTGCAATCTGCATTGATTCGAGACTTGTTGTGACATTTCTATTATCGAATACCGCATGTTTAATAGCTGGATGATTTGCCAAGGAGTTTAATGTAGCTCTTGCCGCTTGCTCTTCAGCAAAAGTAACTGCTCTTACAACACACATCTTTGTCTCTATCCCGCGTGCAGCTTTATCAATCGTTGGATCATGAGCAAGCAACATCATCAGTTCGGTATCCGCGGGAGATAAAGATACCCAATCTTGTAGCATTGTAGTGGCGTCGGCTAACGCACTTAAAGGAAATACATAGCTACTTTCAATGACAGTCGGAGGCGCAGAAACCAGTTTAATTTTGAAACGGGTGATGACTCCAAAAAACCCAATTCCTGCTCCTCGGGCTGCCCAAAATAAATCGCTGTGCTTGTCCCTCGTTGCAACTACAGTTTGCCCATCAGCTAACACGACCTCTACGGCTAAAACGAGATCACTCGCCACCGTGCCCCAATTGTCGTGGTTATAACCAATGCCACCCCCTAGCAAATAACCTCCCATCGGAACTGAAGCACAATGCGAAACAGGAAATGCAAAACCATAGCGAGCTAGAACATTAACTAGAGAGTAACTCCAAGCAGCTGGCTGAATCCAGGCCGTTTGAGATACTGGGTCGACATCGATATCTTGAAGTTCTCCAAGGTCGAGCAAAACTGATCCATCGCGAAGAAAAGCCTCACTTACATTGTGTCCACCAGACTTAATCGAAATCACCTTTCCCCGCCTAGATGCATTTTCTAAAATGTCCGGTATAGATCGAACCTGATCGGGACGAACTAAAACATCGGGAAACCGTGGCAATACCCGTGCCTGCCACGCCGCAGACTGACGCCAAGGTTCGTAGTTTTGGTTGCCCCGCTCTGCCAGCTCGTTCCCAGAATCTCTCCCCCAGCTTTCCTTGCTCGAATCAGCCGCGTTAATCTTAAGAATTGAGTTTCCTGCAATGCTCAGCGCAGAAAGTGCCTTAACAAACCCACGGCGGGTCCAAACGTTTCCCACTTCATTCAATTTTTCAATGCCCTCATGAGTATGTGTGCCATATTTGCCGTTCTAAGTCTGTCAGATATTCAGTAATTTGTCTTATGCGATTTATTCTTCCATCTTTGAAAGGGCTATAAAAAAATGGTTAAGGAGAACACTATAGAAAAGAAAATCGCACGAACATCCTCTGATAATATACACTATCTTTATAACTCTCCCCTTAAAACTAGAAGTTGAAATCATAGAGAGGCTGAATGTTTAATCACATACCCTACCAAAGTGTAATACGGATATTATTTCTACTTGTATCGCAATTTTTTTATATAAAAACTGTTAATGCTCAACCTTCGAGCGAATCAGAAGATTTCTTCAAGGAATTAGTTCGAGAAGACTACATTATCCCATTTAAAACCGGAGAAATTGAAAGCTGGTCAAGTATTTTCGCTGATCACGCCTTGGTTCTTCATAATCACAGAGCCATGGATAGAGGAAAATCTGCTGCTTCAGATTTTGGGAATGCGGTCCATAGCGCCTTTGATCTTAAAACATACGATGTCACTGTAACGGATGTACGCTGGTCAGGTAACTGGGCCTATACGGTGGGCACCTATATAACCGAATTTATAAATAAAGATGACGGCTCGTCTCTTTTTGGTGAGGAGCACGGTAAGTTTTTCTTACTTTGGGAACATCAAAAAAATGGGGAATGGAAAGTTATCGTTGATATGGGCAATTCTAATCAAGAATGACTCAGTTTTTAATCTAATAGGGATTTTGAGGTTTCGCATAAACCTATAGCCCCTATTTGCGTTAAATTGCTAGCTTTAGTTAAGTATGTACTTTGACTTCCGTTTAGAGAAGTCAATGCAAAAAAAAATGGGGGAAATTATGGATATCAAATTTTGGACTAAGATACATGTTCTGTGTGCACTGGCGATCGGTCTTCAGGCTTTTCCAGCGCTATCGACCCAACTCGAAGAAGTCATTGTTACCGCGCAAAAACGAGAACAATCTATGCAAGACGTGCCCTTTTCAGTTTCGGCACTGTCTGGATCCGCTCTTCAAAATAGAGGCGTATCAGATATCATGGATTTGCAATCCATTTCTCCTTCAATCATGACCCCTTCAACTGGCTCACCCGGTGAAGGAGCGTCATTTAGAATACGTGGTTTCGGATCTCCACCCTTCCAAATGGGTATTGAGCCTGCAGTGGCCCTTTTTATTGACGATGTCTATCGCAGCAGATCTGGAGTTGCCGTCGGCGATTTAGTCGACGTTAGTCGTATTGAAATCCTGAAAGGCCCGCAAGGCACCCTATTTGGAAAAAATACGACTGCAGGTGTAATTCATATTGTGACGAATGAACCAAAGACTGAGGCTTTCGAGGGATTTGTCGAGGGCAGCTATGAAAAATACGATCGAACCCGCTTGAAGGGAATGGTAAATATCCCTCTCAGCGATACGTCGGCTTTAAGAATTTCTGGAATTTGGGGTGACGGAGATGGCTATTTCGAACCGGCCCCCGGTACCGAAAAATCAAATGATCTCAACAGAAATTCGATAAACGCTCAGGCTCTCTTCAACCCTAATGATGATCTTTCAATAAAACTCGCTGTATCGTCTAGCAATATAGACGAGATTTGTTGCGCGCCCGTCGTCTACGATGAGTTAGATGATTTAATTGGCCATGATTCATTTGATGCAATATTCGACGCAAGCGATTTAATGTATAGTGCGACAATCAACTGGTCGATAAATGAGAAACTCACTCTAACTTCAATCTCTGCATATCAAGACTATGAAATGGAAACCACGGTTGATGGGGATTTCATAGAGGCACCAATTTTAACGATTGATACAGAAATCGAATTAAGCGCATTTACACAAGAGATAAGACTAACCGGCGAAACCGATATATTAACTTGGACTATCGGAGCGTTTTATAGTGATGAAGAGATAGACCGTTTGCGCTCCTTTATCTGGGGTCCTGTAATTGAATTTACCCCTCTGGGGGGCTTCCTTGATCCGGGGTTGGGAGTGACTGATGATCTCTATCAGAATGGAGAAAGCTGGGCAATATTCGGACAAGCATCATTCTCAATTTCCGATACTATGACTCTGACTACCGGACTTCGATTTAATAACGAAGAAAAAGATGGGGGCGGAGATCTGTACCAATTCCAATTTGGCCCTCCTGGCGTGGTAAACCCTTTCTTTAGAGCCACTATTGATGAAAGCGATACAACCGGCGTGGTAAGCCTTCAGAACGATTTCTCTGACTCTGTTATGGGCTATTTCACCTACCAGCACGGTTACAAAGCTGGTGGAATTAACCTTGCTAGGGAAGCCGCCGGAAATATTGGCCAACCAGGAGAACCCACCTTTGAAAGTGAGGGAGCAAAGAATTTAGAGTTGGGTATTAAAAGTGAAATTATGGATGGCGCATTGAGAGTGAATGCCGCATATTTTAAAACCGAATATGATGATCTACAAAATCAGACTCTTGTGGGACAGTCCTTTATTGTGCGAAATGGTAAGGGTGCAGAAATAAATGGTTTTGAGCTTGAGGGGTTACTAGCGCTAACTGACAATTTTTCAGTTAACTTTGGAGCACTGTTCCTCGATACAGAATTCGAAGAAGGAACAGACTTGGGGACTGGAAATATTGGAGGATCGGATTTGCCGTTCGCACCCGATTCCTCAATAGCTATTGGGTGGGAATATTTTACTCCGCTGAGCCAATCTAGTTTGGAATTGTTTACCAACGGCAACTTCCTTTCAAAATCTAGCTACATGGCGGGCACTGATGGTAATCCTCTAGAGACTCAAGGATCGCATAAAATTCTTAACGCACAAGTAGGTATTCGAAGCGAAGATTGGAGCGCCATGCTGTGGTGCAGGAACTGTACAGACGAGATTGTTGCTGAAATAAGATTTAATAATCCCCTTCTTGGCGTTCCTTTGGCATTTCCAAATAGACCAAGAGAATTTGGTGTGACCGTTAGATATAATTTTTAAAGAATAGGTTTGCTATTACGGGTTTCACGATCGCCTGATTTTGATCGTCAAACCCAGAACTCGGTCAGTGATATGAAAATTAGCACATGGCGCCTCATAACTTACTCTCTCCCTTCGGCGCCAACTTCCATCCTTATGATGATGTTGGTTGTATATTTAGCTCCTTTTTACGCCGCCGAATTAGGACTAGATCTCGCTAAGATTGGTTTTATTTTCTTTTTAGCTCGACTGTGGGATGCGGTTATCGACCCGCTTGTTGGGAACCTATCTGACCTTTCTAAAACTCGATTTGGGCGACGTAAACCTTGGATTATCTGCGGGCTCCCGCTCCTAATGCTCTCAACTTTTTTTCTTCTTCAACCACCTCCCACAGTAACAATAAGCTATCTTGCTATTGCTGTCGTTGTTTTCTATCTCGCCATTACTGTAGTTCAAATTCCTTATCTATCATGGGGTGTAGAACTATCTCGTGACTATATTGAACGCATACGAGTAAATGGCTTTAGAGAGGCTGGCACCATGGCTGGTATATTATTAGTGGCGGGGATCCCTCTAATATTTTTTATGGGAAAAGAACCAACCATAGCAGAGCTAGTTGAAATTATTGCCTATGTTGTTCTTGTTCTCTTGCCTCTGACATTCATCCCAGCTCTTATTTGGGTACCAAAAGGAACACAAATAATTGCCCCAAAACGTACGCTCTTCAAAGCCATATACACATTAAGAAACAATAGGCCATTTCTCCGCCTTATGTTAGCTAGTATCTTTATTTGGACGGGAGGTCATATCTACAATTCACTTTCGCTATTCCTGGTCAAAGATGCACTTGGATTTTCTCCTGCAATTTTCTTAAAGCTTTTAGCAATACAGTATACCTGCGCACTTCTTATGATGCCTTTAGTTATGAAAGCAGGAAAAAGATTCGGAAAACACTATGCCTTGTTATTTATTGGTATGGCATTCTTTCCAACACTATGGCTTTTCCTTCTGGCAGCACCTCAAAATCTGACACATCTCTATCTGATATCAGCGGCAAAAGGAGCTGTCACTTCTGCAATATGGATTATGCCGCCTGCACTTGTTGCGGATTCGATCGAGCATGGTCTGCTGGAGGGAAGTGGCGACGACACAGGATTATATATGTCTATCTACTTTTTTATACAAAAATTGGCTGCGGCATCCGCTGTAGGTATAGCCCTTCCTTTGGCAAGCGCTCTCGGATTTGATCCTGCACTCGTTAGTGATACATACTCTTATGAGGGTTTAAAATTTGTAGCAGTAATTCTGCCTTCCATTATTGCTTTGCCAGCCATTTTTTTACTTTTTAACTATCCTCTAACGAAAGATCGACATGATTCAATAAGACTAGAGTTAGAAAAAAGAGGACTGAAAATCAATTAATCAAAAATTGATACGGCTTAAAAATTTCGAGATATATCAACTTCGTGAGACAGAATGAATCATGACCAATTTACTGCAAAAAAAATATACTCCTGAGCAAGCATGGCAATCGAATAGTTTTAATCGCGCGAGGAAAAACTTTCTTTCAGCCTGTGAGTATAATGGTATCGCAGTCACTAGCTATCCACACCCCGTTAAGGGTGCTGAAGGAGAGGAGCTTGCGACAGACGTCGCGCTTTTCGGCAGTACTTCAGCTAAGCATCTATTAGTTCTTGTTTCCGGAGTTCATGGCGTCGAATCTTTTTCTGGTTCAGCCACACAGGTTGGCTGGATAAATAAAAAAGGATACCAATCTTTAAGCAAAGATGTCGCCATTTTAATGATACACATTATAAATCCATGGGGAGCATCCTACCTTCGTCGCTATAATGAAGATAATATTGATCTTTGCAGAAATTTTCTTGATTTTTCCAAACCCCTTCCTACAAATAGAAATTACGAAAAGATTCACCAGGAACTTGTTCTTGATAAAAAACTGGGGGCCCTTGGTCAAGACAGTCTTAGTTATCTAAACGATATTGTTACGCGAAGAGGATTGAACCACGTAATTAGTCTTTTCATGGCAGGACAATACCAATTTCCTGATGGCTTTGTCTTTGGTGGAAGCAAGCCAACGTGGTCTAATAACACGTTACACAAAATTTTAGAAAAATATCGTGATCAATATCAAAGAATTGGTGTTATAGAATTTCATACCGGGCTCGGCAATTACGGCAAAGGCGAGATTGTTAGTATGAACACCGGTGAAGATCTTGCGAGAGTAAAGCGCTGGTATGGTCCAAATATCACGTGTCCTCTAGAAAATCAGAAATTAGATAATGTAATTGCTGGAGTCAATGGTCATAGTAGTGAAGCGTACCAAAAAATTTTCAGCGGTTCAGAAGTTACCACAGCCACTCTAGAGTTTGGTACTTATCCCGCCATGGAATCTTTGGCCTTGATGCTTCAGGAGCACGTGCTCTATCAATCAAAACATCAGACTCTCAACACAGCATTAACTGAGACAAGGCTTAAAATTTTAGAGCATCATCATCCTGAAGACTGGGACTGGCGATGTACGTTTTGGGAAACTTCATTACAAATGATAGAGCAAGCTATGATGTCTCTTATCAATAACTCAGTACCTA
Source organism: Halieaceae bacterium (assembly GCA_029247075.1). GTDB lineage: Bacteria > Pseudomonadota > Gammaproteobacteria > Pseudomonadales > Halieaceae > CABYJX01. Next base: position 3,669 of record JAQWLX010000117.1, on the reverse strand, counting down.
GTGAATAAAAACGATGCGACCAGAACTTAGTATAGAGATCATTCATAAAATCCGAGATAAACTAAAAGACTTCGTCAATATCACGCCCACCGTGCGCTGGGAGCATAGTGGTCCAAAAAATCTTTTCCCAAAAGGCACTGAGGTATTTGTGAAACTGGAATTATTCCAAAAAACCGGATCCTTTAAAGTCCGAGGAGCTATGAATGTAATTCAGAGCTTAGACCCAGCAGAACTGTCAAGAGGAATTACTGCTGTCAGCGCGGGCAATCATGCAATTGCTGCGGCGTATGCTGCCTCAAAAAAAAGTACTAGCGCTCTTATATTCATGCCCAAAACAGCTAGAAAACTACGAGTAGAACGAGCAATAAATTTTGGTGCTCAGGTAATTCTTTGTGACACTCAAACAGAGATGTTTGAACGAGCCGAAGAAGCTAAAATCCAAGAAGGACGAATATTTGTGCATCCATTTGAAGGACCTATGACAGTACAAGGAACAGCGACGGCGGGACTAGAGTTCAGTGAGCAGGTATCAGATATTGACGTGATGGTTCTGCCAATCGGAGGCGGCGGTTTATGCGCTGGATTCTCTGCGGCGATACGACAAATATGGCCTAATGTTGAAATATATGGCGTGGAGCCCGAGGGTGCTAATACGATGGCCATCAGTTTTAAATCTGGAAAAACAATCGTCAAGGAAGATGTAAATACAATTGCTGACAGCTTAGCCCCCCCAAAAACTGAACCTTATACATTCTCGGTGTGCAAAGAACTTGTAGATGATATCGTGTTGGTTAGTGATGACGCCCTGCGTGATGCTATGCAGATTCTTTTTTATGACCTTAGATTAGCAGTCGAGCCTGCGGCGGCTGCAACGGCTGCAGCGTTATGCGGCCCCCTACAAGGCCGTATTGCGGGGAAAAGAGTCGGCATAATTTGCTGCGGAACTAACATTAGTTCAGAAGATTTCTTCAAACTCTCTAAGCTAAAATAGTTTGAATAATAAATTTTCGCTGCTGCATAAATAACACTGTGATCGATATAGTAGTATTCACTCTTATTCCAATATTATATGAAAAAGACAATTAGAGATGACTGAAAAAATAGTGGCCGCAATACAGTGGGCACCTGAAATATTAAATCCTAAATTAGGAATTGAAAAGGCAGTGACAGCCGTTGAAATGGCTAGTAAAGACGGTGCGCAGCTAATTGTCTTCCCCGAGTGTTGGTTACAAGGCTATCCTTATTGGTCTGGCCTAGCGCCTTCGAGTGAAGAATATCAAGTATTCAGACAACTGAATTTCGAATCTGCTATTGCTATAACTGACCCGCTCCTAAAGCCTATTTATAAAGCTGCCCAAGCTCATAAATGTAGTGTTGTCCTAGGTTTGCATGAAAAAGTCGGAGGCACACTCTACGGTACTCTATTATATATAAGCGCAGACGGAGAAAGGCTAGGTAGTCAGCGAAAGATAATGCCAACTCAGGCTGAGCGACTAGTCTGGGGACAAGGTGATGGCTCAGATATACATGTCTACGAAACTCCGGTAGGAAAAGTGGGCGGACTTAACTGCTTCGAACATCAAATGGCACCAGCTCGAATTGCCTTGAGTTCACTAAATGTAGAAGTTCATGCCGCGGCATGGCCTGGTCATGAATTTTTAACACCAATAATTGATGCTTCTATGAGACATTTAGCTCACGAAAATGCCTGTTTCGTTGTTGTTGCAAGAGAATTTATGTCTGAAAAAGATATTCCTTCTAGACTGCCAGTAACTCCCTCGGCGACTTCCCATTGGAATACTCATGGTGGCAGCGCAATAATAGCTCCTGGAGGGAAATATATTGTAGAACCGATCTTCGACAAAGAAACCATTGTGCATGCAGAAATCAATCTCTCGGACATTGCTGTTAATAAATGGTTTGTTGACGGGGTCGGCCATTATTCTAGACCCGATATTTTTCAACTAAAGTGGGATAGGCGAAAAAAACCTCCTGTCCAGATTAAAGAATGAAGATTTGTATGTAAGCAATTCTTAACGACATTCTTTTATAAAAAATAAACTATTAGAGGTCCTCATTTTCTTATGGAAAATTCAAAACCACATTTTTCTCTCACTAGACGCGCGGGTGATCTTATTTTCGTATCCGGACAATTAGCTTTTGACTCCAATCAAATGATTGTCCAGGGAGGTATAAGTATCCAAACAAATACATGTATTGACCATATTGAAAAGGCACTTATTTCTGTGGGTTCTTCTTTAGAAAAGGTAGTCAAAACTAATGTCTGGCTGACTCACCCGCAGGATTTTGAAGAATTTAATACGTGTTACGCGAAGAGATTTCCTATTAATGCTCCAGCCCGATCTACTATCGCTAGTGCCTTGATGGTTTCGGATGCATTAATTGAAGTTGAGGCTGTCGCTTATGATCCGATCTAATAGAAAATCATGGACGTAGCCGTACTTGGTGGAGGTCATGGCAGCTACGCTGCGGCTGCAAATCTAACTGAAAATGGACATCAAGTTAGATTTTGGCGTCGTGATAAAGATGCTCTCCAGCCTCTAATCGAAAACAGATCTATCCGTGTAATAGATTACAAGGGAGAGAGAAAAGTTCCTTTAAATCTCATAACAAATTCTCTAGATAAAGCGATCAAAGGAGCAGAGTTAATAGTTATTCCACTACCTTCTACGAGCCATAATCAACTATCACTGGAACTCTGCCCCATACTGGAGCAAGGCCAAATAGTATATCTGCCACCTGGAACTTTCGGCAGCTACCTCTTCGCAAGAACTCAACATAAAGTAGGTAATCTAAATTCCGTCACCTATGCGGAAACAGGAACGCTACCCTATCTTGCGCGTAAACACGGACATGATCTGGTCGCTATAAGCGGGTATGCCACTCGTCTTCCGACCGGAATTTTTCCAGCTTGCAACTCTGAGCGAGCATTGTCCAAGCTATCGAAAGTATATCCGATTGAACCATGTGAGGATGTACTTAGCGCGGCTCTGATGAACGCTGGACCAATCATTCATCCCCCTTTAATTCTTATGAATGCCGGACCACTTGAGCACTTTGAACAATGGGATATACATAACGAAGGTACACAACCAGCCATACGAAGAGTTACAGATGCGCTAGATTCAGAACGTATATCAATTAGAGAATCTCTAGGTTATAGCGCTCCTCACTTTCCTCTCTGCGATCATTACGACAAGTCCAGTGAAGGAGAGGAATGGATGTATGGACGCACAGCTCATGAAAAATTAACTGACAGTGGCGATTGGCGCGAAAACATTAACTTTTCTGATCATAGGTACATGTTAGAGGACTGTCGATTAGGACTTTCATTTATTGTTTCTGTTGGAAGGTGGGCTGGCGTAAAAACACCCGTGGCACAAGGCCTCTTAAATATAGCGAGTGCTATTAATGGAAATGACTTTTATAGCAATGGTAGAACGCTAGAATCGTTCTCTCTACACGCGCTTAGTCGAGAGAAAATGCAAGCTCTTCTTTGGAAGGGATTTACTTAATAATGAAGACTGATCCAGTAAGTGTTGTTGGTGCGGGAAGGATGGGGCGCGGAATTGCTGTCAGTTATATCCTAGCTAAAATTCCAGTTAAGCTAGTCGACTTGAAAGAACGCTCATCATCAGATTTTGAAAC
>JAQWLX010000108.1 GCA_029247075.1 Halieaceae bacterium | reverse complement strand
GCAATTTCTGCTGTTCCTAGCAGGTCTCAATGGGTGCGTAACTCTGATTTTTCTAGACATACTGTCCAGGTCCATCTTATTTGAACGTTGGTTGAAATTAGAGATTAAAACACTGATCGGCAGAGCTCGTTTATTGCCTGTAACATATCTTCATCGTCGGTCAGAGCTTGAGAAATGGCTGTGCTGGTTGCGGCAGCCGGATCGATATCGTCATTCATGAGCTTGGCCGCATTGATTAATAAACGAGTACTCGCGCCTTCATCCAGACCATTCCCTCGCAGATTTCTTGTCATTGATCCTAACTTGACCAGTTTGCATGCTGTAGCTGCTTCACATCCTGTTTCCTTCTCGATAATCGTTTGCTCAAGGCTCGCATTGGGATAATTGAACTCTAAAGAGACGAACCGTTGCCGGGTACTTTGCTTCAAGTTCTTCAAAACACTTTGATAGCCAGGGTTGTATGAAATTGCAAGAGAGAACTCTGGTGGAGCAGGCAATAACTCTCCGAGTTTCTCAATTGGCAGAAGGCGTCGATCGTCGCACAAGGAATGTATAACAACAGTGGTATCTTTGCGTGCCTCTACGATCTCGTCGAGATAACAGATACTTCCGTTTCGAACTGCAGAGGTCAATGGTCCGTCTATCCAGGCAGTCTCCCCATCCTTGATCAGATAACGCCCGACTAAATCTGATGTTGTGAGATCATCATGGCACGTAACGGAGACAATCGGACGCTTTAAATGCCACCCCATGTATTCGACGAACCTTGTCTTGCCACATCCGGTAGGTCCTTTGAGCATAACGGGTAGTTGATTTCGATATGCCGCAGCAAAGACATCGATCTCATTTGATATAGGTTCGTAATATGGCTCATCTCTGAGAACGCTCTGTTTTGAATGTATTGCGGGTGTCGACATAATGACAAGTCTAGCTTTAGATCTGCTAAGCCTCCAGAACTAAATCAGGGCAACTTCTTTTTATTCTCCTGCTCCATTTCTCTTAGTCTGGTCTTCAGTACTTTGCCATAATTGTTCTTTGGTAGTTTATCCAATTTATAGTAGGACTTGGGTTTCTTAAACCGGGCTATATTCTCGACGCAGAAACTATCAAGGGCTCTTTCATCAATCTCCTTGTTTGTCGATGGGACCACGTATGCAATGACGCTCTCACCCCACTCGCGATCAGGTCGACCGATAACTGCCACCTCCGCTATATCAGGATGTTTCATAAGAACTTCTTCAACTTCTCGGGGGTAGATATTTGTTCCTCCAGAGATAATTAAGTCTTTTGAACGATCTTTCAGGGTTAGAAATCCATCGTCGTCAAAAACCCCATGATCTCCCGTGTGTAACCAGCCGTTTCGAAGAACCTGCATGGTCGCATCTTGATTACGCCAGTACCCACTCATGACGGTTCCTCCTCTAACCAGCACCTCCCCAACTCTTCCATTGGGGAGGTGCTGACCTTCTTCGTCAGCAATGCGCACCTGGACTGCACTTTGTGGAGTGCCAACCGATGAAAGTCTCTGATGCCAGCGTGGATGATCAGTTTGTGCATGCACGCGAGAACTTAATGCAGTGATGGTCATAGGGCTTTCTCCCTGCCCATATAGCTGAGCAAATTTTGGTCCATATCGCTCGATTCCAGCAAGACAATCTTCAAGGTACATCGGTCCGCCGCCATAGATAATGGTTTTCAGGTTAGAGGTGTCGGTATCCGCAGGATAATCCAGCATTCGTTTTAACATGGTTGGTGCCGCAAAAAATACCGCAGCCGGCCAGTATTCAATCAAACGAAAAACTTCATCTACGTCAAAGCTATTGGACTCTGGTATCACTTGGCAGCTTGCCTGCATAACATGAGCCAGCGCATAAAAACCGGAACCATGACTGAGAGGTGCCGGATGTAAGATTGTTCGCCAAGGAGACTTCTGATCAACATCTGCAAAATAACAATACGAACTCATGAGTATATTGTGATGACTAATCACTGCACCTTTTGGTTTTCCAGTAGTGCCGCTGGTGTAGAATATCCAGGCGGGGTCACCTGATTCACGACTGACTAATGGCAAAGCATTGTGTTCAAAAAATCGCTCATAATTCTCAGAGGAAATATCAATCACTGCTTTTAGCAAATCATTCTCGATCGTTGCTATAGTCTCGACAAGCTCGTGGGAAGAAAAACAGATCTTGGCCTCACTGTTACTCAGGATGTAAGCGAATTCATTTTGGTGAAGTTTTGCATTGATCGGAACAGCAACCAAGCCCGCATGCCAGCATGCGTATAAGAGCTCAAGATACTCAGGGCAATTACTCAAAGTCAGAGCGACGCGGTCTCCTGGTTCAAGTTTGAACAAGTTGCGGAAAACATAGGCGAGACTGGAGACACGTTTTGCTAATTCACCATATGTGCGCAGGACGGTAGTGCCTTTTGCGATGGCCGGGGAGTCCGGGAAAGTAGTTCCCGACCTTGTCATGTATATCGCTATATTCATTGTGGAAGATTCAAAATGTTAATCTTTAAATAAAAGATTTTGCTATCACACAAGGTTGTAGATCAAGCTTCGTATCTATCTGGATGTCCCTCGAATAATTAGCATAGCTAGGAAGTTCCGCTGGTGTGATCTTTCAGACATTATGTAGTCTCACCATTGTCTTTCTCACTGATTAAATACCAAGAGCGTTTGGCACGTTTCAACATTATAAGATAGGCGAAGGAAGCAATGACTGCTGTCGCAGGTGACGAGGATGCTGCCCACACTCCCCCCGCATTAAAAAACAACAGCCCAACAAATGCAGAAAGAAACCACGCAAGCAATCCTGCAGAATTGAGGGCAGGGACGAAGCCTTCTCGTATTTCCATTCTTGTTCCCATGAGTCTTTCGTATAGAGGCGAAAGGATGTGTGTGAGTGCAATGGACACCCAAGCTACGACCATGATGGCCAAGTACGAAAGCGCTTGGAATAGGAAGCTAAAGACATCGGCCAACATAACAACGTATACCGTAATCCCAACGAAGACCGCTGCAAAAAGTTTTGGTGTATGTCTACCAGTGAGTCGCTGCAGAATAGATTCTAAATTAACGATCGCCATGAAGAAGTTAGCTGTGTTTATTCTTGTCTGACTTACCCAAACAAAAATCAGGCCATAGAAACCCATCAACTTGAGCAGACCAAGCACAACGGAGACCTCTGATAGTGCTCCCTCGTAAGGTATGGTCGCGACTAGAAAAATTCCAGCTATCCCATTAACCAGAATAGTGAACAAGAAAAACGGGTGTCCAAAATTGAACTTTGCATGGAATTCACGATCTTCTTCTCGACCAAATCTAGCGTAGTCCCATGCATACATTAAGGTGAGGAAAACGCCCAAAAAGTATGTAAAACAACTCCAAGTTCCATAGCTAGTGAGCGTATTCTGAGGACCTAGTTCTAGCCAGGCATTACTGTATCCGTATTCATAAACGCTCAGTATTACGGCGGCAATCAAGCCAATTAAATAGAACGGCAGAAGTATGCCGTTTAACTTTCCCAGCCAATGCTGCACGCTACCAAGTACTAATGGTACGCTGTAAAGGACAACTATTAGATAGGACTGCGAGAGGGATAGTTTGGGGAAGTAATCTTGAATCGCCACTGCTATGACGGAAGCTTCAAATACGCTGTAGAAGATAGCGCCCGTAAAAAATATTAGGGTTGCCAATAGGGCGCCATGATAACCAAATAGAATTCTGGAAAACAGTGCCACAGAGAGACCAGTTCTAATTGCGTATCTGGAAAGAATTCCTCCGGCGACTGCATAAACAACTACAGAAATCGACATCCCAGCGAGGGCATTGAGTGTTCCGAACCTTGCCGCCAATGACGCAGAGATAACAAGCCAAAACATTGCAGTGGCGACAGCCCACCAGGCCATTGTAAGTGATCCGGATGGCATTCGAGCTTCGTGAGGCACCGGTGCATTCGGAAAATCTAAATCCTCTGCCACTGTTATTTACTCCTTATCTCTTTTGTAAGAATATACAGACTTTCTGGTACTAAGTCGAACAGAATGTTACCGTGAGAGGTAATATGCATTTATTCAAGTACCATTTTGCTGTTATGCTTAAACCAATTGCATCAACAAGAACTAATGTTGAACACCGATACTGACCCTGCATTTGTCGCTCGGCTGGATAACTTTTTTGTTGAGTTGGTAAATAGTTATAGGGTCTCCTTTTCGAGATCAAAACCAGTAAGAATTAAGCAGACTCCTAGGGGAATTTTTTGGATATCCAAGGTGAATATAAGATTGGTTTGGCTGCTCAGCAAGTATGGAATTCACTCCACGATGCTGAAACTCTCAAGCAGTGTATACCAGGGTGTCAGGAAATAAAAAAGCTAAGCGATTTCCAATACCAAGCAAAAATTGTTGCAGCAATTGGACCAGTTAAAGCAGTGTTTGACACAAACATCGAAATGCAAAATCTCCAACCTCCACATAGTTATACTCTTGTCGGGTCGGCCAAGGGTGGTGCTGCAGGATTTGGCAATGGTACCGCTCATATTTCTTTGAGTGAGTCAGCTGAAGTTACGATTTTGCGTTATACGGCTAAATTAAAGATTGGTGGAAAGCTAGCTCAGGTCGGAGCGAGGCTCGTCTCTGGTGTGACGCGAAAAATGGCTGATGAGTTTTTTGGCAAATTTAGTTCGATCCTAGACAAAGACGCCGAAAAAGTTTTTACGGAAGAGGACCAAATCATATTGGCGCGCAGTAGAAAGCAGAATCATTTTCTTTTTGCTGGTGCGGCGACGGCAGTAATAATTATTCTCTATTTGTTTTTTACAAATTAATGAAGTTGTGTCGAGTTCAATATGATTTTAAATTAAACTGTTGTATTTTAACGCATATCTTTTTGTACTCAAACAGTGAAGACAACAAGTCGTAAAGTATTAATGACTCCACTTCTCTGTTAATCAATAAAGCTTTAAAAGAGACTCGCCTAGTGAACGTTGAATAGCTAAAGACGAAGCATTCGCTGCACGATACCGTCATTTCGAAAAGCGTGGTAAATCGCACCGCTCACATGTATGGCAACGAGCACAAGTAGCGCCCAGCATGTCCATAGATGAATTTCAGAATAAAAAATATTTAACTCTTCGTCTTCATAGCCCCAATTTGGCAGTTCTATAATCCACCAAAGTGTCGTATTCCAGCCGCTGTAAGATGAAGACATATATCCACTAACGCAGCAAGAGAGAATGATTACGTACAATAAAAAATGATAAAAAATAACCAGGCGGGACATCCACGGGTGTGCGTGAGAGATCACGACCGTTCCCGGTGGGAATTTAAATCGTAGGTAGAGCAAGATAGCCAAGAAAAAGAGAATTGTAATTCCTATATTCTTGTGCACTTGAAAAGGAAGCACACGATACTTAAAATCTTCAGACGGAAACGGTAATGAGAGCATCCACCAGCTCGAAATAAACAAGAAAAAGATTGAAATAGTGATTAGCCAGTGCATGATGATTGCTCTTCTACTGAAGCCTCGGGTTTGAGTCATTAAATGCTCCTGTCGCTGTTTTTTCTGGATGTTAAAATAGGTTTAGCTGCCCCTACTTATCTTTTTTGTGATGTCCTGCAAGGGCGGCACTGGTCATGATAAGATGAATAAAGAACCAAAGAGTGATATTCCAGAGATAAGTAGCTCTTAGCAGCGGGCCCGCATGTGTTGCTGCGGCGAACTCGACAGTATTGATAACAAGTAAAACAGTGAAGGTGACAACTGCGCCTGTTGGTGCCCAATTTCGATATTCAACTAGTGCTGCTCCGACAAATATTGAGGCGAATGCGATTATTCCGCCGAGTAACGAGATGCACATCTGAAAATCTCTGAACCAACTTGGTCTGGAGACGATCATAATGTTAACTTTCGCGGCCATTAACTCGCATTCGGCCAAGGAAATGTCCTCTTCTAAGAGCTCATCCTCAGGACAGTCTGGAGTCGATTGCATCGCGGTAATATCTTCGCTAATTACTTTTTGCGTCATCCATTCGTTACTGTAAACCGCTGTTTGTAAGACGCCGAATATAACTGCTATAGCACCGAGCCATACGGCCCACGTTGGCCTTGGTTTATTAGGAGCTGCTATTGACATTGGCTTTCCTTAAAAAATCAAATGTGTTTCTGTTACTCTCCAAAAAAGCATAGTTATAAACTATATTCTGATCAAGTCTTAAGTGCTTTGAGTCCGTTGCGAATAGGAAAATAGTTGTATAAATCATGACTTAAGCTTTTTAATCTAATATTTTTTATTGCTCTTAGGGGATTATATTCACCAGCCGAAGCGCAGCTTGAGAAAAATTGTTCTGGGCGTGGCAGGACTCAAAAACCGAGTGTCGTCATCGTCGAGATCTCCCAAAACTTCTGAAGCTTCGCCAAATAGGCCAAAGGTTTCATAGTCTTTATCGAATAGATTTCTTATCTGTAATGTAAATCTAAGATGGTCACTTAATCGATAGTTAAATGTCATATTTGCTAGCATATAGCTGTCCGTTTTTGCTTCGAGATTAGCTTCATCACCGCGCAGGAACTGTCCAGAGTTGATCAGAATATCGAAGTTACCATCAAATCGTTCAGAGAAATTATAGCTCGCACCAAGCTTAAGATTGTGATCTGGAATGGTTGGTATACGATTACCTGCGGTGACAGGTGTTACTCCATTTTTGGCTAAAGGATGATTGGGACTACTTGATATGAAGTCATCCTCAAATGTTGCTCGTAGATAGGAATAGTTAGTAAACCAGCTCCAGTGATCGAATGTTCCTGCTAGATTGATTTCAAGACCTAACCGTTGAGTGTCAGCGGCGTTAGTGAAAAATCCTTGATTAGATAATACACCTCCACTAGATTGAAAAAGAATGTCATTCTGGATCGCGGTACGAAATATACCGATGTGCCAGTGATACAGATGCTTTAATTGACCGCCTACTCCGATTTCGTAGTTCAGTGAAACCACATCGTTCAGTGGCGGATCCGCTAGGAAAGTGTTGGGCAAATTACAGGGTGCATGTGGATGCGAACACGCAAGTTCTACAGGAGTAGGTGCTCTTGAAGCTTGATGTATACCTAAAGAAAAAGTTGCCGCATCATGCAATTGATAGGTTATACCTAACCCACTATTTTGTCGCTGGTAACTATGGTTTCCGTCAAGTTCTGGCCGCTGGCCACTTTGATCCTTGGTTTTTATATGAGCACTATTAAAACGAGTGGAGAGATTTATACCTAATTTAGGAGTAAGTAAGATGGTATCGGTAAAATAAAGTGCTGCTAGGCGGTTCGCCGTGTCAAGGTTGGTAAACCCTTCTGAGTCGAATAGTCCCGATTTTGTGGTTGAACGATTTGCTGTTAACTCCGCAAATTCAACTGTCGAGATAAACTCGGTCTTGCCAATAAGATAATCAGCGCCGACAATAAAGTTATGCTCCGCACCGAGCCATGACTGCTTGTGTTGGAGTTGAAGTGTACCTCCCCAGCTTTTTTGCGTGCGTTGGCTTTGATTATTGATCGCATCAAAGTTATCAGACACTGGATTTCCAAGATGATCATTTATTAGGTCGCCGGTTTCATGGCAAAGAAATTCACTTAGCGGTGGTTCACAATCGTCAAATTCGGAACCATCGCCATTAAAACTTTGGGTATTGGTATTGCGATAGAATGCGCTGAGATTGAGTTGGGTAATTTCTGAAAATCCGTGACTAACTTTAAGACTACTCGTGTTCATCTCATTTTCTGTAATATCAGGATGTGTAAATACTTGCTTCCGAGATTGTTCCAACAATGCTTCAGGGGAGGCACCATTGCCATGTAAGTTGGTGTTACCCCTATTTACATAGAGATCAAAGTTGCTATGTTTACTTCGCCAACTTAATGCGCCATACAGATTAAGTGCTTGAGAAGGTGAAAAATTCCGCCAGCCAGATTCTTCCATGCCATCGAATGCCAGAAAATAACCCCAGCGATCATCACTATTGCCACCTTTTGTTATATTTATTTTGCGCGCATTAAAGGAACCGTATTGCAGGTCTGCAGTCGCTTCTCGGGCAGAAAAGCCCGTTTTGGTTGTGATAGCAATCGCGCCGCCGAGCGCATTTAAGCCAAGCAACGGACTGGACCCCGCTACTAAATCTACGTTTTCGACTGTGCTTATAGGAAGCAAGTCCCAATTGACAGTATCACCAAAGGTTTCGTTAACACGTATACCGTTTTGATAAACCACTATGCCCTGAGAGATGCCAAGTAATGGTGAGGCCGTGAAACCACGCAAGCGCACGTCTGGTTGAAGTGGATTATTCTGTGCGCTATTAATCGAAACGCTGCCAGCTCGTCGTTCCAGAAAACCTGCGATGGAAGAGCCTCCGATTTCCTCGATATCCTGCTTGTTGAAGGTTTGTATCGATAAGGATTTCCTCTTCCCTAACTCGATGTTAGAAAACGGAGTTACGGCAATTACTTCTACGACCTCCAATGTCAAACTCTCTTTTTCTAAAATTGCACAGGTTTGCTGGGACCAAAACAAGAGATTAGTCAGGATAAAATACAATCGATAGTCTTTTTTAATTATAGCTGCCTCGCACTACTGTGTATTTTGAAAATATTTATGTATCCGTATTACGAAACCTTGTTCATCAATGAGCGTAAGGTAGACTTCGAGTGTTGGGAACGCGTCACCTTTTTTTCTCGTAAACTTTAATTTTCCAAGCTCTTCCATAAACCTTTCTTACTCAGCTTGCTGAAGTAAAGTCATCTCTTCACATATGAGCAGTTTTTTTAGAGAATGTTATCAATTCAATTCGCAGACTAATCTTTTAGCATTAGTGGTTTAGTGTTCGTTGGTCATAAGGTAACAAAAACTATAGAATATTACCGCTTCTGCGAAAATCTGCAAATTACTTTGGATTTTAGTTACCTAAGCCCTTAGCAATTAAAGACGATCACATGACCCATCAGCGAAAAAAATATCTGTTTGTAACTGATGAATTTGGGATCCTCATAGCTCTTGAAACCGATGAATTTAGACTGAGAATGTTGTGCGTAGAAGACGTTGAAAAGGTTTCCGACGCTAATATGTCGTGTTTCCTACTTAAGAAAAGTTTGGCCCGATAGTGGTAGGTCAGGAGGATTGACTCTCAAAAAGATCTTATTAATTCAGTATAGGATAAGTGGAACTTATTACTTGATCATTTCCAATAAACTACGAAACTCTATTTGGCAGCGTAATGCCCGTCACAAAACATCATTACGCTTGGTCGATAAACCTTTCGTGCCGTCTTTAAAAATTTGATCTATGGTGCTCGAGAGGTCCGTGCGAGAGTGAAACTCATACGATAACTGTTAGTCGTTGATATCGACTCGAGCCTCTATTCTACTTAACGGAAAACAAAGGATTTTTACATGTTGAAAAAAGCGCTTGAATGGTTCGGTGTTGTTACCGCGATTGTCTACTCCATGCTTGTTGCTTCGAATACTGGTAACGAGGTGCTAGGTTTTTCACTTCTTTTTCTATCTGCAATCGCTATTGGTATATGGGCATTTCTTTGTAAACATTATGGAATTTTGCTGCTTCAGTTTTTCTACGCTTCAGCAGGTGTGATCGGAACATTGCGGTGGTTTTAAGAATCTAAAACTAGAGGTTGTTAAGGTAACCAATGCTAAAATTATTTATAAGCTTATTAGTAATTTCTAGAACTAATCATGAGCGATATCTCCACATTGATAATTTTATTAAGCAACTTGCCGAGCCACAAAGTAAGTGAAAGCTAGCGCCCAGCTACCAGATTCTGGATATTTTTTCGGCATTCTTTTATTTAGTTTTTAATCAGGTTGTTTGAATTACCGAAAAGCATCTCGAAATCTTACAGAATCACATATCTCTTACTCGATCTTTGCCTCTTTCAAATCCCAAACCAGCAAACAGGAAGCATGGTATAGAGATGAATGCGATAATGGTTAATGCTAGCAAAGTCACTGTATAAGGCTGATCAATACCTTTCAAAATCATCATGTCTATTGCCATCCCGGAAATGGTAACACCTATACCTGTTCCGACTAAATTCATCATTAGAAGAAGCAAAGCGACACTAGTCGATCGAATTTGTGCAGGAACCAATTCCTGGACTGTAGAAAAAATCGGGCCATAAAAGGCGCCAATTTGAAACATTCCGACAAAAAGTCCAATTTTTATCCAGATTGAATCGTCAGGCACGATTCGATAAATAATAGTTATTGGTGCTAATATCAAAAGAACCCAAAAAAGAAACATAGGACGAGCTAGTTGTGTCTTTCGGATAAAAATATCACTTCCAATACCGCCTAGTAAATTACCTAGAATTCCACCTGTTAAAGCTAACCATCCCGAGAGTGTTGCAATTTGAGATCGTTCAAACCCTCTCTCTTGCACCAGCCATAACTGTTCAAAAATAATAGTTCCAAAGAAGAAGCTCATGGACATGGCTCCTACTATGGTCCACACCAAAGCAGGCGATTTAGGGATGGTTTCGAATGCGAGCCGGGCTACATAATTCATATTGATCGCTGGCTCATCCGTCCTATTATTGTTTATTGGTAGGTGATATCGTCTAGGAGTTTCCTTCATAAACCACATCATTAAAGACAAAAATATGCCGAGTCCGCCAAGTAAATAAAAACAGCTTCGCCATCCAATTATTGGCGCAAGATAACCAGCAACAAGCAGACTTATTCCCGCCCCAATTGGTACCCCTAGGTAATAAAATCCGGTTGCAAAACCTAAATTTGAAGAGGGGAATCGATCAGAAAGTAAAGACATTGCACTTGGCGTTATGATGGATTCGCCAATACCAATAAACACTCGTGGGATAGCTAAACCCGCAAAACTACGTGCCATCCCAGTAAGTGCTGTAAATCCGCTCCATAAAGCAAGCCCAAAAGTAATCAAACGAGTTCGATTTACCGTGTCCGCTAAGATTCCCATAAATAGTCCGGCAATGGAATAGAAAAATAGAAAAACCAGACCAGTCAGTAGACCATATTCTGTATTAGTAAGCTTGAGATCCGGTATAATGTAATTTGAAAGACTTGCTAATAATTGCCGGTCGATCATGTTCAATACGTTAAGAAATGTTAGGAAAAAAAGAAATCCTATATCTCCGCTTGCGACACCAGTCTGATCTGATTCTGTATTTTTCATATGGCATAATGCTCAACTGCTCGGTTAGCTATTTTAACTGAAATAAACTATTTGAAAGAGTAGTTTAAGTAGTAGGGAAGCTAATATACCTCACACATACTAGTCTAAGGGAGTATCAGGATAGGTAAGTAAATTTTGGTATGTTTTATGAGGAAAAAGAAACACCACTTAGAAATGAAGAAATTAAATTTCGAATGGTAAAGTTATTCCGAAATCCCACATATTATCTAAAGAACGCCTTTGAATTAATCGCAGCTTCGGTAATGCCAACGGCCAATCTCTCATCGCGCTTCAAAAGGCCAGCGTCAGTTAATTTATGTTTTCTTTGGTTTTAACTTCTCTGCAACATCTGCCACAAGGCGATTTAGAGAAGCATTAGCCTCCTCAAAAGGTATATTTTGTCTCTCATCGGTGAATTCTGTATATAACCCTTGAATGCAATCGTTTACAGCTTCATCAACCCTAATTTTCAGAAGACGATGAATTAATTGTGAGCGGCGAGAATATTTCTTAGCAGAGGTGTTTGATTCAGATGTTTCACATTTCTCCATTATGTTTTTCCAAAGATCATCAATTCCAGAAGACTTAGTCGCTATAGTTTCCAATACAGGAATGGAAGTTGAAGAGTGCGGGAGGAGGCTAAGTGACTCCTCTAATTCTATTCTGGTTTTTGCTGCTCCCGGCCGATCACTTTTGTTGACGACATAGATATCTCCAGACTCAGTAAGACCTGCCTTGTTGGCTTGGAAGTTGTCTCCCCAGCCTGGTGTAAGTACGACCACAGTGACATCGGCGATGCTCGCTATATCGAGCTCAATTTGGCCAATCCCAAGTGTCTCCACGATTATTAATGGCCATCCGCAACCGTCGAATAAAGTGATAGCGGAGGTAGTGCTTCTAGCCAAGCCGCCGTGATTCCCGCGAGATGCCATGGAGCGGATGAAGATCGATTTACTTCGATCAACTATTTCCATTCTTACTCTATCGCCAAGCAGGGCTCCTTTGGTAAAAGGAGAGCTTGGATCAACGGCGATAACGGCGGTCTTGTCAAATTCCTCCTTGGTATGATTAAGTAGCTGGGCGATTACACTTGATTTTCCCGCACCAGGTGGACCGGTTACACCGACAATCTTCGCAACTCCCAATGAGTTAAGGAGGCTTAGCTCAATCTCGGCTGATGCAGAAATGTCATTTTCAGAAATGCTTAGCAGACGAGCAAGGGCTCCTCGTTCGCCTTTAATCGCTCTCGACAAAAGATCCGAGTTTTTTGAGTTCAATCTTCTCCCGCCTGCGAGAAGGAGTCAGAGTTAATTAATCTACCGGCAGCGACGACAATGTCTGCTAGTTGTGATCCGGGCGGATATACTTCTATTCCAAGCGACTCAAGTTGTCTAGCCGATGCTGGCGTAATCGTTCCACCAGCAAATATTGGAAGGTCTGGTCTTTCGAGTTTTATCGCTTCAATTGCTCTCAATGCTACTTTTATGTGGCCTCCAATATTCAGCCCGACAAGATCAACATCTTCGTCGATACAGGCTCTGACAATCTCATCACTTGTTGCCATGCCAATCATTATTACCTCGTAGCCGGCATCTCGAAGCGCTCTAGCGACTATCGTAGGTCCTCGCCAATGTCCATCGAGACCGGTTTTTGCCATTAATATTCGTTTATGCTCCATCTTGGTAGTCCCTAAAATTGTATCGGAATATTCCAGTCGCCAAAGACTTCCCGATATACATCACCTATTTCACCAAGTGTGGCTTCAGCAGCGACTGCATCCATGATTGGAGGCATAATGTTATCTTCTCCGCGGCAGGCTTTTTCCAATGCCTTTAGGCTAGCAGAGGCTCCCCGCTCATGACGCTCCCTCTTCACTGTATTTAGTCTTTCCAGGGCGACATCAAAAGCATCATCTGTACCCATGAAACCATCAATTTGAAAAGGCGATGCATCCTCCTCCGCACATGTGACACCAACAAGTTGCTGTTTACCGTGCTCCATCTCCATGAATTCCAAATGCTGATTTTCTGCTGCTTTTGCATGCAGCCAGCCATTATCTAGACATGCAAGATATCCTCCCTGATCTTGAATTTCTTCAAAAAATGTCCAAGCTTTCTCGACAAGCAGTCCTGTGAGAGCTTCTGTATAGTAAGAGCCTCCCAAAGGATCTGTTACTGCAGCTAATTGAGTTTCTTCTTGCAAGATTTGTTGAATTCGGACGGACATTTGATGGGCGTGCTCCGATGGGATTGATAGGGCTTCGTCATAACCTGATACTCCTAATGACTGCACGCCTCCTAATACAGCGGCTAATCCCATAAGAGTTCCCCGAACAATATTATTCAAAGGTTGCTGATAAGTCATTTTTGATCCAGCGGTAACGCAATGGATACGTAAATTCGCAATTTTTGGTTCAGTTATGTTGTAACGTTCTTTTAGAAGTTGACTCCACATTAGCCGCGCGGCGCGCATCTTCGCAGCCTCCTCAAAAATATGAATAGACGCTCTAAAGCTCACACCGGCACATCCTTTAGCAGCCACTTCTAATGGAATACTTTGCCGCCTTTGAACTTCGTCAAGATATTCAATGGCATTTGCGAATAAGGATCCTAGTTCCTGATCTGGTGTAAGGCCTGAATCGGCTCCATTATAACCGGCAATAGAAACAGGTACCCAATTTGGCATTTCCTTCCCACAGAATTCGATGATATCAGTATTGAAACGTAGCCCGGCTTTTGTGGGAATCTGCTGTTTAGTGATGCATCCCAGATATGTGAGATTGAAGTCGCTTTGACCAGTACCCGCTAATTTACTCAGTTGGTACCCTAATTTTTTTGCAACAGTCCAATATGATGCAAGTGCGAAAGGAGCATGTTGCACTACTGCACCACCAGCGTGTCCAAAACTTGTCTCAATGGGTAAACCTTCCAGGCAGATCGCTGTATCACGAACGCTTTGCATTACTGCGCCAGTTAATCCTACGTCCTCACGGCGAGCTAATACCTGTGGATGATCGACGTTATAGCAATGATCAGCTGTATTACGATCATGCTCCATTATAAAACCGGTTTCTCCATTTTTTAGAAGAAATTTAATTCTTTCGTTTTCATCTTCAGGTTTTCCAAATCCACTTAGTTGGAAAATTCGCCACGGTTTTGTTCTATAACCCTTTTTGTGAAAACCGCGATGGTAGGGAGCTTCTCCAGGCGATGTGTTAATATAGGGTTCGTGAGCTTTAGGTATATCGTCCTTGGTATAGAATGTTTTAAGTTCAATACCTGAGGCAGATCTAATTTGCTCAGATTCTGATTTTTTCATAAATTTCTCTGAATCGGACTCAAAAAATAACTATACTGATATTAGCGTTTGTTTACTCATATTCCCAGCCCTTTACTATACTCGTTTTCGCTGTTAGCGTTGTGTTTAGGTAAGCAAAAAATGAGAAATTAAGTGTTTCAGCTAACAACGACAGAGCGGGTTCATCTCGGTGAACGACTTTCAGAGGCATTAGTACATGAAGTCGATCAACTTGGTTCATCCCGTATCTTTTTACTCGTGAGCAGTACCCTTTTAAAGACTACTGACGAAATAGAGAGAGTTTGCAAAGCACTGGGGGACCGAGTGGTTTGTGTTCATGACGGTATTCCGCCGCACGCTCCTAGATCTTCTGTTTTGGAGGCTGCTGCCAATGCTCGATCTAGCGAAGCAGACCTTATTGTTACTATTGGCGGTGGTTCTGTAACAGACGCTGGAAAAATAATTCCCTTAGTTTTAAAGCATGGCTTGGTGGAACATGATGATTTAGAGCCTTTCCATGTTTATGTTAATGAGGCCGGTGAGACTATAAAGCCGGCGTTTGAGAGTCCTGATTTAAGGGTAATTTGCTGTCCAACAACATTATCAGGAGGAGAATTTAATCCCTTAGCGGGTGCGACTGATGAGAAGATTGGTCACAAACAGGGATTTGAGCACCCCATGATGGCCCCTGTTGCCGTAATACTGGATCCCGAATTAACGAGACATACTCCTGCTTGGCTTTGGACTTCAACAGGTGTGAGGTCCGTTGACCATGCTCTAGAGACTTTAGGCTCTCTATCATCAGACCATTTTAGTGATGGTATAGCCGAGAGCGCGTTAAGGCTTCTAAGCGATGCGTTGCCAATAGTTCACAAATCGCCCGATGATATGAATTCGCGCCTGCGGTGTCAGATTGGAGCATGGCAGTCAATGATTCCTATTATAGGTGGTGTGCCGATGGGGGCTAGCCATGCAATTGGTCATATCCTTGGGGGTACCTGTGATGTTCCACATGGTTACTGTTCGTGCGTGATGGCCCCAGCGGTCCTCGAGTACAACAGAGAGGTTAACGCCGATCGACAGCGACGCATTAGTGATTGCTTTGGTCGTCCAGGAGAAGATGCAAGTAAAATAGTAGATGAATTTATTTCTGAACTTGGCATGCCTCGCTCCCTGTCAGAAGTCGGTGTCACAGAAGATAGACTCGACCAAATAGCGGAATATACCATGCTGGATTTTTGGGCCAGAACTAATCCTAAGAAGATCGAGTCTTCGTCAGATGTGCGAAAAATTCTAGATTTAGCCATTTAAGGTGAGAAAGCAGCCGATGCAGAAAAAAGCGATGGAACCCAAGGGTTTGAAGGACGAAATATCTCAATTTAAAAAGAAGCGCATCCAGGAAGAAGCGTGTCACTTATTCTATGAATTGGGATATGAGAGGACGACTATTGAGGCGATAGCGGATCAACTAGATGTTACGAAGCCCTTCATATATGGCTATTACAAGAATAAGAGTCAATTACTCTATGAGATCTGTCAGACAGGAATAACTTTGTCTCTAGAGGCATTTGATCGCATAGACGGAGGGAAAGAGAGTCCTTCAGATAAATTGATACAGTTAGTAACAGAAGTCACAGATATCGTTATTGGCTATCAAGAATATATTGTTGTTTATGGCCGTGAAGAAAAGAATCTAGACTCCGCAGAAGCTCGATCTATAAGGCAGCAGCGCAGCTTGTTTGATCATCGCCTGTCAAAGTTATTGGAGATAGGTGTTGAGTCTGGCGAATTTTTTATCGACGATCTTGGGCTCACTGCTAAAACAATCAGTGGCGTGCTTTCATGGGTTTCTTTCTGGTATATCCCTGGTGGAAAGTGGACCTCTTTGGATATTACGAATCACATATTGGAGATGGTGTTGTCGTTACTATATGTTGATCATCGCCAAAAAAACGTTGCTAAGATAACAGCTATTGATGGGGGTATAGGATGAATGGAGCAGCGACGAGAGACCCGAGAGTCCCTTCTCGAGATACGTGCGTAACTAGATATCTTGTCGATAGATGGGCTAAAGAAAAGCCCGATCAGGAGTTCGCAGTATTTGAGGATGATGAAACATGGACATATTCCGAATTAAAAGAAAAGGTGGTGCAACTAGCATCGGGTTTGGCTGAGGAAGGAGTCAATCAAGGAGATCATGTAGCTGTCTGGATGTTTGACGGTAAAGAGGCAATTCTCACATTTTTCGCAATTAATTATATTGGAGGAGTTTTCGTGCCCTTCAATACAGCCTTTAAAGGGGCGCTCCTAGAGCATGTCTTGGATAATTCTGATGCGAGAGTACTCGTTTTGCACAGCCAGTTGATATCTAGGCTGACTGGAGCCAATACGGCACTTATAGAAAAGCTGGTGTCTGTCGGCGAAAAATCTGAGTCTGTTTTGCCAATAGTGAATTTCGACACTTTAGCCCAGTCGAAGTCTGATCTTCCTGAACTCGTGCGACCGATAGAGCCCTGGGATACGCAATCCATAATCTATACATCTGGAACCACAGGGCCCTCCAAGGGAGTGCTATCTTCCTATCTACACATTTTTACGAACGCTGGTCCGGAAACTTGGCATTTTGTAACAGGCGAAGATCGGTTTTTGATTAATATGCCAATTTTTCATATTGGTGGTATGGGCATCACGTTTGTTATGTTGGTCAGAGGTGGCTCCATCGCGGTGATGGATACTTTTGATACTGAGAAGTTTTGGCCTTTCGTTCGTGAGACCAAAACAACAGCATTTTTTCTATTGGGTGTCATGACCACTTTTCTGTTAAAGCAAAAACCGTCCGAAGATGACAAAAATCACGGTGTAAGGGTCGCCTTTATGGTTCCACTCACAGAGACGAGTTCGGAGTTCCATCAGAGATTTGGTATAGATGTCTACACGATTTTCAATATGACTGAAATATCATCACCTATTGTTTCAACGCCAAACCCCTCCAAGCGAGGTACATGTGGGAAAGCTCGGGAAGGTGTAGACGTGAGGCTAGTAGATGAAAATGACTGCGAAGTCGAGTTGGGAGAGATTGGAGAAATGATTGTCAGGACGGATCGTCCTTGGGGAATGAATAGCGGTTACTACAAACAAGCCGAGGCTACCGCTGAAGCTTGGCGCAACGGATGGTTCCATACTGGAGATTGTTTTCGTAAAGATGAGTCGGGATACTATTATTTTGTAGATAGAATGAAGGATGCTATTCGTCGCCGCGGAGAGAATATTTCTTCCTTCGAAGTAGAGGCGGAAGTCGTCTCATATCCAGCAGTTAGGGAAGCAGCGGCCTATGCAGTACCAAGCGATGTCGGGGAAGATGAAGTTATGATTGCTGTTGCCCCCGTCGAGGGATCTAAGATAGATCCCAAGGAGTTGATACATTTTCTTGGCGAACGGATGGCTTACTTCATGGTCCCGAGGTATATAAGAGTACTGGATGAGCTGCCGAAAACGCCTTCCGCCAAAGTTATGAAGGTAGTCCTCCGAAATGAGGGTGCAACTCCCGACTCGTGGGATAGAGAATCTCACGATATTCGATTTGGCCGCGAAAAACTTATGAATTAAGCTATGTTTACAGGGCTTTGAGGTAAACGCAATGAGCTTATCTCTGGGTCTATTTATGCCCAATTATTCAAATATGCCTTCTATTTCGACTTACAATGTCGCCCCAAACCAGTGGCACTACGAGATCAACAAGAGAATAGCTTTGGACGCAGAATGGTTAGGATTCAGCTATCTCTTTCCTGTAAGTCGCTGGAGAGGGTTTGGGGGAGATACAAACTTTTTGGGTGAATCGCTTGAAACGATAACGTGAGCGGCTAGTTTGCTAAGGGCAACTCATAGAATAAATGTATTTTCGATAGTGCACGTGCCCCTTTTCCATCCTTTTGTCGTAGCCAAAATGGGGGCGACGTTGGCTCATGCAAGTGGAGGCAGGTGGGGTTTGAACATCGTTAGTGGTTGGAGTCAGAGAGAATTTAGAATGATGGGTATTTAGCTAGAGCCTCATGACGAACGCGATGAGAAAACTTCAGCGTTTATTGAGATACTAAGAGAGCTTTGGTCGGGGAATTTTCCGGTAAATCATAGTTCTAAGTGGTATCAAATCTCGGATGGTGAATCTCGCCCGGTGCCCAGCGTGCAACCTGCAATTGCAGGCACGTCAGAGGATGCACAAAGTATGACGGCCAGGCTATGTGATTGGGCTTTTATTTCACTTGCCTCAGTCGATCAAGCAGCAGTAGTTATTCCTAAAATCTGCGAGCGGGCTCTAATGGAGGGACGGAAGGTCAAAGTCGCTGTCTTTCCTTTCTTGCTGTGGCGAGATTCAAGAAAAGCAGCTCAGGAGGAACTAGATCGGATTTTGGCGGAGACTGATCGCGTCGCTGCTAACAATTGGATGGGCGATCTAACCGCAGGAAGTGGTTCCTTCGACGATTTTACACTAGATATGCTAGCCTCAAGTGGAGGTGCGATCCACGTGATGGGTAGTTCAGAAGTTGATGCACTTATGCTGACTTTTCAGGATTACGAAAAAGACTTACGAAGATTTGCTACCGACACAATCCCGCTTTTGTCTGCTCAGGGGGTTATATGAAACCTAGCCCACTGCGGTAGAGACTAGGTTTCAATATTTCTGTTGAAATACCCTAAAAATCCTTAGTAAATCGGATACCCCACTCCCTTGGCATGCCATCGATAACCATGTTTGAAGAGTTGACGGCCTCTTTATACTGCTCATACTCTTCATCAAAAACATTTTGAGCATATAGCGTGATTTCCCAGCTATCCGTCTGAGCGATAGATAATCTAACGTTGGCAATCCAGTATGAATCAACGTCAAGTGAACCCGTTTCAGTTGGGTCAACAGCTCCAACATAGGTATCACCAAGATTTGTTTCACTCTGGTAGGAATAATCAAATGTTGCTCTACCAACGAGACCCGACCCCAACTGACTGATCGGCCACTGATAGCTGAATGCACCATAGTACTGCCATTCGGGAAAACCAATATCCTCTCCCGCAGAGTCAACGTACACTGGTCGGTATGTGCCATCCCAACCCGGGTTCGATGCTTGGGCTCTTGTGGCTAAGCTATCAACTTCATTAAATGTCGTAAATTCCCCATGGGAATATCCAATATTTTGAATAATACTAAGGCCTTCAACTGGAGCCCACAGCGCTTCAACTTCAAATCCATAAACCTCCGACTCGTCAGCGTTTACAATTGCTAAAATCGAACCAATTTGTGGATCCACGATAGCATCCACAACTTGTTGGTCTTCATAATCATAGAAGAATATTGAGGTATTAAAACGCAAACGATCATCGAATTCGCCTTTAGCGCCAATTTCCAGGGCATTTATATACTCAGCCTTGTTTGGCGCGAAGGTTGCTCTATTAGAAGCAGCATTGTCAGCGAAACCACCTGACTTGAATCCTCTGGACAAGCTCGCATAAAGCATCCACTCATCGCTCGCTTGATAGTTCAAGCCGATCTTGCCAGAAAAATCATCGTATGTTATTGAATCGGAATACCCACCCGGTGGTCCAGGCGTGCAATCATCAGGGTTACCCGTTACGAAACAAGCGAATACGGCTCCCGTGAGTGTCTCCCCTGGTGTCGTAAGAGTTGGTCCCGGTTTGAAACCTGTAATTGCCGCAACGAGTCCCGAGCCATCTCCGGCCTGAAAGGTACCTTGTTGAGTCTGACTTCGCGTTTCATCAGTAAATCGAAGGCCAGTAACCAGGGTCCATTTATCAGCAAATTCCCACTCTAGATGACCGAAGATCGCCCATACATCTCGTTTTTGCGTGGGGTTTTGCATCCCGATGCCTGGATAAGTGGTTTCATCTCGCGCATCGAAGGCGCTCAACTGATGTGTCGTGTCGTCAGCATAACTGGCACCGACAAGCCAGTTAATTGGGTCATCAGTATCGGATGCAAGTCTTAGCTCAGTTGACCAGGCTTCGATGTCACTTTGATAAAGATAATTAAAGTAACTGAAATTTGATCCATCCGGGTCAATCATGTCAGAACGCTCAAAGTCTTCGTAACCGGTTACGGAAGTAAGCGTCATGTCACCTAAATCCCAATCGAGTCTGACCGAGACACCTGTACTTTTTCGATCATAGAATGGGTCGCTATCTGGATTAAAAACGTCTGGCCCCCAGCCAACGGAATGACTCTCGGTAGACCCGGGAATCACTTGGGTTGGATCACCCAGTAGCCAAAAACCTATGCCCCAAGTTGTAGTCAATGGTCGAGCAGCAAGTGCGTCTGAATCATTTTCAGTGCGGTGTACTGAAATAAGCGCTGTTGCATCATCTGACAAATCGATTTCTAGCGTGCCACGCAACCCCCATCGTTCCGCCTCTCCAAGTTTTGCACCCGTAAAACTATTTGTCTGAAAGCCCTCACCTCGCTCATCACGAGAAAAAGCGAGACGTCCACGGACAGTATCGGATATAGCTCCACTGACATACGTTTCTAGCTTGGTATGTTCAAAGCGTCCTGCTTCGATTGTGACAGAGGCTTCGAATTCTTCAGTCGGTCTACCAGTAATAAAATTAATGGTTCCACCAGTTGTATTTAGTCCGAACAAATCACCTTGAGGTCCTCTCAATACCTCTACACGTTCCAAATCAAAAAGGTAATTTAATCCTACTATCGGATAAGGGTAGGGTATTTCATTTACGTGTATTGCCACGGGCGAACTGGAGACAGTTGTTGGATCCGTCTGAAATCCAACTCCACGAAGGGAAAATCGAGGTACCGCCCCGCCTTTTCCCTGACCATCTGTAATTCGCAAATTTGGTATCGTTTCATCAAGAGTCGTTACGTCATCAATACCTCTTTCTAGTAACTCTCTACCCGAAAAGGCTGATATAGATATACCAACATCCTGGAGAGACTCACTCCGCTTCTGCGCGGTCACAACGACCTCTTCTAACTGGGCATAGACCATTCCGGTCGTTAGGAATAGATTTATGGATAAAAAAAAGCCAGCCAACTGCGTTAAGTACTTCATGCTTTCGCTCCTTCTTCACAAGAGTTGGGGAACTTCGATAATATAGGTCAAGTCTACCAAGTATGAGTAAAGTATCAATACTATCAGTATACTTTTAATATTCTAAGCTTTGATATTTATAAATAGCCTTGATATCTTGGGAACTGTAAATTTTGTATTACACATGCAAGAGATTTAGAGGTGGTGATTACAGTGAAAGAGTATAGTGATTTCGACGCAATAGGTTTGGCAGAGCTTGTGCAGAAGAAACAGGTTTCGCCGAAAGAGTTACTGGAAGCAGCAATTTCTGCGGTGGAAGAAATTAATCCCTCGATTAATGCTGTAGTACTCAAAATGTATGATCATGCCAGAGAAACTATTGCAACAGAGGTATTAGATGGTCCGCTCGCTGGTGTGCCATTTTTGTTAAAGGATATAAGAGCATCCTATGCTGGAGTGCCAACTACATCCGGTAGCAGATTTATGTCCAGCAATACTCCTGTTCGTGATTCAGAACTGGTTTCCCGATATAAGAAAGCCGGATTGGTGATCTTTGGAAAAACTAATACGCCTGAGTTCGCTTGCTGCCCAAGTACCGAGGGAGCCCTATTCGGAGCAACTAGGAATCCATGGGATTTGGATTTGAGTGCGGGTGGATCTAGTGGAGGCGCTTCAGCCGCTGTAGCGAGTCGAATTGTTCCTGCGGCCCATGGTTCAGATGGAGGAGGTTCTATTCGTATTCCTGCTTCTTGCTGCGGAGTGTTTGGCTTTAAACCGTCAAGAGGTGTGATGCCCTGTGGTCCTGATCTGGGTGAGGCATGGAATGGATTGAGTAGCGAGCATGCTTTAACAATTAGTGTGAGAGACAGTGCTGTCCTCCTGGATGTGGGTTGTGGCAGAGCGGTTGGCGATCCCTATAGTGGACCAAGCTTTGGACGTTCGTTTTTAGAGCAACTAAGTATTCCACCCACAAAATTGAGAATAGCGGTCCAGAGAGAAGCCTTGAATGGAGCACTAGTCCACCCTGACTGCACTAGTGCACTTGATAGCGCTATCGAACTTTTGAAGGACCTTGGTCATAGCGTGGAAGAGGCTGTTCCAGAATACGACTCCGCAAGCGTTGGCGCTGCTTACACTGTGATTATTGCAGCTAATGTTCAAGCAACAATTGATTCATACAGCGATCAGGTGGGTAGAGAACCAACAGATAAAGAGATAGAGCCTGTGATCAGATTCTTGGCAAAAATTGGCCATGATCGAACTGCGGCGGACTTGGCGCGGGCAATTTGGGTGATGCATAAAGCCGGGAGGGATGTGGGAGATTTTTTTCTCAACTACGATATGTTGCTATCTCCCGTCACCGCTACACCTCCACCAGCAATAGGGACATTAGATACAAATTCTAGTGATGTCGATTCTTATCTAAAAGCAGTTTTTGAATTCATACCATTTACAGCTATATCCAACCAAGCTGGCATTCCTTCAATGTCAGTCCCCCTTTGGTGGAATGAAAACAAGATTCCGATTGGTGTCCAACTTATGTCGGGCTATGGCAGAGACGATCTTCTTTTTTCATTAGCGGCCCAGTTAGAGGGGGCCAGGCCATGGAAAGATATTAAGCCAGCAACTTGTGTTTAGAGGATGAATTTATGAAATTTAGCATAGCACCGGCGGTACAGAAGCTAGTAGAGGGGGAAAGGATTCTAGATATTCCAGGATTTTTGTCCGAATGTCAGGTCGCCGAAGAAAGTGGATTTTCTGGAGCTTATTCAGGAGAAAAGCATCTCGGAGACACTAGCTATACTACCAATGCATTTATCCCATGCATTTTGGGGCTATCTCGTACACAAAAAATGAAATTCGGAACTTCCGTGACAGTATTGCCCACCCAGCATCCTGTAAGAGTTGCGGAGGATGCGAGTTTGATTGAGGCGATGTTTCCTAATAGATTCAGATTAACTGTCGGAGTGGGTTACTTCCAAGGAGATTTCGATCCTTTTGGCGTCTCTCTCAGGGAACGCAAGGTGAGAATGGACATAGGAATGGATGTTATCGCAGCTCACAGAGCAGGTCAGGAGATGGAAATCCCAGAACCCTGGGCAGGCAAGGTGCCTCCAAGAGATCCGGCTCTCGGTCCGGATAATCTGGAAGTTTTTATCGGAGCTTGGTCGGTGCCGGGTGTGCGTCGTGCTGCTCGGACAGCCGACGGTTGGATAACAGATCCGATACGGAGTGGAAAATGGGTTAGTCATCTGGCAGATGTATACCGAGAAGAATGTAATTTATTGGGAAAAACTCCTAGGATAGTGCTTTTTAGGGAAGCTTGGATAGATCACACGGACCAAGCTGCTAGAGGGGTATATGGTCCTCATGTTCTAGGATATTCTCGGGTATATTTTGATAGAGGAAATGCGTATCACGTAGATTATGACCCATGGCTAAAAGATGTGAGTAGTTCATCCGCCCTGGAGCTTGATCATGTCCTGCCGGATCGGGTGCTATGTGGCTCTTCTGCCACATGGATTGATCAAATAGGTGAATGGGTAGAAACCTTACAGCCAGAGGAAATGATGGTGAGAATGCGTCATTTCCAAGGGCCGGATATTAATGCAACGTTAGATGCGATTCGACAGGTAGGCCAAGATGTAATCCCGGAGTTTTTAGATGCCTGAGGTCAAGTCGCATGACATAAGCGTCGGTTGCCGAGCGGACGGAATGCCTTGGCAGATACGGTTTTTGATTGTGGAGGGGAGATCTCCTGGGCCTTCTACTGCTTTTGTGGGTGGGATATTTGGCGATAAACCTCTGGCTACGCTTGCGCTTTGGCAGCTAGCAGAAGTTCTTTCAAATGAATCTGCTTTGTGCGGTAGAGTAATCTTATGCCCTGCAGCCAATCCGTATGCGCTAGAAGTTGGTACCAGGGTGAGCCCAGACCACTTGTATTTGAATAGGGTATTTCCAGGAATGGATTCCGGATTTATAACAAACCAAATCGCAAATGCAGTACTGAACACTGTAATGAATGAGGCAGACCATGTGGTAGACCTGCATTCTGGAACACCATCCATGGCGCTGTGGTATACCTATGATTATGGGAATCTGGAATTTTCGTCATCTTTTGGTTATACCCCAGTGGTTACAAATTTTGCCCAACCTGGCCAACTCTCAAAAGCTGTAGTTGATTCAGGAGGTAGTTCTATGTTGGTTGAATTCGGAGGAGGTGCTCTGTCAGATCCTGCAGTCGGGGTTAGCGGCTGTTTGAATGTTCTAAAGTATAGAGGACAGTTGACCGGTAAAATGACCGGCCCACAATCGATTCCGTTAATTGAGGGTGATGTTTCATTGTATCAACCTTCTGCAACAGGAATGTTAGTTTCTTCTTATGCTACTGACAAAGTTGGGACTAATATTACGAGCGGTTTAGTTGCTTCTTTGATTTGTCCCGGAACAGGTGAGACTCTAGAAGAATTTCATGAAAAGAGAGGGGAAGCACTTTTGTTGCTCACAAATGCGTCACCAGGGATGGTGTCTGCAGGGGATTTTGGGGCTGCTCTGGGATATTCCAAAGAGTCGATTAAATTGCCAACCAGCTAAGTTAAGTATTGCTACCGGGGGAAAACGTTATGTTACCGTTGTTGTACGTGGTGAGAATGGACGTAGAAAGAGAATATTTGACAGAATTTGTTAAATGGTATGACACCCGGCATGGGCCTGATTTAATCGGAACCGGTTTTTTTAGCTGCAATGCCTATCATTCTGTTGTTGGAGAACCATTCATCTGCAATGTTTACGAAATTCCAAGTGTAGAAATTTTGTCCTCCGATGCTTATATCGATGTGAGAAAAAATGACTCTCAGTTGGTAAATGAGGTCTTAAACAAAATCAGCAATCATTCCAATACGACTTATCAGCAGGTGGCAACGGAAGGGTTTGTGATCGAAGGAGTTGGTGGTCGCTCGGTTAGCCCCAGTCGGAGAACTGCAGTTAACTCACCAGTGATTTCGACGACATGTTTTGATTTGACGAGTTCCGATGAAAAACTATTAAAACAGTTTGTTGCTGATTATTTCGAATTGAAAAATCAGCCTGATGGTGGCCTGATCAGCCTTCGCTTGGCTAAGCAATCAGGTAAGCATCCTCTTTTTCCGTCATCTCAGCCAGAATGGATCCTGCTTGCAGAGTGGAGTAATCTTGAGACGGCAAAAATATTATTTTCCGACGCTCCCTCTTCAAGTGAACCTAGCGCAGAACTGCATGAGATTGTTTCAAACAAAAAAAGCAATATTGCGTGTCTCAACGCGACACTTCTAAATCCGCACACATGGACAAAATAGCTTATGGAATTTGAGATGAATGACTGTGATCGTTTTTATGTGGATGGGGTTTGGGTGCGTCCTCAATCTACGTCTACGGTTCCTATAATCAACCCTGCCACTGAGGAAAAGATTGGATCAGTAGTTGTTGGAAATGCTGATGATATTAATCGGGCGGTTAGTGCTGCACGAACTGCTTTTGACAGATTTGGAAAGAGCACGGTGCAAGAACGGTTGACTATCTTGGAGAGGTTAGCCAAAGAATATTCTAATCGTTACGATGATATTGTTGAATCAATGACGCTGGAAATGGGTGTCCCCACTGCTCTTTCTAGAGGAGTTCAGGCTGCGACTGGAACAATTCACATTGAGACAGCGATCTCAATTCTCAAGAATTATACTTTTGAAACTATTCAAAGTACTACTTGTATCGTTAAAGAACCGATTGGGGTTTGTGGCTTGATCACTCCATGGAATTGGCCGATTAACCAAATCGCTTGTAAGGTATTTCCGGCTATTGCGGCTGGATGTACGGTTGTATGGAAGCCAAGCGAGCTGAGCCCATTATCTGCGTTAATCTTAGCGGAAGTTTTTGATGCAGCAGAGGTCCCCGCAGGTGTATTCAACTTGGTGCATGGCGATGGCGAACTAACCGGTACAGCGCTTTCGTGTCACCCCGACGTTGATATGATCTCATTTACTGGCAGCACTCGCGCGGGGGCTGAAATCTCGAGAAGGGCGGCTTCGACCGTTAAACGAGTAACTACTGAGCTTGGAGGAAAGTCAGCGAATATTTTGCTAGACGACCCGAAATTTGAAGAAGGTGTAGAGCTGTGCACTACGTTGTTAATGGTCAACTCCGGTCAATCATGTGCTGCACCCACTAGACTATTAGTCCCACAGTCTCGAATGGAAGAAGCCGAGAAAATTGCTGCCTCTGTTGCGGGTTCAGCAGTTATCGGCCATCCGAATGAAGAAAATGTGACATTAGGTCCATTGGCAAATAAAAATCAATTCAACAAAGTGCAAAAGATGATTCAGACCGGGATAAGTGAAGGAGCGGTATTGATTTGCGGAGGCATTGGCCGACCAGAAGATTTGGCGAAGGGCTATTTTGTTAAGCCCACGATTTTTTCAGATGTAAAAAATAATATGGAGATTGCTCGGCAAGAAATATTCGGCCCCGTGCTTTGTATTCTTCCCTATAGTCATGAAGAGGATGCGATTAGGATTGCTAACGATAGCAATTACGGTTTGTCAGGCTATGTTTATGCAGATGATCGTACTCATGCGATCTCTATAGCGCGTCGTCTTAGAACGGGTAGCGTATTTATAAATGGCGCGGATATTGATCCTATGGCGCCTCTTGGAGGGTTCAAGCATTCTGGCAATGGCAGAGAATGGGGTGTCGCAGGATTAGAAGAATATTTGGAGACTAAATCACTGATTGGTTTTAAACAATCTTCGGAATCTGACGGGATCAGTTTGACGTAGTGAGTTATTTGGCAACCAGACGCACAGGCAGGGTAGTTATCGATCGGAACTGTAAATTTGGTTTTCTTTGAATTTCAACGCACTCCAGATTTATCTCACTGAATCTATTTCTCATCTCCCTCAATACTGCTTCAATCTCTAACTTCGCTAAATGAAAACCTAAGCAATAGTGTCTCCCGCCTCCAAATGCATGGTGGTCTGTTGAATCTCGAAATATATTAATCTTATTGGGTGTTTGATAGCGCATAGGATCGTGGTTCGAAGATCCTGTTAGTAGCAGAAGGGCTTCGCCGGTGCCCACAGCAAAATTCCCCAATTTCAGATCTTTGCTGGCATAACGAATCATGGCCTGAACAGGTGTTTCCCAACGGAGAATTTCGTTAACTGCGTTCGGGATAGTACTTTCTTTAAAACGCATTTGTTCAAATTGATCTTTTTGCTTGGAGAAGGCAAGAAAACTTGCGGAAATAGTAGCCGCAGTAGTCTCGAATCCAGCAGTGAAAAGTCCTCTCAACAGACCGATTAGCTGTTCAATAGAAACTGATCCGGCTCTTAGGGGGCCATTTATGAGGTCTGAAGTGAGATTCGAATCTGGGTTTTTTTGAGTATGTTTTATAAGATCACTGAAATATTCGATGAAATACTGGCTTGCTGAATTGACGTCTTCCACTTCTTCCCAAGAGAGGCGATCAGGTAAAAATATTTTTAGAAATAGATCTGTCGATTTTTGAAGCTTTTGCCAATCGTCTTTAGGAATCCCAAGTAAATTGCAGATAACTAATAGAGGAATCTTCGTAGCAACTTCATCTACGACATCTATTCTGGTGGAGTCTAAGTCATTAAAGACATTTTGGGTTATTTTCTCGATACTTGGTTTCAAGAAACTCAAATTCTTAAGAGTAAATTGTTTGCTTACAGCTCGTCTCAGGTCAGTATGTTCTGGAGGATCCATCCTTGATATTGCATTTCGCCAAAGCATTCCAGCGGGGCTATTTCTAAATTGGTCTGGTTTGTTGGTTCCGAGTTTATTAACGAGAGTATCTTTATCATTTAGTATTTTTGCAACATCTGGAAAACGACTTACCACGATAACTTTTTGAGTTCCAAAATTTGTTCTAAAGACAGGCTTTTCAGTACGCAATTTTTCGTAAAAAGGGTAGGGATCGGCGATAAGATCAGGATCATTGAAATCGAGAGTGAGGTTCATCCAGTACCAATGTCAGCGCGCATCGTCTTTCTGTACTGCAAGTAGATAAGATTGCAGATGAGCTACATCACTTTCACTTAATTTATTTTTAAACGATGGCATTCCTAAGGGAACCAAAGCTCCGTCTAGCACAATGGAGTTCAAGTTTTTGATTTTATCCTCATTGAGATCTTTTAAATCTGGCAGAAGGCCTGAGTGACCGAACCAGCCATGACAACCGCCACAATGAATATTGTATACAGACTTGCCCAACGTCTCAGTATCTGATAATTCGATATACTTTGAACCTCCTCGTCGTTTTGATTGACGTGGGAGGGGATCGGGCTTTGGAATCATTTCGCCATCCAGCTTTAGAACTAAGAGTTTTCCGTTATTAGGATACTTTCTAGCTGCGATGTCTGCCTCTGCCAGGACAAAGGTAGCTCCACCCCATCCCGCCGCCATGGCGATGTATTGTTCCCCATCTAGCATATAGGTGATTGGTGGTGCAATGATACCAATTCCCAACTGAATGCGATGTATTACCTTCCCAGTGGCCGCATCATAGAAGTTTAGAAAACCCTCAGCGTCTCCCTGAATTACCAGATTCGACGCGGTTGAGAGAACTCCAGCGTTCGCAAAATTTGGATACACATGCTTCCATTCAATTTCTCGTTTGATAGGGTCCCATCCGATTAAAATTGAAAAGCCTACCCATGGGTCAGGTACAACCTGATCGAGGTTAGGATAATGATCGCTTTCCAATAGAACTGAAATATTTTTTGGAGAAAAGTAGGTGGCTGCATCCTGTGCTGGGATATAGACTAGACCGGTCCTCGGACTATAAGACATCGGATGCCAATTGTGGCCACCTAGAGTTGCTGGAAACACTATGCTGGCATGATCGCTATAGTTTGCGGTATCGCTCAGTTTTGGTCGTCCTGTTTTTAAATCGACATGCGTTGCCCAGCTAGTCCGGACATACTTATCTGCTGCTAATAACTCGCCTGATACTCTATCGATTAAGTAGAAGAAACCATTTTTTGGGGCCTGAAAAAGAACTTTACGAGGTTGTCCTTCCCATTCGATATCGGCAAGTATGATGTGCTGCGTTGCTGTGTAATCCCAGCTATCACCGGGTGTGGTTTGGTAGTACCAAACCATCTTGCCGGTGTCAGCGTCTAACGCGAGAATTGTTGACAAGAATAAATTATCACCACCCGCCGGGCTTCGGACAAAGTTTGGCCAAGGTGATCCATTTCCGGTCCCGACATATACCAGGTTAATTTCAGGATCATAGGCCATACTGTCCCAAACAGTACCGCCACCACCAAATTCCCAAGCGCTGTTGGGATCCCATGTCTTAGCCGCCAGATTTAGTTCGGGATGTTCATGCGGGCCATCAGTGCCGGCGGGGACAGTATAGAAACGCCATTTCATTTCTCCAGAGATCATGTCATAGGCTGAGACATAACCCCTTACTCCAAAATCGGCACCACCATTTCCGATAAGAACTTTATCACCCGCGATTCGGGGTGCTCCCGTAATCGTGTAGGGTTTTGTTTTATCTATGGTATTTGTTTCCCACAATAACGAACCGTCCCTAGCATTTAAAGAAATTAAACGTCCATCGAAAGTGCCTAGGAAAACCTGATTTCCGGCAACGGCTACGCCGCGATTAACGACATCACAGCAGCCCTTTGGTGCCCATTCCCGCGGGACTAGGGGGTCAAAAAACCATATAACTTCGCCAGTTTTAGCATTGAGGGCGAATACTCTACTCCAGGTCGATGTCACATACATGACTCCTTCTTTCACTATTGGAGTGGCTTCCAGGCCTCTTGTGCTTCTCAAGGATGTTGACCATGCTAGGCCTAACCGAGAGACATTATTTTTATTGATATTGATAAGAGGTGAGTGACGTGTCTCGTTTTGATCAAGACCGTGAAAGTGCCACTCTGAATCATTTTTTGGCAGAGCACTACTGGTATCGGGAGTTTCGCCAATCGATCTATGATCGCATCCCACGATTAGTAGTATGAGGGTAATTGCGACAAAAGGTAGCCCAGCTTTATGCAGAGGCTTGAATTTTCTAATATATGATTGCATCTATTAGGTTGCTCCAAGATGAGTAATTCAATCACCGATTCAAAACTCTACTTCGATAATATCAGCTATATAACTTAAATAGAATTACTACATTATTTTGAATTTAACCCTCAATAGTATGTTTTCAAAAGTCGCTTGACTAGTTGTTTCATTAAATTACTTTAAAATGCTGATAACGAGGTTCTGGACGAATTAATTGATTGACTAGTACTATGGTACATTCGTTTATATCTCGGAGAGGAGGAGCTTATGGCGGTCATCGATGCGGATACTCATGTTGACGAGACCGAAGAGACGTGGAGCTATCTCGATGCTGATGAGAAAAAATTTCAACCGCTCACAGTTGTTCCCGATGAGAGAAATTCGGAAGGGGTGACTATTAAGGGTTACAATCGCTATTGGATAATTGATGGGCATCTCAGAGTTAGACGTGTCAGAGATGATGAGCGCACAGGCACCGTGGAGCGTGTCCGTGAACTTCGAGATGTGCCGGCTAGGCTTAAACAAATGGATAGCCTTGGGGTGGATATTCAGATTCTTTATCCGTCGCTATTTCTTAGTCAGGTAAGTGGCCGTCCTGAAGTCGAGCTAGCCCTATGCAGGGCATATAATCGGTGGATGGCAGACAAATGGAAGGAGGGGAATGGACGCTTGAGATGGGTGGCGCCGTTGCCTTTAATGACAATATCAGCTGCATTGGAAGAGCTAGATTTTGCTGTCAAGCATGGTGCATGTGGAGTTTTGAAAAAAGGAAGAGAAGCTGGGAATCGGCTTCCCAGCGACCCTTATTTTTTCCCCTTGTACGATGCTGCAGATGCTCTGAATATTCCAATTTGCATTCACTTGGGGACTGGAGACCCAGCTTTCTCCGATGCTGATCCGCATGCATTTGACAGTATGCTGGTATTTACAGTTCCGGTACTCGAAGCTTTCCACGCTCTGGTGACAAACAACGTTGCAGCTGCGTTTCAATCTCTCAGGTTTGGTTTTATAGAGACTTCCGGTTCATGGCTGCCATATATGATTAAGGAATTACGTCGTTGCGCAGATCGAATGAGCTGGATGAAGTCTTTTGATTTTGACAAAGAGCTATTGAGGGAGCATCGCCTGTACATCGCTTGTGATACATACGACGATGTTGCTACCTTAGTCGGTTTGGGAGGAGAGGAGAATCTAATAATCGGATCCGATTTTGGTCACGCAGATATGGCGTCGGAGATCGATGCGATTGCCAGGTTAAAAAGAATGTCGCAATCAAGCGAATTATCCGAAGCAGCCGTTTGGAATATTCTCAGCAGGAATCCTCATGAATTCTATGGTATCGAACCATAATCATTGAGAGATGTAGCATGCTAAATTTGTTGTACCTTTTACGTT
Organism: Halieaceae bacterium; assembly: GCA_029247075.1. Lineage (GTDB taxonomy): Bacteria > Pseudomonadota > Gammaproteobacteria > Pseudomonadales > Halieaceae > CABYJX01. The sequence continues at coordinate 2,346 of JAQWLX010000108.1, read as the reverse complement.
ATAGTTGTTTTTATTTTTTACCAGAAAATGTTACCAGGTTAGCGAAATGAATTTGAATTACAAAATGCAACTTTTCGGATTTTGGTCTGGGATTTTATATGTATTTCTTCTTGGTTTAGGATTTCAGTTAGTCGCTGGTTATCTACCTCCTCATGAACCCGCTAGTGGAGCAGCGGAGATAAGTTCAATTTACCAGAGTGACGCGCTTAGAATTAGGACAGGCATGATTATTTGCATGTTTAGTGCTGTCTTTTTTATGCCTTTCTCTATTGCTGTTGCCCTTGAACTGGAGCAAATAGAAGGGCGTTTTGGTATGTTAGCCATCTGGCAAGTGCTTGGTGGTGTTGGTACTGCAATATTAACTTTTTATCCGGCAATGTGGTGGCTCATTGCCTCCTATCGCTTGAATAGATCACCAGAATTGATTCAGTTATTAAATGACATTGGTTGGTTGCAGTTTGTTGGTGGGTTATCGCTCTTTATGCCCTGCGTGGTGACCGTGGTGTTAGGGTCCTTTTTGGACGAGCGAGATGTTCCTTCTTTTCCAAGATGGAGTGGTTATCTCTCCTTATGGCTTGCTATTTTTGTTTTGCCTGGACAGTTAATATTCTTTTATCATGCCGGACCATTTGCGTGGGACGGTTTGTTCGGGTTCTGGCTCCCCGTGATTGCTCTCGTGCTATGGCTTATCATGATAGCGGTACTGATTAGGAAGTCCGCCCTTCGGGCCAAAGAGTTAGCCTAAATCCTAGTAATAATTTAGGACTTTTTGTTTACTAGAGAGAATAAAGCCATATTAGGGAAAGCCACATCACAAATAATACTATTTCGAAGTTGAATCTGAACGCAAAAGGTGCGGTACGTAATTCCATGAAAAAACTGATAATAAGATAAACTTTAAATATAGAAATAGTTAGTACCAGAATTCCCAAATTGGGACCGGACATTCCAAATAACACCGGTTGAGCGGATCCCTCTGATAGAAACCACGATACGAAGGTTAATCCCACCAACGCTAACCAAACCAGGGTAAATTGTTTTTCTAATTTATTCTTCATGATCATTAAATACAGTCAATTTAAAACGTAGAGCAAAGGGAATAAAATAACCCAAAGAAAGTCGACCAAGTGCCAGAAACAGCCACTGCCTTCCATGAAGCTGATACTATTACTGTCAAAGTGGGTTTTACTTACTTCTCTAATTAAAAATCCAAGTAAACACAATCCTAAAATGACGTGAAAAGCATGAATGCCGGTTAGAACAAAATAGAACATAAAAAAGTCGTTCGTGATTAAGGTAAATCCCTCTTCAAACTTGTTCGTATACTCGATAACCTTTATCAAACAAAAACTCAGACCGCAGACAAATGCGCCTTGAAGAAGGCATCTTTCAATTTTTCTTTTGCTCGAGAGTTCCTCTAAATGGGAGCTTCTAGCTCTGTTGACGGCGAGTGCGACAAACAGCGAACTGGTTAGAAGCAGTAAAGTGTTTAGTGTTGCTAGGTTAACATCCAAAGCATTTTGCGATTTTAGGAAGACATCGGGTTGTATTGATCGATAGTACAGAAAAGTTCCAAACAGTGCGCCAAAAGCAAGCAAATCAAAATATACAAATAGCCAAACACCTTTTTCTGCTGGAATATTAGACTGGGATTCGAGGTTAGACATGATAATTTTGTAATGAGTAGATAATCAAGGTGCGCCAGACTTATCCGTTAAATACTTTATGTGTTTTAACATAGGCTGGATCTATCTCGACGCCTAATCCCGGTCCTTTTGGAATCTTGATTATTCCGTTCTTACTCTCAAAAGGGGCCCCCTTGCTCTCGATATGAAATTCGGTGAGATTAGCATCCCAAGTATCGAACATCTTGAATTCGTGGTAGTCATAGGTAGCAGGGCAGACTGAAATCATATGGAGCATATAGAGAAAACCTAGACCTCCGGCAGAAATGTGTGGAGTGATTTTTAGTCCAGCAGCTTCTGCCATCCGAGCAACTTTCATTGTTCGAATCATTCCACCAAAATAGAAAAGGTCGGGCTGTACTATTTGGAATACTCGGTTCCCGATAAGATAACGGAAGGCATGCATACCGAATTCCTCTTCGCCGCCCGCCATCGGGATATCAAGCGCTAGCTCTACCTGTTTTTGTTCCTCATACCAGTCCCATGGAATTGGTTCTTCATAAAATGCGTAGTTGTATTCTTCTAGGATGCGGCCGATTCGAATTGCCTCTTTGACCGAGTATGAGCCATTTCCGTCTATCATTAATACCATATCATCGCCGAAGACTTCTCGAGCCATTTTTATCAGTTTTTCGGTCCTCCCCGGCGAGGTGTCAATATC
>JAQWLX010000101.1 GCA_029247075.1 Halieaceae bacterium | reverse complement strand
CTAAAAAATATAAATATTAATCCTTCTGAATGCCAATCAATTGAGCGTCACCTACCTCCACGCCTAAATCACCTCTTGCGACCATAACCCCACTCGTTGCTTCCAGGATTGAATCAAGCAAATCAGTATCACCGACCACTTCTGCCCGTTCAATTTTTGCGATAATAGAAGGATTAATATTTATATTTTTTAGAAGATCCTTTGCTCGATCAATATCATCGGTACTACCAACAAAGGATACCGCGACAAAATCTGGCCGGATCGACTTAAAGCAGTCTATATCACTGACATCCTTATCAGTCAGGGCTGCTGCAGCAAGTCCACCGCCAAGGCGATTAATCCCTTTACGCGAAGATAATTTACCACCTACAAGAACCGTGCAATCCACCTCGCTTTCCTGAACTTCATCAATCTTAAGCCGTATGCGACCATCATCTAACAACATAATATCGTTCAAGTTGACCTGCTTGGATAGATCTTTATAGGGAACACCAACGCCGCGAATAGTCCCCTTTATTTCCTCTTCAGTTAGATTGAGAGAAAATTTATCTCCGATCTTTAGATCGACTTCACCATTTACAAAATCACCAATCCTAATTTTTGGCCCCTGAAGGTCGGCTAGTACCCCAACATATCTACCCTCAATGGCAGCGTGTTTGCGAATTAGCTTTGCGACTCTGCAATGCTGATCGAGATTGCCATGGCTAAAATTTAGCCTGAATACATCTACACCCGCCTTAATGAGTCTCGAGACCATGTCGGCAGATTCGCTATTAGGCCCGATTGTAGAAACAATCTTAGTTCGTCGATTATTTTTTATTTTCATGTATCACTCTCCTCCCGCATAAGCACCCAACAACTTTTTCCTCTCTATTTATATGACCACTAATTGGAATTGTCGCTGGGCCATATATGCCTTTCAGCACGATAGCCTACCGTTCTTTGCGTAAACTAACTGAGCACGCTTAGAATTATTTACTAAGAAATAAATCAATAAAATAAGATTTTACTTTCATGGAAGCGACGCATGAAACAACCGCTACCATACACCCAAAATAAAGAGCGAACGACGCTACAATACCAATTATCCAATAATTCGTTGAGGGTCAAACCTGTGCCCACGTTGGATATCTTACATTAATAAGAGGGTCATTTTTTTTGCGACTAATCATGTTGGGATTTTTCAATGAAGTTAATTACTAGGTCAGGAAAATCAGTAAATATTCCATCAACCCTTTGATTAATTAAAAAAAATCTCAGTAATTGTTCAAAAGTTTCCATACCTTGTGGTAATTTGTCTTTTCGGAAAGTATACGGGTGGACTAACAAATTAAACTCTTTAGCATTGGAAACCAGGTCAGAAGCAACTGGATCTCCTGATCGGTTAAGGCCTAAAAATATCTGCTCGATCCAAGGACCTATCCCGTCGGCATAATTTGAAATGCCTTGGAGTCCACCTCGGCTTTTTAATTCCTCATAGTTTGCGCAAGTGTCCTCCTTCCATATATTTTCACCTACCAGTTGTATAAGAGAGTACTCAATTTTCAGGTCGAATTTGATATATTTTAGTGTGGCATCATCGAAACATTGAATATAAATGGGCGAACCTAAGGGTCTATATTCGGACCGCATTAGCTCAGTCATGACAATATCGGCAATATCATATCCGGCGTCCCAATGTATTCTGGGAGATTTTAGTTCTACATAGATCCCAGCTGTTTTGCCCCGACTTTTATTAAGCCCCGAGATCATAGAAAGTTCCTCTCTCAGGGTTGGGATTTTGAACAAGTTCTCAATATAAGGAAACCGGTTTTCAAATACAGGGGTATAGGAAGAGTTACCATCAATTGTCAGCCGTTCATTTATCGAGAGTCGACGAATTTCATCTAGATCAAAATCTAGTGCGTAGAAATGACCATCACTTTGCCGACGATTTGGAAAGATATCCGCTACGTTAGTGGTCGACTCCAAGTAAATATCATGCAGAACTATTGGAACGGAGTCTTTCGTCAAGACAACATCTTGTTCAAGAAAATCTGCTCCCATCGCGTGTGCTACTGCCTTTGAAACAAGAGTATGTTCTGGTAAGTAACCGCTAGCGCCACGGTGTGCAATTACGATTGGTTTTTTAAAAGTATTACCCATCAAAATAATCACGCTCAAATTTATTAGAATAATGAAGAATAGATCTAATATGGAGAACAAGCGAAAGTCGAAAAAACGTTAAATAATCTTTTGGAGTAAATTCAGCACATAAAGTTCATTTAACAAGATTACTCTTTACCAGCTTCCATAGAATGAAACTAAAAACGTCCGGTATTGATTTCTTCATTCTAATATAAATTATAAAATCTTTGAGATTAAAACTCCTGCGAAAGGTGAAACGCTCAATTTTTTGCTTTACGCGGTTTCATTTCTTAAGTTGCATCTTTATAGATTTCTCTGTGCTTTCTCCGTAGGGCGGCATTAGACCACCCAGCTTGGCGAAATTGATCTTGGTCTGTTTGTACACTGATTTCGCGTGGCTAAATGTTCTGAATCCTTCTAAACCATGGTAAGAACCCATACCACTATCTCCTACTCCTCCAAATGGAAGATCTTCTTGGGCAACCTGCATTATTACATCATTAATACAGAAGCCACCCGATGTGGTTCTTGAAATCAAATCACTTTCTTCTGAGCCATCATTTCCAAAATAATATACTGCGAGTGGCCGAGGCTTAGAGTTAATGTAAGATATACATTCCTCAAAATCTCGATATGTCTTCACTGGCAAAATCGGACCAAACAATTCTTCTTGCATTATTGCCATGTCTTCCTGAGGGTTTGGAATCAAAATAGGAGGTATCTTCTGAGACTTCACATTCTCAGGATCACCATGGTTCGATGAATGAAGTGAAATCAGCTCCAGCCCTCTTTCCTTGGCCTCATTCAGATATCCCGAAAGCCGGTCAAAGTGTCGCTTGTTAACTATAGCGGTATATTGCGGATTTTCACTTATATTTGGATACATAGCGGAAACTATATCTTTTGCAATAGCAATTACTTCATCTAAATCTTCTTCCGGTATCATTAGATAGTCTGGCGCTAGACAAATTTGACCCGCGTTAAGTGTCTTGCCAAGCAAAATCCTCTCCAGACTCATTTTTAGCTTAGCGGAACGTGATATCACCACAGGAGATTTACCTCCAAGCTCCAGCGTTACCGGAACGAGATTTTGTGCTGCAGCAGCCATTACATGGCGTGCGATATTGGTGGCGCCGGTAAAGATCATATGGTCGAAGGGCAGAGATGAAAATGCTTGCCCAACTTCAGGCCCACCGCAAATTGTAATTGCTTCTTCTTCGGAAAAAACTTCCTCTATCATCTCCTCAATAATTTTTGAAGTATTGGGAGTATATTCAGATGGTTTGATCATAATTCGATTACCCGCGGCAAAAATCCCGGACATCGGTTGAAAAACCATCGACACAGGAAAGTTCCAGGGTGCCACAAGGCCTACCACCCCTTTTGGTTGATATTCGATGCGGGATTTTCCTCCCAGAATATTTAGTGGGAAGGCGGTTGCTCGTCTTTCAGATTTCATCCAAGTCTTTACATGTTTTTTAGCGTGTTTAAGAGATGCAATGGAGCCTAGAACGTCTGATAGCATAGTGACTTGGTGAGGGCGACAACCGAAATCGCTATCCAAACCATCACTAATTTTATTTGAAAATCGGATCAATACATCAATAGCTCGATCAATGCGGTCAATTCTGGTATCCGCATCTACAAATCCCTCTTTAAGATAACTTTCTCGTTGAATCTGAAGTTTCTCTTTCATCGTCATTTCCAAATTTGGACTAATAACAGCTTGATGAGGGGCATTCATTTGTGTCTCCTAACAAAAGATCAAATAAGAATTTATTTTTTGCACAGCTTACCAGACTAGGCTATATATAACTGAACCGGATGTATATACGAAAATTTTCAACCAAAGGAATAACATGGCCGAGAAACAATATTTGGCTGGTAATGACAAGAGAGCTCCCAGCCCCCCTTTGGGTTATTCTTGCCAATGTCAGTTTAGTCGTGAAAAACAGATGCATATTGTTGCTTTGTTCCACGCACACAAAATAAGACCTTCTCGTATTGCTTATCGCGTGGGAATTGATATTGCTTTTATAGAAGCACTTATTGCCGGTGAGGAGGATTCGACCGTATTTTCTAATCTCGTCGCGAGTTATCGTAAAAATAGGTATAAGCAGCAATTAGACCAGGCGGATAAATTGGCGGGTGGATCTAGATTTGAGAGACAGCGACTTATTGAGCAAGAGTATCTCGAAGATTCTTCGCTATAGTTCATATCTGTACCTTGCTTGCGCTATTGTAGTATTTAATCGATAAAGGTTTTATTGGAGGTAGAATTTTGAATAGCATTGAAACTTGGCACGAAGTGGTTCGAACTCAAGACCACGGGCTTCTAGCCGATATTCTCGACAGAGATTGTGTTTTTTATTCTCCAGTCGTTCATTCTCCACAGCTTGGGAAAGACATTACTTTTCTTTACCTTTCTGCAGCAGCTCACGTTTTTAAGGAAGACTTTCGTTATACAAAGGAAATTGTAGTTGATAAGCATGCGGTTCTAGAATTTGAATGTGAGATAGATGAGATACTAGTAAATGGCGTGGATTTGATTTCATTAAATGACGAGGGACTGATTGTAGAGTTTAAAGTAATGGTTCGACCGCTAAAGGCTATAAATATCTTGCACAAAAAAATGGGAGAAATGCTTCAACAGATTAGTTAGGCAAGTGTTTACAAGTAAATTTTAGATCCAGAATTAGAGGTATCTATCTTCCTGTCACCATTGGCCAACTTTAACTAAAAAAATATTGAAGATCAGCTTAAACGGTGAAAGCACGCCTGAGTATTGATAGAGTAACCCTCTTAAAGGAAAATAAAAAACTATGACGGATAAAATAATAGTCGGTATAAGTGGCGCATCAGGCATCGTATATGGAATACGTGCACTTGAACTACTCCGAGATAATAATATTGAGACTCATCTTGTGATGACAAAATCGGCGGAGTTAACTTTACGTCATGAGCTTGACTTGTCTGTTGCGAAAGTCAATGAACTGGCTAGCAAGGTTTACTCTGTTAAAAATATCGGGGCATCTATCGCAAGCGGTTCTTTTTTAACCTCAGGGATGTTAATTGCTCCTTGTTCCATAAGAACAATGAGCGAAATTTCTACGGGAGTAACTTCTAGTTTGCTGACACGTTCAGCTGATGTGATATTAAAAGAAAAGCGCCGCCTAGTTTTAATGGTGCGAGAAACTCCATTACATACAGGGCACTTACGAACAATGACGCAACTTTCGGAGATGGGCGCGGTCATAGCGCCGCCAGTGCCAGCATTCTACGCACAGCCAGTCACGATAGATGATATAGTTACGCAGACTGCGGGACGGGCGCTTGATTTATTTGGCCTGCATATTTCTGAGGTGTCGCGCTGGGAGAATTAGAGCCATCTGAGCACTAATTTTCGAGCGGTTACCATTTGGTACATGCCTATTGTTTTCACAGTTGTGCTTTTGGATACCATTGGGTTTGGTATCGTTATTCCTATCCTTCCATTTTTATCGCCTGAATTAGGTGCTAGCAACACTGATATAGCTCTGATCATTGCATCGCATGCTGCCTGTGCAGGAATCGTGGGTCCTTTTTGGGGTCGTTTGTCAGATAGGATAGGAAGAAAACCAGTGCTAATCATTTGTTTAATCGGTGGTGCTTTAGCTTATTTTTTTCTTGGCATTGTGCAGGATTTATGGATGATTTTTGTAGCTAGAGCATTTGCGGGACTAATGGCAGGAAACTTTGGCGTTGCACAGGCAATGATGGCAGATATAAGCAGCTCAGATAATCGAGCTAGAGGTATGGGTTTGATTGGAGCTGCTTTTGGTTTGGGCCTTGTTCTGGGCCCTTCTTTAGGGGGTCTTTTATCTGGAGATGCGGGTAACTTTATGGCTCCATGTTTCTTGGCCGGTTCTGCTTCTCTGCTAGCGACATTTGCGGCGGCTATTTTTTTGAAGGAATCTAAGCCACTAAAATTAGCCGATCAGAGTGAGATGTACCCAAGCGATGAACCTGGAATTTCGACTTGGTCTATTGTTAAAGAGACCGGGAATGGACTCCTAATTCTCCAATATGTGCTCCATACAGCAGGTGTAAGCTGGTCAACATATTTATTTCCAATATGGGTTGGCTCTTTGCTGAGTTGGGGGCCTAGTGAGGTTGGTGTTGTTTTTGGAGTCGTTGGGGGCATTATGGTGTTTACTCAAGGATTGATTATCGGGCCAGTCGTCAAAATGATTGGAGAAATAAAATTGCTTCGATTAGGAGTAATGAATTTCTTTTTTGGACTATTGATGGCATCGTTAACTAGTGAGCCAATTTTTATGGTTACTGCAATCTTGATTGCATTGACAGGGGCAACGTTATGTATGCCCTTATTAAATACAATAACAAGTTATAGAACGCCATCAAAGTTCCGCGGGCAAATTTTAGGAACGACTAGCTCTGCTGCTGCTTGGGGCAGAGTTGTTGGCCCTATGTTGGCGAGCGCTTTTTTACCGCTAGTCGGATTTAATGGTGCGTGGTTTGGCTGTGCAGTACTGATAAGTATCTATCTTTGTTGGGCCCTATTTACCCTTGGTCATAGAACTCATGGCAATATGAACGTTCGGAACTAATTTAGTAATATCATTAGCAAATAAGATTCAAAATCAATTTTAGTTTAGGGAGATATTTCATGCCGACAAAACTTTTTGATTTAAAAGGCAAGATTGCGTTAATTAGTGGTGCAAGTCGAGGGATTGGAGAATTTGCAGCGCGGTTATTAGCAGAGCAGGGAGCCCATGTAATAGTATCTAGCAGAAGACAGGAAAGCTGTGAAGTTGTTGCGTCCTCAATAAGGGAGGCCGGTGGTAGCGCAGAGGCTTTTGCATGTCATGCGGGGAGCATGGAAGACATCGAGTCGCTATTCAACCACATTCGCAACAAACATGAACAACTAGATATCTCAATTAATAATGCCGCTGCCAATCCGTATTTTGGTCATATCCTCGATACTGATCTTGGTGCTTACACAAAGACTGTTGATGTAAATGTTCGCGGATATTTTTTTATGTCTGTTGAAGCTGGAAAATTGATGAGAGAGAATAATGGAGGTGTAATTGTTAATACGGCTTCAATAGCGGCTATCCAACCAGGGCCGATGCAAGGTGTTTATTCCATCACAAAAGCTGCGATAGTGAACATGACTCGTGCGTTTGCTAAGGAATGTGGTCCTTTAGGCATTCGGTGCAACGCTATATTGCCCGGCTTAACTAGAACAAAATTTGCCAGCGCATTATTTGAGCATAATGAAATTTATGAAACAGCTATCCAGTCTATTCCCTTGAGACGAACAGCAGAACCGGAAGATATGTCTGGAACAATACTCTACCTAGTTTCCGACGCATCGAAGTACACCAATGGTGAGTGTATAGTTGTCGATGGCGGACTCATTATCTAAGTTAGATCCGATAAAAATATTCATTTTTGTTAGATTTTATTAAATACCTATGGCTTTGAAACGTGTTTTTGTTACCTATAGACTCCCCGAAGATATACTTCGTCCTTTGAGTGGTATTTGCGATTTAGAGGTGTGGACAGGTAACAAGCCAATGACTCCAACTGAGCTATTTTCGGCAATTTGCGATAGGGATGGGATAATTTGCCTCCTTACTGACGAAATTACGAGATCTTTATTAGAAAACCAAGAAAAGCTTAATTTTATTTCTAGCATGTCTGTTGGGGTAGATCATATTGATGTAGCCGCAGCGACTAATAGAAATATACCTGTTGGAAATACGCCAGGAGTGCTTGCGGAGACGACAGCAGATTTAGCCTTTGGTTTACTACTCGCTGCTGCCAGAAGAATTGCGGAAGCAGATAAATTTGTTCGAGAAGGCCAATGGATGTCAGATATGCCGTGGTCTCCTGATTTTTTTCTAGGAAAGGACGTTCACGGCGCCACCTTAGGTGTTGTCGGCCTTGGTGAAACTGGTAAAGCGGTCGCTCGGAGGGGGAAAGCATTTGGAATGCGAGTGCTGGGATGGAACAGGACGCAAAAAGATGTTGAACACGTTGAGCTAGTCACGTTGGATGAACTTCTTGCCGAAAGCGACTACGTCAGTATTCATATTGCTCGCACCAGTGAGACTTTGCTCTTTTTTGACCATGAACGGATAATGTCAATGAAAAAAGGCGGGATACTAATTAATACTGCAAGAGGAGGAATAGTAGACGAGACTGCTCTTGCCAACGCGCTGAAAATTGGTCATTTAGCCGCCGCCGGATTGGATGTTTTTGAGACAGAACCTCTCCAAGCCCGAAGTACATTTTTAAACCTAAAAAATATTGTATTTTCTCCACACATTGGAAGTGCTACTGCTTCAACGAGAAAAAGAATGGCTGAGCTCGCCGTTGAAAATGCTGTTGCTGCCATTGCTGGTCGCCCAATGCCATTTTGTGTTAATCCGGAAGTGTATAGATCTAGGTAATCACAAGAAGCCGCACAATGAAGCACGCTAAAACAATGTTTAGTGCTATGCGAATAAATCGATCGCCTTGAGATATACTTATTCGAGCACCAAGGTAACCACCTAGCATGTTGCCTGATGCCAGAGCTAAGCCAATCATCCAAGGTATCTCTAAATTACTTGCAAATATTGCTAAAGCGACCACGGTATATGTTCCTATTATAAAAACTTTGTGCATATTGGTTCGGACCAGATCCAAACCGATTACACCTGATAATATAGGCATGATCAAAAATCCTACTCCAATTTGGATAAATCCACCCCAAAACCCAACTGCCGTCATCATTAGATGACCAATAACGAGTCGAATTCTGCTGGTTACTATCTTTTTGGTAGGCGCCGTTTTTTTCGCTAGATGGTTTATTAGCATAATGCCAAACATAATTATCGCGAGGATTCTGTTAAACCAAATCCCCTGAAATTCAACGCCAACGAGTGCACCGGCCACTGCCCCTGGAATAGCGCAAATGGCTAGAGAAAGACTTAACCTAAAATCGAAGTAACCACGCCTAAAAAATGTAACTACTGCAGTAATATTTTGTGCCAATATAGCTATGCGATTTGTTCCGTTTGCAATTGGTGCTGGCAAACCCATAAATATCATAACGGGAACTGATAGTGTAGAACCTCCGCCAGCGATTACATTTAAAAATCCCGCAGCGAACCCCACAAACATAAGCAGGATGGCTCCCCAAGCGCCAAGCTCCATTGTCAGGATTCCGACCAAACAGTGCGCATAGTGACAAATTCTTCAGCGGTAGTGGGATGGATACCAATCGTTTCGTCAAATACGGATTTAGTTGCTCCGGCATTTAGCGCAATCGCCATACCTTGAATAATTTCTCCTGCATCAGGTCCCACCATATGGATCCCCACAACTCTGTCGGACTTGTTTTCGACGATAAGTTTTATGAAAGTCTCTTGGTTGCGCCCGCTGATAGTATTTTTCATTGGACGAAAGGATGACTTATAGATGCTAAATTCTCCAAACTCTTTTTCCGCTTCGTCTTCCGTAAAACCCACTGTGCCAATAGGTGGCTGACTAAATACAGCGGTTGGAATGAATCCGTATTCTAGTTTGGTCTCCAAGTTACCAAATTGCTTACGAGCAAAATGCATTCCTTGAGCGAGCGCGATTGGTGTGAGTTCTGGTCCGGTAATGACATCTCCCAAAGCAAAAATACTTGGTTGATTAGTGCTAAAATCCTCATGAATCACTAACTTCTCATCGGGACCAATTTCAATATTAACATTCTCGAGACCAAGGTCTTGTAAGTTCGGCTTTCTGCCGGTCGCGCACAAAATCGAATCGACAATAAGGATCGTTCCATCGTCTAGATGGGCATGATATTCGTCACTGTGTTTTTCGACTTCAATGATGTTCGTCTCGAAACGCAGATCCACGCCAGTTTTAGTGATTTCTCTGGCTGCGTGATTTCGAACATCTTTATCAAAGCCTCTCAGGAATAGTGACCCTCGATAGATTTGAGTTACTTTACTGCCCAAACCATTAAAGATGCCAGCGAACTCTACCGCTATATAGCCACCGCCGACTACCAGAATACGATTAGGCAGTTCCTCTAGATCAAAAATCTCATTTGAGGTGGTAGCATGTTCGCTCCCAGGGAAATCAGGTACGAATGGCCATCCGCCAGTGGCGATCAAGATTTTTTCCGCTTTATAAAACTTACTATCGACCTCAATTGTATTTGAATCGAGTAATTTGGCTCGACCATTAATTATCTCAGCGCCCGAGTTCTCTAAAAGCTTTTGATATATCGTATTGAGCCGCTTTATTTCATTAGACTTGTTGTCACGAAGTTTTCGCCAATCAAAAGAACTAGACTGTTTCGACCATCCGAATGGCTGGGCGTCTTCAAAAGCGTTTCGAAATTCTGAAGCGTAAACGTATATTTTTTTTGGTACACAACCGACATTTACACACGTTCCACCAAGATACAGGTCCTCGGCTATTGCAACCTTGGCTCCTAAATCAGATGCGATTCTGGCAGCTCTAACCCCGCCCGAACCTGCACCTATTACAAATAGATCATAATCCATTAGAAATTAACCTTCTTATTAAAATACTATTTTTTTAACTTTAACTTTAACTTTAACTTTAACTTTAACTCTAGCGCGGACTGAATCGATAATACTTCTTCTCGAGGGAACAAAATTTTATTCCCCAAATAGAGTGATAATAATGTCAAAGGAATCACACCTATGCCCATTGCAATTATCAGATCTATCTGGCTGTCATATACGACTTGACTAGGCTCGAGCTGATTTTCCAGGCCGATATAGTCAAGCGCAATGCCGCCGTATATTGGCCCAAAAATGGCTGCAAATTTCTGGCAAAAATTAATTATACTCAGGAAACTACCTTCCTGCAGCTGACCATGGCGTAGCAAGTGTAGATCGGTGACATCGACGGTAATTGATTGAACGTTTATAGAACGAAGGAGAAAGAAGTACATAAAGATCAGCATAACCATCAAGTTGAGAGTGAAGCTAAGGTTCTCTGATGTGCTTGGGATTAAATCGGTCAAACGTAATGGGTACAGCCATAAACAATTTAAAAACAAAATCCACATAGAAAATTTGACCTGTTGATGTTTTTCCCATCGCTTACTTAATGGTCTTAGTGAGAACATAACCATTAGGATTGCGACCAGGCTAGGCACAGAAAGTAAGATGGATATTTGTGTCGCGCTAAACTGCCAGAAATACGTCCATGCAAACATATTTAATGAAATTAGCACCCCATATGCCATGCTAAAAGGAATTTCAAAGGCGATTAGAGCACGAAAAAGTTGATTATCTAATGTTAATTTAAGGTCTTGCCACATCTTTGCGAGGCTAGTCTTAGAATTCAAATCTTTTTCTACAGTAGAGCTTTTAGCGTATTGCCTTGTTCCTATGACAGTTGTTGTGGCCACTAACCAAACCAGCACACAGGAAATAACACCGTAGTAGTAGTAATTCTCTTTGATAAATCGACCGTCAATCCCATTTTCTTCAACAAATAAAAATGCAAAAGCCAGAGCAGGAAGCAATACGCTAGCCATAAACATGCAGGCTAATCGCGCACCAAGTACCTCGCTTCGGTTTTCATAATCACTGGTAATTTCCGTGGCTAAAGCCAGATGAGGTATCGAGAACAACGTCACAAAGGAGCGGACCCAGAGCGACCAAAATAGAAGCCAACACGGTAAAAGGTAGGTTGAATCCGATACAAAAGAAGGTGGAGAAAATAGACCTATAAAACCAACTCCCATTGGCAGTATTGCCACAGACATTGGAAAGTGTCTTCGCCCTAGACGACTTTTTAATTTATCAGAGTAGGCACCTACCAATGGATCAGTAATGGCATCCCACAAGATCCCTATCGCTAAAACCACGCCTGTCACGGCGGCATCGAGGGCCAAAATCTGAGTATAAAATAATAAGATGAATGAGATGTAAGCAGCTTCCTTTGTCGCATAGGCTGCACCCCCTGCCCCATAAAAAAAACGTGTTTTGAGAGGAATTGGGTGCTGTGCCATGAAAGATTCTCTGGGATTTATTAGAAGTTTAGATGCTGCTGCTATCTGGTAAGCTAGATGCTTTATTATATCGGCAACAAACACCCAATGGATAATGCTTTTAATCCCTAATTGTGCATTTTGAAGATACTTTGAATTGCGACAAATCGATCAGAATCGAGGCGGCTTATGCCTTTGGTGATTTGCTTTTTCAATTTTATGTATTATTAGTGAGTATTTTATTTTCGGTGAACTAAGGAAGTAGTTTGATAATTAAAATTATCTTGTCAGCAATAGCCCTTGGTCACGCAATAGCAGCTATCGCTGACGACCAACGTTTTCAGCTCAGTACACATTGTCCGCCAGGGTTTCAGTTAACGGAAGATGTCTGTCAACTTCGAAGCCTTTATCAACGATATGATTCTTTACAAGGTGCGGGTATTGGTGGTTTAAAAACTGGCTTACCGTTTGTTAGAGATCGATTTACTCCTCAGCAGATAGATTTGGGAAAATTCTTGTTCTTCGATCCCTTGATGTCGAGAGATCATTCATTAAGCTGCGCTTCGTGCCATCACCCGGATAAAGGGTTTTCTGATGGAAAAGCCTTAGGTGTTGGTATTAAAGGAAAAAGATTGGACAGATCAACTCCTTCGCTCTGGAATATCGGTTTTTTTTCGAAACTTCTCTGGGATGGTGGTTCATCCAGTCTTGAAGATCAGATGAAAGGACCTCTTTTTTCCGAAGAAGAAATGGGTAATGATCCCGATACTGTGCTAGAGGATTTGAACTCAAATTCAATATATTTTGATTTGTTTAAAGAAGCTTTCCCTCGCGCATCTAAGGCTAATATAACCTTAGACAAAGTTTTTACTGCTATAGCTGCTTTTGAATCTTCATTAATATCACTCAATAGCCGATATGATCAGTATGCGCATGGATATGATAATGCCTTAAAAACAAATGAGTTAGTAGGCCTAAATATTTTTCGTTCCTCAGTATCGCGCTGTTCAGAATGTCATAATCCTCCCCTATTCAGCAATCAGCAGATAGCCGTAATCGGCACCCCCGAACCTAATGGATTAGAGTTTGATCAGGGTGCTGGAAAATTTTTCCCCTCACAACGAGGGGGATTCAGGGTGCCTACCCTCCGCAACATTGCGTTGACAGCGCCCTATATGCACTCGGGTCGTTTTGAATCCCTCCGCGATGTTGTGAACTTTTATAATGGGGGGCGGGGGCATGCAATTCCAGA
>JAQWLX010000093.1 GCA_029247075.1 Halieaceae bacterium | reverse complement strand
TGCTAGTTGACCAATAATAGAGAAATGATTATCACCTTCCATTTCAAAGTAATTCGTTTCCACTCCATCATTTCTAATTAGTTCAGCATAATCACGGGATTGACGTCTGAACTCATTAGTTTCATCACTTCCACAAGTGATGATCATTTTTGTGCCTCTCGCTGGCAATACATCCACAGGACTATTTCGTCGCGCGGTTTCGGTGTCCATTTTCAACCACTCATTCGCTTCAGCTTGAAGCAAAGGTTCCAAATCAAACAAACCACTCAAAGCGCAGCCACCTTTAACCACATCGTCGGGAACATCATACCGAGATTGCCACCCATGGGCGCACAGCATTGCAATCATGTGACCACCAGCCGAGTTGCCGGCAACATAAATTTTAGTGGGATCACAATTAAAATCTTTAGCATTCCGGTAAAGCCAGGCGATAGCATTTCTACCATCATGCACAATTTCATCAATTGAAAATTCAGGTGCTAGGCGGTAATTAATGGGCCCCCAGGCAATACCGTTATCTGTATAAGCTTGTGCTGGAAATCGTCTCAGGTTTTTACTATTTGCTTTCCAATAGCCTCCATGGAAAAAAACCAGAATTGGCGATGGCGATTCCGTATTCGGAGTAAATAAATCCAGTGACTGACGTTCCCCGCCAGTGTCGTAACTGATATCAACGTGACTAGATTGCTGTGAAACTATTTCATCACTTGCACGCTGATACTCTTCGTTAATTTCTTGGGCATTAGGGACAACAATATTGTACTCATCCCATATCTTTCTCGATGAAAGTGACTTCCAGCTCATAGCTCGTTAGTTCTCTATATTTTGACTTAATACACAAACCCTATTCCTTAGGTTACTAGAAAAATCTATTCCACTAAAGTGGAAAGACCAAACCGAATCATCCGGTTTCGTATCCTAAACAATTTCAAAAAGAGAACTGGCTAAAACGCCATTAGAGACTATCGGGTTAACTCCTATTAAATGGAGATACTGCGTTGGCTTTTGGGGGTGGTATGAAGCGATCACGCCTATAGACCCCAGATAATAATCAGGTTATAAATCAAGCTCCGTGCTATTGAGAATTCGACCGTATGTTTAGACTGTTTAAACTCATTCTGCTCTTATGCCTGTTGGCTGCCTGCAACAACACTGAAGATACCGCTCAAACCAAATCCCAGCGTGCAGGTGAGCAGTCAGGTAAACTCGTTCTCGTCACTGGCGTGACGGGTCGACAGGGCGGGGCGGTGGCGCGGGCACTGATGGAGAACGGTGTCCGGGTTCGCGGAATGACACGCAATCCCAGCAGCGACCGTGCAGCGGCGATGGCTTCTCTGGGGGTGCAACTCATTCAGGGAGACTTCGACGATTCCACTTCTCTTGATACGGCGATGAACAGTGTTTCTGGTGTTTTTCTTGTTACCAATTTCTGGGAGCATGATTATGATGGCGAGGTTCGTCACGGAAGGAATGTCGTCGATGCCGCAAATCGTGCTGATGTAGCACACTTGGTATTCACTTCTGTTGCCAATGCTGATCAGCAAACGGGGATACCTCATTTTGACAGCAAGTATGAAATTGAGCGCTATATTCACGAAGCAGGAGTGCCTTACACGATCCTACGTCCGGTATCTTTTATGGAGAACTGGGAGTACCAGCGCGAAAAAATTGCGGCAGGGAAAATAAGCAGTCCGTTTTCAGAATCCACCCGGCTGCAACAGATCTCGGTGCGGGATATTGGCCGGTTTGCGGCACTGGCATTCAGTAACCCGGAAAGCTGGTTGGGACGTAGCCTCGACATTGCCGCTGATGAATATACTGTGAAAGAAGTTGTGGATGTGTTCAGTCAGGTAACCGGCAATTTGGTGGCGTTTGAGAAGTTGCCGTGGGACACTTACCAGAAGGTCGCTGGAGAGGAGATGACCATCATGGATCGTTGGATTGATGGTACTGGTTATAGTGCCGATATTAAGTTGGTTCGTTCGTACCTACCAGATATGATGAGTCTGGAGGAATACCTGCGCCAGAACAGCTGGTAACAGATACGAGTTTGATTTGACAAGAAACACTGACTTCAATTTGACTACCAAAAATCACTTATGAAAAACCTCCTCTTAAATTAGCCTTTTAATATCAACCGTAGCTTTCGGTGATTAACATGATTTAGAGAATTCAGAACCGACCATGGTTTCAGATTTGACTGTCGAGGAATTCCGTGGCGTTGTCACAACCATTGTTAAACAGGTACTTGAAAACTGCTCAGTCGAGGGTGACATGGAAGGTAAAGCTAAACTCAATTTCAAGGTTGCTGGTGAGGTGACGGGAAAAATGGTTTGCGAGGCTGAACAGCGAGAAGAGAAATAGAAAGTCGTTGGTTTAAGATTTTCTTTGAAATTATCAACTCCCTGTCGGAATTATTTCTGGAAGCTGGCATTACTGATTTTTGGGTAAATTGCTATTAAAAATATCCCAGTGCAGTTTCCATCCATCATCCGTTTTTTTCCAAACCACAATGTAACTTCCAACATCTAATAGCTTACCGTCTCTCGTTGCGGTAGTGTAAGTTCCGAGTTCGTTAGCTGTATTACCAAGCAGCTCAACTTCATCTGCCTGAAGTGTTAAGAGTGTACTTCCATCGTCAACCATACCAGATTTTATTGCATCACGACCGACTAGCGGCTTCATATTAGGCCCTATATATACTGCATCCTTAGTGTAATACATGGCTGCACATTCAACATCACCTTTGTTTGTGCAATTAGCCAATTTTTTATTAATGGAATTGATTGTATTGATAATCCGATCGTTTTCTGGAGTTGGGTTTGCGAGAGGTTGACCTGAAGCCCAGCTTAACATCATCAAGCTCAATAGAACTTTAGTAACCATATTAAGATTATTCATAATTAATCCTCAATTTAGAAAAGGCTATAGATTATTTGATTACCACAATAAATAAAATCAGAACGGTTAGAGCTAGCATGCTGGTTTAAGGAGAATCTAAGCAAATCCCATTTCCTCACCCCAAGCAAGATAGGAGGTTAATGGTTCATGTTCGTCTTCACCTGCCGCTTCAGCAGTGGGCGAGCACCCTGTTCCCTCCACTAAACGATTCATAAAGTTAAACAGTGCGCAGACAGTGACTGCATCGTATAGTGCTCGTTCATCCCAGCCCGCGTCATAAACCGCTTGCGCGTCGCTTGACGTTACCCGGCTTGGGGTGGTGGTTAACTTTGCGGCGTAGGCGAGCACAGGTTTGAGTTTCTCGGGAATATTGGAATTGTCCAGATCATTCTGCATTTCATCAAACAAGTTCTTATCAATACCGAAAGCACTGGCGATACTGGTGTGTGCACCATAGCAATAAACGCAGGCATTGATGCCTGAAACATGTGCTGCAATCATTTCCCGTTCGCCTGGGGTGAAAGGCGATTCACCGCGTAACACGATGTCATGTAATTCCAACAGCGGTTTTGCGCCATGACGAAACTTCAGGAATACATCGGATAGGTCAGGGGGATTTGGGAGAGATGGGAATTTGCTGGTCATTGTTTTTCTCCTAGAAAATATTAATCATGATCGAATAAAACTTCTGGGCTACCATATTCATAATAGCCTAGTGGTCCTGCCACCAATCCGTCAGCGTAGTGTGAGTAAAGATCGTAACCGAGCAACTGGCGGGCTCTCGCAGGCCACTGTCTTGCCTGTTCCACTGTTGTGTGGAGGAAATGATTTTCCTGAGTCCGTAACCAACCTAGCACAAAGGACGTGACGATTGCTCGGCGCGCCTCACCGCTAGTATTGGTGCCACCCCCGTGTAGTGTTTTACCACCAACAAACACGATACTTCCAGCGCGCATAGTTGCATGGGCGATTTCACTAGATTTAGGTATTCGATCTGGGTCATTCCAAAGATGACTTCCTGGTACCACGCATGTTGCACCGTTTTTCCGTGTGAAATTCGTGCCCCCCACCATTGAATTACACTGTAGCATGCGTCCCTGCATCCAGAAATGACCTGGCCAGATTACGTCGTCTACATGCAGTTCTTGCGCAGTCTCCCCGCCATGAATCTCTATAATTTCACTTGAGTTCAGTAAGTACTGACCGCAATTTGGGCCGAGTAGTTGATCCATCACGCTCAGCAAACGATCATCAAGCATCAGGTCGAGATAGTTGCTAGCTTTGCTTACCAGACCGTTCAGTCTGACTGTGTTGTGACCGAGAAACTCCATCGCTTCAGGTTCGCCATAGTCATAGGGTGTGTAGGATTCGATTGATGTTCGGACTGATTCATTAAATTCTGCTAACCATGCATGTGTCACAAAGTCATCGACAATCACAGCGCCTTGTTCTTCTATTACATTGACTATATCTGATGCAGGGGAATCAGCTGGAAGATGAGTTATTTCGGCCATGTCTTTAGCTCATAGGTTTTTTTAATTATCTGTCACTTGACAGAATAAAACAAGTTCAAGACACTGTGCAGCTCCAAATGATGTGGCAAAAGATATTGCAGGTCGAAAAAAAAAGAGCTCCGTATCGAGACACCAAACGTCTTAAAGCGGTTGAGAGACGCGCACTTATCCTGCGAGCGGCACAGTCGATATTGTTGGATGAAGGATTTGCAGCATTGACGATGCGTAATACCGCTGAGGCTGCGGAGATTCGAATTGCTACTCTGCAGTATTACTTTGTAAGTCGGGAAGAATTATTTGAAGCGGCCTTTAAAGATATTGCGAAAAAAGCATGGACAAAAGTAATGTCGCGGCTGGATCAAGCTAATGAGTCAGACCCACAGAGTCGTCTGTGCTTTTTTGTGCGAGCAATGTGTGAGTCTAGTCGAAATGAATCATTAGTCGGTTTCTTCATTGAGCTATGGGCGGCGGCAAGAGTGCACCAGTATGCCGCCGACATTATGGCTATCTATTACAAAGATGTAGTAGCCATTCTCGGGAAGTTAATTCATGAAGCTAGACCTGAGGTTGGACGTCAACGATGTCGTCAATTAGCTACTCTTGCGATATCGTTTATTGAGGGGCATTCGTTGTTTAATCAAATGGACCAGTTTGCTAAACGAAAAACTAGTCTTTCTATTAGCACTTTGGAGAAGACTATAATGGTTTTGCTGAATCATTAAATTTATTAGTCTCGCAAATAGGCAACAAGGTAGTGCTGCATTCAAACCAAGATCCAATAGCCACCCTTTCTGAAAAAAGCTTTTCATGCGCTCAATATAAAGGTAATATCCTAACTTAAATAGTACCACTATATATTGGGTGATGAATATAGATATCGCTGAAAGTACTGAGGTCTGGCTCCATATGATTTTAAGATGTTATGGTCTAGAGGTAATTGGTCCCGAATCATCATTAAGAATGTAATGATTTTTATCTAGGGGAATGCAACGATGGAAGTGTCGCTATCAGTAAACGGAAAAGAAGTCAGCGAAGACGTTGAGCCACGTACATTGCTGGTTGATTTTCTTCGGAATGACCTCGGCATGACAGGTACACATATAGGTTGCGAAACTAGTCAGTGTGGTGCATGCGTGGTGCATGTAGACGGCCGTTCTATTAAGAGCTGTACCTTACTTGCCGTGCAGGCTGAGGGTGCTGAGGTTACGACTATCGAGGGGCTGGCTGCGGGTGATGAATTACACCCCATGCAAGCAGCATTTCGCGAAGAACATGGCTTGCAATGCGGCTTCTGCACGCCTGGCATGATTATGAGTGCTGTTGACCTACTTAAGAATAACACTGACCCAACAACAAATGAAATTAGGGATTGGCTTGAAGGTAATATGTGCAGGTGTACGGGTTATCATAATATCGTCAAATCTATAAAATCTGTGGCAGAGTTGGAGTAAGTAACGCTTCCGTCTATACCAAAACGTGAGAGGTTGGAACTATGTACCAGTTTGACTATGAAGCGCCCGACTCCATAGAAGCTGCCGTAGCGGCGCTGCGCGAAAATGACGAGTCGAAGCTCGTTGCTGGTGGTATGACGCTGTTACCGACCATGAAGCTGCGTTTGGCGCGTCCTGAAGTGTTAATAGATATTAATAATATCGAATCTCTATTCGGCATTTCTGAGCTCGAGGAATCGCTTGTAATTGGTGCTATGACGCGCCATGCGGACGTAGCGATGTCAAGTATAGTACAAAATTTCATTCCCGGTCTTGCTTGTTTGGCCGAGTCAATCGGAGATCCGCAGGTACGCAATCGAGGTACCATAGGAGGATCTGTGGCCAATAACGATTCAGCAGCGGACTATCCTGCCGGGCTTGTTGGTTTGGATGCTACGGTAGTTACGGACCGACGCGAAATCTCGGCCGATAACTTCTTCACCGATATGTTTGAAACTGCACTAGAGGTCGACGAGATCATCACTGCCGTCAGAATCCCAATTCCCCAACGGGCCACTTATATGAAGTTTCCTAATCCCGCATCACGTTATGCCGTTGTTGGTGTGATGATTGCTGAGGTATCAGATGGGATCCGTGTCGCTGTGACCGGTGCTTCACCCTGTGTATTTCGGGCTACAGTCCTGGAAGAGGCCTTAGAAGAAGATTTTACACCGGAGGCTATCGCAAACATAGCGATTGATGGCGTACAATTTAACGAGGACATTCATGCTAGTGCCGAGTTTCGAGCTCATCTAGTAAAAGTGATGGCTAGACGTGCGGTCTTAGCTATTTCTAGTTAGATTTAAAGAAAAACATAAATAGAGACGTCGATACATCTAGTGCTTTGAGATTTTTTGGCGACTAATAGATTATTCCTGAAGATTCTACTGAGAAAGATTTCACTGGTGGCAGCTAGTTGTGCAAATCTTAATCGATAGGAGCATGGGCGACGAGCTCTATCTCTACCAGTCCTCTATCAGAGAATAGCTCGCTAACTCCGATTGCCGTCCATGCCGTGTATGGGGGAGGCAGGTATAGATCTTTAACGGTCATAAATGCCCCAATGTGTGCGATCTTATCGCCTTCAAAGTGTGCACTATCAAAAACGTGGAACGTGGTAAGTTTTATCACTTGATCAAACTGTGCGTTCGCAGCGGTGAGGGTGGCTTTTATGGCCGAGAAAGCTTTGTGTAAGCTTTCCTGATAGGTTTCAACCGTAGCGGGGTCGTCCCCAGGTGGTTCAGCTACGACTCCAGAAACAAACACGAAATCGCCTGCACGATAAGCGGATGAGAAATGGAACTGGTCGTAAAGATCCATGTCTTGGATGGTAGCTATGATTGCTTCGCCACTGGTTCCGGTCTTATTAAAATCCTCGCTAGCTACTAGAGGGGTTGTGAACAGCATTACAGATAAAAATATTAGCGAGAGTCGGTTCATTTACTTTACCTCATAAAAATGTTGTTCAGCTGGTTAGGCCTTAGCGGCGACCATTTCGATCTCGACGAGCCAGTCAGGTTTTGCTAATGCCTTGACGATAATTCCTGTAGAAGCTGGTCTCGCGTCACCAAAAAATTCAGAGCGAGCCTTGGCCATCGGCCAGAAATCTTCTTCTTTTGTGACATAAGTTGTAACTTTAACGATATCTTCCATTCCCATATCGGCTGACTCCAGAATAGCCATGAGATTATTCAACGTGGAAATGGTCTGAGCTTCGACTCCTTCAGGCATGGTGCCGTCTGGCAACAGTCCTACCTCTCCTGCAGTGAAAAGAACACGAGCATTTGGTGGAATTTCAATGCCGTGACTATAAGCAGCGAGAGGTGGCAGAATAGACTCTGGTACGTGCTTCTTGTTCATGGGGAATCCTCCTTAAGTGTATTCAAGCTAGCGCAGTTGATATGTAAGTTTTGTCTTGTTTCTCGTGACAATATATTTGGAATTATCTGAGTTGAGCTATACACTCTATTTCTAGCAACAGATCCGGATCGACAAGGCGAGAGCAACCTATCCAGGTGGCTGCCGGAGGCGCTGATTCTGCTTCTTTATAGAATTGGATGCGAACGTCGTTGTTGGCCACCAGAGCATCTATATCGATAGTGAAGACAGTCTCCTTAATTATATTCTTAAAAGTTAAGTCATGAGCCTCCAACGTTTCTCTAATGTCTGTATAGACCTGAGTGACTTGTGTCCTCATATCGCCCACGCCAATGATTTTGCCTTCTGCATCCCAGCTGACGCAGCCTGATATGTGTAAAATATCTCCGACCTTGCAGGTTTGAGCAAAATAGATACCTTTTTCAAGGTCTGGGCGCTTATGATAGATTTGATCAGATGTTGGCATGACTGTTCCTCCAAAAAAAGTTTCTGAGTAACTTTAGTTTATGCGAGCCCCAGGGGGTGGGGCCCACATATATTTGTGTAGAACTAAAAGTTGTAGCGTACGCTAGCATTCCACCATCTTGGACGATCTACGAAGGTTTGCTGGCTAGCGAAATCCGTCGCAACATCGAATATCTGTGTGGCGTAAAACTCATCGAATATGTTATGAACTTGTAGAGCCACTTCCCAGCGGTCATCGACGCTACGAAAACTAGCCCGGGCATTGACGAGAGTGTAGGCGTCTTGCTCTCCAATCGGCGCTTCCGTGATTAGGAAGTTGAAGTCGCTACGATAATTGGCGTCGACTGTCAGCGCGAAGGACCCTGTATTATTAAACGAAGGGAGCCATTCATAACGTACCATGGCATTGAGTTGCCATTTTGGTGTTTTCGGCATGCGGCGATCAATTGCCTCAGGAAACGCTGGGAAATTGAGATCAAACGCTACCGCGGAAAGGTATGATGCGCCGGCCTTGTAAGTGAAACCGCGCGATGGTGATCCTTCAATCTCAAGTTCGAATCCTTTTATTTCTGCGTCCCTGTTAACTATTAAGTTTGTTTGTCCTTCAAAGATAAAGGCCTGATGGTCATCGTAGTCATAGAAGAAGGCACTTCCATTAAGCCGCAAGCTATTATTCATCAGAGTTTGCTTGAAGCCAATTTCGTAGGCCATGACGACCTCTTCTTCGATGGGCACTTGCTCGGGTCTCAGTCCTTCACCTTCCGCCGACGCATTGAAACTGCCACCCTTAACGCCACGATTAAGGCTAAAGTAAACCAGAGTATCATCATTGACATCCCAATCTAGTCCCAGCTTGCCCGACCATAACAGTTCGTCGTATTTGGCAAGGTCTCCAACTGATCCTTCGTTAAAGACGTAAAGGTACGCGGCGGGGTCAAGCGGTCCCCAGAAATGTTGTTCTCGGTTAGTAATAGATCCATCCGCATTGGCTTCCCACATTTCAAATAAATGAAGGTAGTCGAGAGTTTTCTCCTCTTGAATCAAACGCAGGCCCGCAGTCAGGCGAACGTTATCCGATACGTCGAATTCGCCTTGGGCAAACGCTGACAGCGATTCAGTTTCCATATCCCAAAAAGAAGACAGGACTAATACACCTGGTCCATGCTCTGTAATCTGAGGACCGCAGGTCTGGGTCAGATCCGTATGTATGGTTCCAAAGCAAGGTATTGTTGTGGAACCATCAGCTGCGAGTGGTCCCGTTAATTCCCATTCTATAAGTCCATTGGCGGGATAGGTGAGGGCAGTACCAATCGATTCAATAGCAGACCTCAGGGTAATACCTATACCGTAGTCGCCCTCAATTTTCAGGTAGTAGCCTCCCACCACCCACCGAGCGTTATCTGTCTCACCACTAAAACGAAACTCCTGAGAAAACTGGTCGGCATCGTTGGCGATGAAGGTATCCAGTATCGGTGTCGGCGTGTTATCACTGTCTTCGAAATACTGCTTCTTTACTGAAGCATAGTCGGTGATAGAAACGAAATCGAACTTATCAGTACTCCAATCAAGGCGAGCACCGAAGCCACTCGTTTCCAGTTTGGCCATCCCAATCTCATCGTGGGCAATTGTAAAAGGGTCGTTGTCTGGCTCGTTATGTCCAAAGTAGTCACAGCCTGGGCAATCGATCGAGGGTAGCAGACCTTCGTCGGGATCGCCCGCTAATGGATTTGAGACAATCTGATCTTCTGTTCGCAGGTAGCCAAACTCGGTGGCGGGATCGTAGTCGGCTCCTTGTGTTGAGGCGCCGCCGTCCAAGTTATCACTATCTGCCATACGCGCATTAAGAAGCAGACTTACGTCCTCGTTAAATTCGAAAAGAAGTTGACCGCGCACGGAATAGGTGTTGTCATCAAATATATCTGGCCCAGCACGGTTCTTAACGTAAGGGTCATGCCAGTTGCCCATTGCAGAGATTCGCGCAGATACAGTTTCGCTTAGACCTCCACCTATACCAAGTTCGAAACCTCTGTTATTTTCTTTGCCGTATTTTACTTCCATATATGCATCGAATTCTTGGGAGGGTTTAACGGAAGTAAACGAGACGGCCCCCCCAGTGGCATTTCGACCCCAAAGGGTACCTTGTGGTCCTCGCATCACTTCGACTCGTTCCAGGTCGAAGAGTTGGAACCCTGCACCAGAAGCTTGGCTTATGTAAGCCTCGTCGAGATAGATCGCAGTTGGGTGTTCTTGGTGGTCGGCAAAATCGTTGTTAAGAATTCCACGAATTGCGAAGCCGTAAGACTGGCGAGAGTTTGGCTGTACAAGCATCACACCAGGCGTGTTGTCCGCCAGCTCCGTTGATCTAAACATACCGCGCTCTCTCATTTCATCGCTCGTAAGGGCAGAAACCGATATACCTACATCTTGCAGATTCTGCTCGCGATGCTGTGCCGTAACAATTACTTCTTCCAATTCTTGCGCCAAAGAATGAAGGCTTGGCAGTGAAAGAAAAAGTGACCCGATAAGAAGTGAAAAGAAAGAATAAGAATTGCTTGATGATTTATTGTGGAACTTTGTTTTTAGGCGCATGTTTAACTTCCCTCTGTATTTGCCATACGGCAGGTTTTAACTTCCAACAGCTGGTACCACAGTTGATATAAAGTTACCAAAATGGTACTCTGAGTCAAATAATAGTACCATCAGAAAATGGCTAGCACAACACAAAATAACGCACAATAAAAAAATTACTCTTTAAGCCAAAATATAGTAATGTATAGATGTATCAGATTAAGAGAAAGTTCCTGAAGAGTGAGCAGGATTCATAAACAAAAACTAAGATAAATGTGATATATCAGGGGTTTAAAGAGTTTTTTGTTCGCTGGGTAAGGCGTGTCAAGATGGTACGGAAAGGGAATACTAGTTACCGAAAATAATTACCCTTATTTTCTCAATGTAAAAATCACGAGAATTAACAAGGATATAAAACCATGAGCAAACAACGACTGTTAAACCTCTTATGCCTGTTACCTCTGTTTGGAGTCCTATTCGTGGCGACGCCGTTGTCAGCCGAGGAATTTGCCGAAATAAAGCCTGCCCCGCCTGTACAGATGACTCCGGCCGCACCACCTCCTACGGGAACCAAGTTTAATGTACTCGGCAGGCCCTCAGGAAAACCGAACGCCGCAGACATTTTTAACGAACGTTGTGCGGAGTGCCACGCTCGCGCCTTTTTCTCACCGACTCTAGAACAGTTGTCGAACTTGACCACGGAGGAAGCGCACAAGGAGTTGGTGTGGGGTGTTATGATGCAGTTCGCTAATGGGCTGGACGATTTTGAGCGATGGGAATTGGCCAAGTATGTGACTAGTTTCAAGACAGACGAAGAGCGGGATCCACGAGGCCATGGCGTTAAAATGTGCGAGGACAAAACGCCGCTGGTCCCCGATCCCAAGCATGACTGGCCTGGACTATCCAAGGACGTCACCTCACTCCGACTCGCAACCAATTCGGAGATTAACTCCGAGACTGTGAAAAACCTCAAGCTCAAGTGGGCTGTAGGCTTTCCGCAAGTTCATGCCTTCGTTGGTGGCGGACAACCCGTCTCAGTTGTTGGCGATAGAGTCTTCATCGGTAGTCTAAATCATTGGGTCTACTCCTTTGATACGAACTC
>JAQWLX010000084.1 GCA_029247075.1 Halieaceae bacterium | reverse complement strand
CCATAGATGCTAATCCATTGCATTACTTGTCTTGCTCTAAAAGGCTTTTCGTTAATCTCGAGAAAAAACGACTCTAGCTGCTTCCTGGTCATACCCAGAAAGTTAATTTTTCTTCCACTAGCGCTTATTATGTTCACAGATGAATTTCTGTTTTAATTAAAAGAACAAATTTCTCGTTCTTCGAAAAAATAAGAAATTTCGCGCTGTGCAGACTCAAGAGAATCAGAACCATGCACTGCATTAGCATCTATGGAGCTAGCGAAATCAGCCCTAATGGTTCCCGCTTCTGCTTTGCGAGGATCGGTAGCTCCCATTAGTTTTCTATTGAGCGCAACTGCGTCTTCTCCTTCTAATACCTGAACCATTATAGGTCCTGATGTCATAAACTCGATAAGCGCTTGATAGAAAGGACGACCCTTGTGCTCAGCATAAAACCCGCCAGCCATATCATCATCGAGATGAAGCATCTTAGTTGCCACTACACGGAGCCCGCCATCCTCAAATCGTGAATATATTTTCCCAATAAGTTTTTTTTCTACCGCATCTGGCTTAATGATCGATAATGTCTTTTCTATGGCCATTGCAAATTCTCCGCAATTTAAATCATGTTATTATGCGCTATTAGTAAAGGATCAAACCTCCACGCAAAGCCTAATTGATACTAACGCTATTGTACGGCGAATTGCACATCTTTTCATCGACAAAATTAAAGAGCAGAGAAAATTTTTTATATAATAATCAGTTAGTTATTGTAGAACTAAGGTGCCCACTTATATAGTTACTAATCTAGTTCTTCAATCCATGCCGCCTGTATAGCTTCTAAGATTTTTTCACCACATCTATTAGGGTCATCTTCAAAGCCGGGCAATGCCATGATCCAATTTCTTAGTTGAACAAAGTTGACAGTAATTGGATCTACCTCGGGTTTACTATCAACCAGTTCTATGGCAATTTCGTACACGTCCGTCCAGCGCATCTAAAAATTCACTCCTAATGCCTCTCAGATACCATATTAATAGTGTATTTAGGCAACTCTACCACCAAGTCCAAATCTCGCACTATTGCCTGGCAGCTTAATCTGGAATCAGGTTCCAATCCCCACGCTTTATCAAGATAATCATCCTCCAGATCATCGGGAGGTTCCAGTGAATCTGAACCCTCTCGGATAATCACATGACATGTTGTGCAGGCGCAGGACATCTCACAGGCGTGTTCTATTTCCAAACCTTGTCCAAGCATAGCGCTACAAATACTCTGCCCAGGTTCTACTTCAATAACTGCACCGTCCGGACATATTTTTTCATGAGGCAAAATAGTGATTTTACTCAAGACTCTACTTCCTCAGTGAGATCATTAACGCTCTTGCCCTCTAACGCGGCCTGTACACTTCGATCCATCCGCAACATCGCAAACGATTCACTTGCTTGCGCCAAAGTTTCCGTTGCATGTTCAATTTTCTCAAAGTCTTCAGATATCAATAAATTCTCCAACTTATGCATTAACAGCTGAATATCACTTTGCTCAGAATCACTCAGTAGAGAATCTCCATCTTGCTCTATGGCGGCTGATAAGCAGTCTAATAATTGGTTCGAGTGAACTTTCTGCTCGGCCATCTTTCGCGCATTAATATCGCTCTCCGCATTAGAGAATGATTTCTCCAACATAGCAGAAATCTCACTTTCATCTAATCCTAACGCGGGTTGGACATTGACACTTGCCTCTCTACCAGTCGTCTTTTCTCTAGCGGTGACATTGAGCAGGCCGTCCGCATCTACCTGGAAAGTAACTTCAATGCGGGCTGATCCCGCCACCATAGGAGGAATTCCAAAAAGTTCAAAATTTGCAAGAGATCTGCAGTCAGCAACCAACTCTCTTTCGCCTTGGACAACGTGCAACTTCAACCCTGTTTGCCCATCCTTATATGTCGTAAATTCCTGGGCTCTAGTGACAGGAATTGCAGTATTTCGATGAATAATTTTTTCTACCAACCCACCCATGGTTTCGATGCCCAGCGAAAGAGGAGTAACGTCAATTAACAATACTTCATTCGTTGAGTCATTTCCTACCAGAATATTTGCCTGTTGGGCCGCACCTATCGCCACCACATTATCAGGATCAATGCCAGCAAGTGGTTCCCGTCCAAAAAAATCTGAAATCGATTTCTGGATGCTGACAATTCGAGTAGACCCACCAACCATTACTACATTATCGACCTCCATTGAAGTGACACCTGCGTCTTTTAAACAACGATGGCAAGCCAAGATAGTCCTCATCACTAAAGGTTCTATTATCGAAGATAAAATGGCTTGAGTTATTTCAAAACATTTATCAGGCTCATCCAAGAAACTAGTATCGATAACTGCAGCTTCAGAATCTGAAAGCGCTTCTTTCGCCACCTTTACTGCGGCAAGCATCTTACGCCTCACAGAAAAATCTGGATTTGCTACTCCGATTTCTTCTGCTAGCCAGTTATATATAAGTAGATCTATATCATCTCCACCCAAAGATGTGTCGCCACCTGTTGCAATTACTTCAAACACACCTGCATGCAGTCTTAGGATTGATATGTCAAAGGTGCCACCACCAAGATCATAGACAGCAATCATTCCTTGTTCTTTCGATTCCAGACCATAAGCCAATGCGGCTGCAGTTGGCTCATTAAGCAAACGGATGACGTTTAGTCCTGCCAGTCGAGCTGCATCCTTAGTTGCTTGTCGCTGCGCATCATTAAAATATGCGGGGACAGTAATTACGGCGCCCTCAATATCTTCTTGGAAAAAATCTCTGGCGCGGCTGCTGAGGGTTGAAAGAATTTCAGCCGATGCTTGCACGGGATTTACTATCCCTGAGGCAGTGACAAAGTTAATATCATCTCCTTCTGGAGTAAGCTTATGCATGGAAGCTTCAGAAGCTATGCTTTCTTTTTCACGGCCAAGAAACCGTTTAACAGACATCAGTGTATCTACGGGGTTGGAATCAGCAAACTTCAACGCATCTGACCCCACATAAACATGTTCCTTCTGGCCATAATAAACGACGGAGGGTAAAAGTTCATAACCGTCCTTGTCTGAAAGAACTTCTGGCTTGCCATCTTTTACAGTAGCCACTAAAGAATTCGTGGTTCCCAAATCGATCCCTATGACATTTTTTTGGCTATGATTGCTGAAGGAGGCGCCGGGTTCTGTGATTTTCATTAACGCCACTGACTTAGCCTTCCTCCAATATCTTTAACTCAGAACGATCTAGCTCCTCTTTTATTTTAAACAGGTATTGCAGACAATTAGCAAATGGAGCTGCCTGTTCAAGCTTATCCTGTTGATAACATTTCAAAAATTTCGCCTCCACGTCAATCTGCAAGCGAGCAAGGCTTGCGCTCACTTCTTCGATTACAGAAAATGCATCATCACAATCGTCTAAATCATTTATCTTATCTCTCAGCATCATTTGCTCAAATAAAAACTCCTGATCAACAGGAAATGCATTAACGTCATTCTCGGCAAAACCACCTAACTCTAGCAGATAGAAAGCACGTCTATTCGCATCTCTAAGCGTCGAGTAGGCTTGATTGACATAACCCGAATATTGCAGCGCAATTCTTTTCTCCATGGGGTCACCTGAAGCATGCATATCAGGATGCGATTGACGTTGAAGAAAACGATAACGCTCTGCAAGAGCGACTACATCAATTTCAAAGCTCTTGGCGATGCCGAACAAAGCGAAGTGGTCCTTGGCTAACTCAGATTTAAACATCTCTAGGACGGGGAAACACTAAATCACCGCATCAGACCGTGAAACTTTCTCCGCAACCACATTCGGCAGAGACATTTGGATTGCGAAATTCAAGCCCAGAATTAAAACCTTCTTTGACAAAGTCTAATTCAGTACCATCAAGGTAAACTAAGCTTTTTGGATCTACAAATATCTTTACTCCATAATCTTCAAAAACTAAATCCTCTGGAGAAACCTGATCAACGAATTCAAGAACATATGCCAAACCCGAACATCCTGAGGTCTTAACACCAACGCGGATTCCCAAGCCTGCTCCACGACCACTGAGTTGCCCACTCACATGCTCTGCAGCCGCGGCTGTAATACTGATGTTCATTAAACGTTAGTCCTCTAATTGCTTTTGTCGTAAATCAGCTACCGCTGCTTTAATCGCATCTTCGGCTAAAACTGAGCAATGAATTTTTACTGGAGGTAAGGACAATTCTTCAGCAATCTGAGAATTTTTTATTTCCTCAGCTTCGTCCAATCGCTTTCCTTTAACCCATTCGGTTAACAAGGAACTGGAAGCAATTGCAGAGCCACAGCCGTAAGTTTTAAATTTTGCGTCCTCTATCACCCCATCATCACCAACCTGGATCTGTAGTCGCATAACATCTCCACAGGCAGGAGCACCAACCATCCCGGTACCGACATTTTTTTTCTCCACATCCATCTTTCCAACATTACGCGGGTTTTCATAGTGGTCTAAAACCTTATCACTATAAGCCATCTTCTTATCCTCCTCAGGAATTTAATGTGCCGCCCACTGCACGCTATCTAAGTCAATACCATCTTTGTACATATCCCAAAGAGGAGAAAGGTCACGCAGCTTCTCTACAGAATGAACTAACTGTTCTATAGCTAAATCCACATCCTCTTCGGTGGTAAATCTTCCAAAACTAAATCTCAATGAACTATGCGCAAGCTCATCAGAAAGACCAAGCGCTCTAAGCACATAGGATGGCTCCAAGCTCGCTGAGGTACATGCAGAACCGCTGGAAATTGCCAAATCTTTAAGTGACATAATAAGTGATTCACCCTCGACAAAGGAAAAACTAATATTCAACACGCCGGGTAATCGCTGATCAAAATCTCCATTTATCTGTACGGCCTCAAGATCTTTTACTCCAGACCAGAGTCGTTCACGCAACGAGATCAGTCTATCTCGTTCTGAATCCATCTCTTCCATAGCTATATTAGCGGCCTCACCCATACCCACAATTTGATGTGTAGCGAGAGTACCCGAGCGCATTCCTCTCTCATGCCCGCCTCCGTGAATCAGAGCTTGAAGTCTAATCCTTGGTTTCCGTCCCACATAAAGAGCTCCAATACCTTTAGGACCATACATTTTATGTGCAGACAAGGACAGTAAATCCACTTTCATTTTTTCCATGTCAATTTCTACTTTGCCAGCACTCTGTGCGGCATCAACGTGAAAAATGATTCCCTTTGCTCGAGTGACTTCACCTATACCCGCTATATCATTTACAGTGCCAATCTCATTATTGGCGTGCATAATGCTGACTAAAATAGTGTCATCCCTCAAACCATTAGCAACTAAATCGGACGTGATTAAGCCATCACTACCAGGTTCCAAATAGGTAACCTCGTAGCCTTCCCTCTCCAGTTGCCGACACGAATCAAGAACCGCTTTGTGCTCTATACTTGAAGTTAGAATATGTTGTCCTTTGCCCTTATAAAAATAAGCCGCTCCTTTGATGGCAAGATTATCTGACTCCGTAGCTCCTGATGTCCAAACTATCTCACGAGAATCAGCATTAATTAGATCTGCAACTTGTCGTCTAGCATTTTCCACCGCCTCTTCTGCCTTCCAACCAAAAACATGTGACCTTGAAGCTGGGTTGCCAAAATTCCCTTCCATAGATAAACATTTCATCATCTTATTTGCCACTCGAGGATCGGTTGGCGTCGTCGCTAAGTAGTCAAAATATATTGGTTTATTCATGAAACATTATATCCTATAACGAATATCAATCAGATAATGGTTTAAGAGACAGCTAAATTTCCGATGTCTAATTTAATAGTCCCGTCACTGCGCTGCCTTTCCACTACTCTCTTAACCTCACTACGTTGAACTAAGTCCGCTAGACTTATTTGACTCAGAAACTTATGGATTTGATTACTAAGATCTGCCCAAAGGTGATGTGTGAGACACTCTTCACCTCCATTACAATTAGCCATACCTCGACAGCCGGTCGCATCTAACACTTCGTCGACTGCGTCAATGATATGAGCTACAAATATATCTTCATCTGAACGACTAAGATGATACCCTCCACCTGGTCCTCGCACACTGCAAACTAGATCTTTTTTTCTGAGCAAAGAAAAAAGCTGCTCCAAATATGAAAGCGAAATCCCTTGGCGGTCCGATATATCAGCTAACGCAACTGGAGAACTGTCAGCACGCAATGCAAGATCTAACATCGCAGTTACCGCATATCTTCCTTTTGTGGTTAATCTCATAAAAAAGTTTCTGACTATTTAAAAGTTAATTCTCTAATACCTGACCTAATTAGTCAACTATAAGTCATACTGAACTACTTGGTTATTAGGAGATAGTGATAATCCCGTTTTTATCGATTTTTACGCGCTAATTTCTGGGATTCGCTAAGGATGCCACGCAGGATGTTTAGCTCCATCTCATCTAGCCTAACTCGATTAAACAAACGTTTTAGTCTAGGCATTAATTGCCGCGGGGCAGTAGGTTCGAGAAACCCTATTTCGGTCAATGTTTCTTCCAAATGAAGATAGAATCTCTGCATGTCTTCATTAGTACTAAAGGGACTATCCCAATTATTTTCTAGATGTTCAAATTCACTTGAGTGCTTTGCCTGAACAAGCAAGTCATAACAAATTATTTGAACTGCCATCGCAACATTGAGCGAACTATAGTCGTTGGAAGTCGGAATCTGCAGGTGAAGATTGCAAAGAATAAGTTGCTCGTTTGTCAATCCTCTATCCTCTCTACCAAACAATATCGCAACTCGTTCATTCTCCGTCAATCGACTTATCTCTAAAGCACAGCCTCTAGGATCTACCGAAGGCCAAGGAATACGTCGCTGTCGCGCACTCGTTCCTACCACAAAATGACAATCTGCTACCGCTTCTTCTAAGCTATCTACTACCTTCGCCCGCTCTAAAACATCGTTTGCGGATGCTGCTCGCCATGTTGACTTTGGATCAGGATGCGATTTGGGATTTACGAGAAACAAATTTAGCAAGCCCATATTCTTCATTGCTCTAGCAGCTCCACCGATATTTCCAGGATGAGTGGTTTCGACAAGGACAATTCGTATATTATCTAGATTCATAGGACTCTCATTAGTTGGCAGCGTTGGAATGTTAACAGAGGCTTATCGTACTAACAGTGACTTAGCTGCTATACTAAGTCGTTAATAGCCTCGCTGGTAACTGCACATGACACCAATGCTAAGTATAGCTCTGCGGGCGGCTCGCAAAGCAGGTGACAAAATTGCGAGGGCCGTGGATAACCTTGGCAACATAGAAGTGCAAAGCAAAGGCGTTAATAACTTCTTCACAGAAATAGACCTAGCCGCTGAATCCGAAATCATATCAGTCTTGCAGAAGTTTTACCCTGCGCACGCTATCTTATCTGAGGAAGTTGGCCTACTAGGGCCTTCGGATGCAGAATACAGGTGGATTATTGACCCGTTAGATGGAACTACAAATTTCATACGAGGAATTCCTCATTTTTCAGTTTCCATTGCGTGCATGCATAAAGGCAGGCTTGAGCATGGAGTAATCTTCGACCCAATACGAAATGAGGAATTTACTGCCTCACGAGGATCCGGCGCCCAACTAAATGGCAAACGAATTCGGGTGAGTAAGCTTAAAAATCTCGAAGGCGCGTTACTTGGAACAGGCATCCCTTTTAAGAACCACTGCGATGACAAGCTTACGGACTATTGCATGACAGTCGATACCCTGGCCAGACAATGCGCGGGTATTAGGCGCGCCGGTGCTGCATCTTTGGATCTTGCTTATGTGGCAGCTGGACGCCTTGATGGATTTTGGGAAATAGGTCTATCAATTTGGGATGTCGCCGCAGGCACCTTATTACTCACAGAGGCAGGAGGGCTAATATCGGATATCAACGGATCACAAGACTACCTGAATTCTGGGAATGTCGTCTGTGGCAATCCAAAATGCTTTAAAGAAATATTAAAAATAGTAAGCCCGCTACTTAATTAGGCGGTCATGGCAATAGCTCATCCTGATCAGCGCCCTCTTTAACTGGAATCATTAAATCTTCTTCAGTCACTCCAAGTGCTAAAAGCGTATTTGCCGCCACATAAATTGAGGAATATGTTCCCGTAATTACACCGACTAGCAAAGCTATAGAAAAACCATGGATCATCTCTCCCCCTAACAAGGCTAATGATATTAAAACAAGCATTGTCGTAAATGACGTGACCAAAGTTCGACCTAAGGTTTCTGTGAGGGAAATATTAATAACCTCTTCGGGATTAATTCTTCTAAGCTTGCGGAAATTTTCTCTGATACGATCTGACACCACAATTGTATCATTTAAGGAGTAACCTATAACAGCAAGTAGAGCTGCCAAAACCGTGAGATCAAATTCCATATCTAAAATTGAGAAAAAACCTAAGACTATGAAAACATCGTGCACTAAAGCAGCCAAAGCACCAACAGCAAACTTATACTGAAATCGAAAGGCGACATAAAGCATAACTAGAGCTAGAGCCAAGAGCATCGCCAAACCTCCCTGCTCTCGAAGCTCATCACCAACTTGAGGCCCAACAAACTCAATTCGGCGCAAGTCCACATTCGAGTTGGATTGCTTCTTTAGTAAGGATAGAATCTGATCCGCATCGGAATCTACAAATTCAGCAGGAAGCCTTATAAGAACATCTCTATCAGTCCCAAAACTAACTACAGAGGCACCTATGTATCCACCAACATCCAAGGATTTTCTAATGGCTCCTAGATCAGCAACCTCCTGAAAGTGCACCTCAACTAAAGTTCCCCCAGTAAAGTCCAAACCCCAGTTCAGCTGTCTTGTACCTAAAGATAAGATTGAACCAAAAACAAGCACCACAGATAACGACAAGGTTAAATATTTTTGGTCCATAAATTTTATGATTTTCATTTTTCTAAACCAGAAAGGAATTCTTTACCAATCGATAAGAGTTTAATATTTCTCCCCCCGTAAAAAAGGTTAATCAAAGATCTAGTTCCCATTATCGCGGTAAACATAGAGGTAAGAATTCCAATCGACAGCGTGACTGCGAATCCTTTAACCGGACCCGAACCTACTGCATAAAGAATTATCGCAACAATCAAAGTCGTTAGATTAGCGTCTAAGATAGTTGAAACGGCACGCTCAAATCCCTGATGAATTGCCATCTGTGGAGTAGTTCTATTCCGCAATTCTTCCCTGATTCTAGAGAAAATTAATACGTTAGCGTCAACTGCCATTCCCACAGTTAAAACTATACCCGCTATTCCTGGCAAGGTTAGAGTAGCTCCTATAAGGGACATCAACGCAACTAACAACGTAAGATTACTGCTCAAAGCAATAACAGCAGCAATTCCAAATACTCTATAATACAGGATCATAAACAAAACTACGCAGGCTAATCCAACCTGTATAGAAAGAACACCCAAGCGAATATTCTCTGCTCCAAGAGATGGACCAACTGTCCGTTCCTCCACAAAAGAGATTGGTGCCGCTAACGCACCTGCACGAAGCATCAATGCTAACTCCGATGATTCCATAGGGTTATCAAGCCCAGTAATCTGAAAAGATGCTCCTAGCGCGGACTGAATAACGGGGGCGGTTAGCAGCTTCTTTTCGTCATATGGGACTTTGACCTTGACTTCCTGCCCCTCGTCATCAACTTCGTAACGCGTCCTAAACTTTCTCTCAATAAAAAGAACGCCCATCCGTCTTTTAATGTTGTAGCGGGTGGCACGCGACATCTGAGTCCCGCCTTCTCCATCAAGGCTAATCAAAACATTTGGCTGACCATTTTGATCAAAGCTGGCTTGGGCATTGGACACTCTTTCCCCGGTTATAATTACCGCTTTTTCCAACCACTCTGAAGAGCCTTTTAGTTCAGGGCTACGATATGAAAATTTTTGTTTCTCGGAATCTGGAGTATCTAAATTGGCAACTAGACGAAATTCAAGGTTCGCTACCTTGCCTAAAATTCGTTTAGCTTCAGCAGTGTCTTGGATGCCAGGAAGCTCTACTACAATTCTATTTCTGCCTTGTCGCTGAACTAATGGCTCAGAAACACCGAGCTCATTGACCCTGTTTCGAAGGGTAGTCAGATTTTGGCTTACCGCATAATCGATAATTTCTTTGATAGTTTGATCGACGAGGGTTGCTCTTATAATCCACATATCGTCTTGGTTAACACGATTTAGAAACAATTCTGGATGATTTTCCGAAATAATAGCTCGAGCTGACTCTCTGTGTTCTTCAGATCTAAAATTAGCTTGAATAGTATTACGCTCAGTAGAAATTCGTCCTCGTATACGTTCTTCTCTCAGCTTTCTTTTTACGGAAACCTCGTAAAACTCCATCCTCTGCTTGATCGCAGCCTCAGTATCCACTTCTAGCTTAAAATGCACGCCTCCACTCAGATCTAAACCCAACTTCATCGGTTTGGCTCCCCAGGCGGATAGCCACGCCGGGGTGGTAGGTGCCAAGTTTAAAGCAACTATATAGCCATCGCCTAGGGCGCGAGAAAAGATCGACTGCGCCTCCAATTGTCGCTCTCTATCTTTGAGCCGCACGAGTCCATTGCGGCCGTCTGAATTTATTTCTTGTCCAAAATATGAAATATCTGCTTCATCTAGAGCCAGTAAACCGCGATTTAAAGCGCGCTGATCTAGAACCAGAGAACTACTCTGTCCTGTTATTTGAAGCGCTGGATCCGGAGCATACAAATTAGGCATTGAGTAAAGGACACCAGCTAATAACGCTAGCATCAATAGAATATACTTCCACAAAGGGTATTTATTAAGCACAACTACTCACTACAAATCTGTCTATTTTCCAAACACTTTAGTTAAAATCCATGCTTTCTAGAAATCGGATTATTTGACCAAACTAGAGCGCACCCACCCTTCTCCATCTTCACCAACGATAAAATAATAACCGTCAGAATGCTCTCCAAGAAAAACTACCTCCTCATTCTTTTTTAAGGTATAGACGATTTGGGATCTTTTATCCGCAGATTTATAAACCTTTACACCCTTAATTTTGCCTTTAAGAACGGCGCCCTCTTCTGGAACGTTTGCTTTTAAAGAGGCCTCAGCATTGGCGTTTGCAACTTCGGATGTCGGGGCAAGTAACTGAGGTTGCTGCCGAATACTTCGAACAACATTGTTGTAATTCTCGAGTAATGCCGCAGCTACTATCTTACCTTCATCAGTACTGGTGTATGCTCCTCCTCCCACTCCGCCCAAGATACCGCCAAGACCCCAGTCTGCTTTTTTGACAGAGCCGGTGGCCGATGCCACCTGAAGTCCAGAACGTGTATCCGAGACCATTAAAGTAGTTTGTGCCTCTTGAAATTTAAGTCCGGCAGCAATCGTGCTTATTGCTCCGCCCGCCGAACCGAATAACGAACCTAAAGCAGCCCCGATACCTGCCCCACCGGCATTTTTGTCCTTAAACACCACATTTGGTGTCATAAGAAAATCGGCTGTAACTAACTGACCTCTACCAATATTAGCATTGCTCTGAAGCTGTCCGCTTTGAGATAAGTTGCGCTCTTGCATAATGTTTTTCATTGCCCTGCCCCTCTCCACCACCTGAAAACAGCCAGACTGCTGTATCATTAAACGAAGCAAACCTGAGGGGGAAGGCAAAGAATACCGACTTAAAGCTGCGAGAATATGACTCTGGGGCTCTACCAAAGCAATCGTACCCATAAGACTATCACACTTCTCTAGGCTTGAAGATTCTCCCGCAGCACTTGTACCAGCCGCTGATCCGCTAACCGGGGAACCTCCCTCACCATATTTGTAACCAGTTAGTCCATTCTGCGCCAAGGCGATGGATCCTTGAAACAATATAAAAAGAGAAATCGCACTAAAATGCCTGTAACTATTTAACATTATCTTCTGCCTCCTTTCTAAATAATTTCAAAATCTCACTTTTTGGTACAGATATTCTACACGTAAAAAGCCTAATTAAGTATGACCCATCATCAAGACACCCATGCCCTAGCGTTTCTAAAGAAGCGGAGCCATCCTGAATCTTCATCCCACTCCCGCGGAGCCCAGGAACATTGCACCGTCCTAAAGACTCTTTCTGGATGAGGCATCATTATCGTGACTCTACCATCTGTTGTAGTCAAAGCTGTTATGCCATCGGGCGAACCATTTGGATTACTAGGATAATTCTGAGTTACTGCTAAGTCATTATCAATATATCGCAATGATACTAACGATTGTGTATTGCAACTCTGCTGTTTTTCAGTATCAGAAAACTCTGCCCGGCCCTCTCCATGTGCGACCACAATCGGCATATGAGTTCCAGCCATATCCATAAAAAATACTGATGGGCTATGCTCAATTCTAACAAGTGAAAGTCTGGATTCAAATTGCTCTGATCTGTTACGAATAAAACTTGGCCAGCATGAAGCACCCGGTATAAGATCCTTTAAACCTGAAAGCATTTGGCAACCATTGCACACTCC
>JAQWLX010000080.1 GCA_029247075.1 Halieaceae bacterium | reverse complement strand
TTTGGGCATCTTATCTGTCAAAGGTTTCATGCGTAGACCTCTGCCTGCTGCTAAAATCATTGCCTTCAATTGGATTTCATCCATGGCTGAGTAGAGATGGCTGGTAGCACAGAACCCTCAAACCAATTATTAAATTCAGATATAAGCGGCTCGCTACCTTTATATCGAAAAATGGTCTCTACCACATAATCTATAACCAAAGGAAGATGCTCCAGGTAAGAGGATTTTCCATCACGTAGGTGTAACCGAGAAAATATACCGAGCACTTTAAGGTGCCGTTGAAGCCCCATAAAGTCGACCCATTGAAGGAATTCCAAATCAGTACTGCTTTCTGGCAAAAGCTTTTTCTTAATTAATTTTTCTCTGAATTGCAAAGCGCATTTTTCTACTTCCATTGGAGAACGACGGATGTAACAATCTTTTGTCAAAGAAACAAAATCATATGTGATCGGTCCAATTACAGCGTCTTGGAAATCAATTACAGCACAACCACTATCATTCAAACACATGATATTCCGGCTATGAAAATCCCTGTGAACAAAGATTTTTGGCTGTTCTTGCGCATTCTCTATAAGACACCGAAACATTTCTTCAATAAGACCTCTTTCATCAACCCCTAAGTTAAGACCAAGCTGCTCAACAAGAAACCATTCAGGAAAAAGATTTAGTTCAGATTCAAGAATTGCTGAACTATATAAAGGAAGATCACTATCGGATATGTCAACAAGTGCAAGCTTCAGCAGAAGATTCAA
Organism: Halieaceae bacterium; assembly: GCA_029247075.1. Classification (GTDB taxonomy): domain Bacteria; phylum Pseudomonadota; class Gammaproteobacteria; order Pseudomonadales; family Halieaceae; genus CABYJX01. The sequence goes on along the minus strand of JAQWLX010000080.1, from coordinate 7,128 downwards.
AGCCATATCAAAGTATTTTTGATCCGAAAGGCAATCATACAAATGTGTATCACCTAGGTCTTCGAGCAATAAATAGCCAAAATCCAAATTATCGGCTCTAATTTCGGGCACCCGAATACTATTCTCTTCAAGAAGTTTTTGGATTTTTAAAAAAGAAAAATTGTCTTCAATTGATGGTGGCGCATGCACAACCACATAACTCTTAGAGTCGATAGACAATCTGAAATATTTTCTGAAACTTGCATCTCCGGTCAGCGGCTCCAACTGAAGTTGATTTCCTGCTACTCCAGTTTGTTCTGTTATCCAATTCCGCAAACTAGCGGATTTATTAGACATCTTCATCCTCAATTTAATCTAATAAAAAAATTCTGAATTCACTTTACCTCGAATTGTATTTTAACTTACAAGTTTCGGGTAAAATTTACCAGCAAGATTAAAATTCTATTACTAGAGAAGCAAGATATGGCGTCAGGATCGATATCTAGCAAGGTGCAGTTAATCTTTTGCTCATTAGCCTGCTTACTATTCTACGCATTATTCAGCGTGCAAAACTCTGCTTCTACCAACAATGATTCCCTATCTGAAACTGATTGGCAGCAAATACAAATGGTGCCCCTAGAAGAACGAGATGAATTATGTCAACTTTGCTCAGGAATGTATGTTGATCCAAGAAAAAAAACACAAAGAAATATCAAATTTGATCCGGAGTTCATTGAAGCAAACGCACGCAAGGCGGAGTTAACCAATGAGAAACTGACCTTTTCCGGAGGTTTTGAAGCCAATCAAGAAAATCAAACACTAAGCGGAGATAAGGCAGAGCTAAGTCGAGAGAAAAGTACGATACATATCGAAGGTAACGTCGCAATAAGAGAACCTGGCCTTTTGCTGAGGGGAGAAAGTGCGACAATGCAGACGCAAAATAAACAAATAGAGCTTACAAACGCTAGTTATACTTTACACGACCAACATATATATGGAAGTGCAGAAGCGCTTCGACGAAATGATCAAGGTATTGTAGAAATTGAAAACGGTGGTTTTAGCTATTGTTCACCTATAGGAAATCCAAGCTGGTATATTGAAACAAATTCGATGCAGCTAAATCCTAAAAAAGGAGTTGGCAAGGCAAGAGGATCCATTCTTCGAGTCGGCGGCTTACCTATAGCATATTTGCCTTGGATAGAATTTCCTATTGGCGATCAAAGAAGAACCGGATTCTTATGGCCTGAGATACATACTGGCCCACGCGGGGGATTAGATTTAACACTCCCAATATATTTAAATCTAGCACCAAACTATGACCTAATGTATTCCCCTCGCTATATTCAAGAAAGAGGATTAAATCAGCACCTTTCTGGCCGTTATCTTGGTCAGCGATTAGGGGACTGGGAAGCATCAGGTGGCTTTCTAAAGAGTGACAATGTTTACGAAGAAGAGAATCCTAGTGCAGAAAACGCTGATCGATGGCTGGTAAAAATAAAGCATCTCAGAGAAGTGGATTCTAAATGGTCAAGCCGAATTAATTTCAGCAAAGTGAGTGATACCGATTATCTAAAAGATCTGGATAATCTTGGAGTTAATTCTCGTCGAGCGACTTCTTTGCGACAATCTGGATCACTACATTTTGTGAATGATTACTGGAGTGCGGACTTAAAACTACTTCAGTTTCAATCACTGTCATATGGCGTCTCACAAAAATATAAAACTCTCCCAAAAATTACGGGAAGATTAATTCAAAAAGAGAACCTATTTTCATTCAACCCAATTTTAATGCTGCAATATGCAAATTTCGACTCAGATCAAGAGGTTATTAAAGGGCAAAGGAAATATGGAGAAATAGGCTTTACATTTCCCATGCGATGGGATTTCGGATTCTTAAACTCGACCATAAAACATCGTGCGGTTTCATACTCTCTAGAGAATAATCTCTTACTTGAGTCTTACAACCCTTCTAGCAACTCTCCCTTAGTTACTATCGATGCTGGCATATTTGTGGAGCGCGAGACTTCATTTTTTGGCCAAAAATTCTACCAAACTTTAGAGCCAAGATTTTACTATCTATTCAGCAAGCATGCAGATCAGAAAGATCAACCCATTTTCGATACCAGTCCGCTTACCTTTGATTTTCAACAACTATATCGATCTAAACGGATCACTGGTTATGACCGATTTCAAGAAGAAAATCAGTTATCAGTGGGTCTTACAACTCGATATATAAATCAAAAAAATGCAGATGAATACCTTAATGCTAGTCTAGGAAAAATATTTTATTTTGCAGGCAAAGAGAACTACTTTTCAGATTCGCTGGCCTCATTTCAGAACAGTGAATCGGATTTCTTTTTTCAAATAAATTTTTTTCCAAAAAGAACTTTTAGCTTAAATGGAGATCTACAGTATAACCCTAAAAACAAAGATATTAGGCGTGGAAACATTTCCTTACGATACTCTTCCAAAGATGGAAAAATCTTCAACCTAGAGCACAGCCACAGGAAAATAGAGAAGCGTTATTCAGAGAATATAGAAATAGATGAAACCAGAGTATCTACTTATTTCCCTATAGGCAGCAAGTGGCGCGTCATGAGCGCTTGGAGCTATAACTGGGGGATAAAGTCTAGTATGGAAGATTTATTTGGTATTGAGTACGATAGCTGCTGTTGGAAAGCTCGTCTAATATATTCACGCTACCTAGACCGCGTGCCTGGCCAGGGATTAATTTCTCCCCCTCATTCAGGATTAGATAGAGACGAATCAGTTCAAATCCAGATCCTCCTAAAGGGAATGGGCAGCTTGGGTCCGAGAGTTGATAAATTAATGTCTAGTATGATTAAAGGATTAAATTTTGGTGAAACTTAGATCGAATTTTTTAGGCGGCTCCATATATCCAATTATTTTTCTGCTAACTTCAGTGCTATGCCATGCAGAGATTCAAATATTAGATCAAGTTGTCGCTGTAGTGGAGGATGACGTGGTCTTGTCTACCGAACTTCGGGAAAGGCTCGAATCTATTAAGGATGGCGTTAAGGCGCGAGGCCTAGAACAACCACCCGAAGATGTTCTGATACGCGAAACACTTGATGCTCTAATACTAGAAAGTATTCAGCTTCAACTCGGAAAACGAGCTGGAGTTCGCATCTCTGACTCTATGCTTGACTCGGCAATGCAAAGAATAGCTGCTAGCAATCAACTCTCTCTTGCCGAATTTAGAGTTGCCATCACTGAACAAGGTGGATCATATGACATGATGAGGCAGCAAGTTCTTCGCGAGATGATAATACAGCGAGTCCAATCTGGAAACGTAAATAGACGTATTCAGATCACAGAACAAGAAATAACTAATTTCCTGGAGACTGAGGATGGACAACGTCTGATTCAACCCGAATATCGCATCATTCAGGGACTACTCGCCATTTCTCAAGATGAGAATAAAATTGAAAAAAAGAAAAAGCAAGATTATGCAGATAAACTTTTTAATAGAATTTCTAAAGGAGAAAGCTTCGAAAAAGTAATTAGCGAAGCTGATGAATATCCCTTTTCTGGTGGTGACCTAGGCTGGCGAAAGCTTGAAGATCTTCCCAGTATCTTTGTTAAATTAGCCCCCACGCTAGATCCCGGAAAAACCACAAAAACCATGAGTGCAAACGGAATCCATCTCGTATATATGGCCGAATCACGCGGAAGAAAAAAAATTGTAACTCAGACCAAAGCTAGCCACATACTGATTAAGACCTCTGAAGTCAGAACCGAAGATCAAGCCGAAAAACTTTTGGAAAATATCAAATCCGAAGTAGAAAATGATAAGGAATTTAGCGACCTCGCCAGACAGCATTCAGAAGATATTGGATCTGCTTCTGAAGGAGGAAGTCTTGGATGGATAAGATCGGGGCAAATGGTTCCTGAATTCGAGAACACAATGGATTCTACGAGGATTGGTGCTATATCAATTCCTTTTAAAAGTCAGTTTGGATGGCATATTCTGAAAGTAGATGACAGACAGGAAAAAGACATAACAGATGAGATGAGACGGAACAAAATCGCAGAGTTTCTTCATAATAGAAAATATCAGGAAGAATTAGACGCCTGGCTACAAAAAATTCGCGATGAAGCATTCGTTGATATAAAGTAAATGCGAGTGCCCCGCATAGCAATAACAGCTGGAGAACCTGCTGGAATAGGTCCAGATATCCTTTTAATGATTGCCCAAGATTCTTGGGCCGCAGAACTAGTAGCAATCGCCGATGAGGACATGCTTGAAAGAAGAGCTTCGATGTTGGGCTTGCCAATAACTTTCAGACGCTTTGATCCAAAGCGGAAACCTACTCCCCACAGATCCTCGAACCTCACTATTTTGCACACAAAACTCTCAGAAAAGGAAAGACTGGGAATTCTTAACGTGGCGAACGCTCATTATGTACTAAATACAATTAATCTAGCCATTGAAGGCTGCAAATTTGGCGATTTTTCAGCGATGGTAACCGGTCCCGTGCAAAAATCGATTATATGTGATGCCGGTTTTGATTTTTCTGGGCACACTGAATTTATTGCTGAAAAAGTAGGAGCTGAACATCCCGTGATGCTTTTGATAACGGAAAAATTAAAAGTTGCTCTGGCTACAACACATCTTCCCCTTGCTGATGTTCCTGAAGCTATCACTAAAAATGGTCTAATTAAAACTCTCCAGACCTTAGACAGTGGACTAAAATCTCTATTTCATATTTCAAAACCCACAATTGGCGTGCTAGCACTGAATCCGCACGCCGGTGAGAATGGGAATCTTGGCAGTGAAGAAATTAATATTATCAAACCAGCGATTGATGAAATGCTGGATCTGGGGCTTAGTTTAGAAGGGCCGCTCCCAGCCGACACTGCTTTTCACGACAAAAATATCGCTAAGATGCATGCCTATCTAGCCATGTACCACGATCAAGGTCTTCCAGTAATTAAATTTAGTGGTTTCGGTAAAGCCGCGAACGTCACACTAGGATTGCCTTTTGTGAGAAGCTCAGTTGATCATGGGACCGCGTTAAATCTTGCTGGATCAGGTGCGGCTAGTCCAGATAGTTTACGGGTGGCCTTGGATTTTGCAATAAAGCACGTGACCTATTAAACCAACGAGTTTAGAATCATGGTCGCACATGTTAAGCCACAAAGACCCATCAGAGAAAAAATCACTCTAGAAATAATATGATTAGTTTTTTTCGTTAAAAGAATAATGACTGCTTCAGAAGATCAAGAGTTGCTCGCATTCACAAATTGTGAGCTTTTAGATAAAGGCAATAATACTACTTTAATAAAAAATCTAAGTAATAATAAAGAGCTTTTGGTGCAACATGAAGTTGCGGTTGCTCTCACACACTTAAGCAACTTTAAAACCTTGGAACAGCACTCCTTCGACTTGATAAATATTTTTCCTCAGCTCAAGGGAGATTTAAAAGGTACGAACACTGTCTTGAAGAGCGTGCGAGATGCACAGATGATGGTAAGTGCTGACATAACTGTACGAAACCTGCAAAAAGAATCTGAATCTAGACGAGCACCACTTCCATCCACCAGAGTTTTTATTATCACTTGTGATCGACCTCCTGCGCTTCACAGACTGCTTGACAGTATTCATACAGCTGGACAATTGGAGCGACACGATTCTATTTTTGTTATAGATAACTCACGTCACACCAAAAATTCTTCTGAAAACCAAAAAATAGTAGACACTATTAATCACAGTAGTGGAGAAGGGATAATCTATTTTGGCGCCTCTCTTCAAGACAAGTTATTAAACACTTTGCTAGATTCAATGCCTGAAGAAGAAATTGGTATTCGTTTTCTTCTTGATAGTCAAAAATGGGCCTTTGAATCTAGCTATGGACTTTCTCGAAATCTATGCCTTTTACTTTCCGTTGGATATCGAGCGTTAATATTAGATGATGATATTTTGTGTGAGGCGATAAAACCACCGCTTTCTTCATCAGGCTTGATTTTTGGTGATGGCTCTAATCGAAAGGCTATTTTCTATCAGTCACGAGAACAAATGCAGGAAGTTCGTGTTCAAACTGGATTTAATCCTTTGATTGCACATTCTAAAATTTTGGGGGAATCCACGAGGAGAGCCTTATCATTACTACAACATGGATCTCTAAATCAAAGTGCACTTAATGGCAGCAATGCTGCATTCCTTTGTTCTATCAGCGCAGACTCACCTATTTTAATTAGTCAATGTGGTAGCTGGGGTGATCCTGGAACTTACAACCCACACTGGATCCTTAACCTTGATGAAGCTTCCGTAGCTAAAATAGTTGAGTCGCCAGGAGGCCTTTCCGGAGCGCTAAGTCATCGAGCCTGCTGGGTAGGATATGATCGAGCATGTCTAAGCAAAAACGCTAATATTTCTCAATTAACCGGTTTAGATAATTCTTATCTTTTGCCTCCATATTTTCCTATCTACCGAGGCGAAGATAGCCTATTCGGAACCATGACCACCTGTCTTCACCCTAATTCAGTGGTGGCCAATCTAAACTGGGCAGTACCACATTTTCCTATTGAAGATCGTAAAGAGCGAGACGCGAAATCACCAATTGTTGGGGACCCTGGTCTTGGCCTACTATCGCAACACCTTTCGGATAACCTTGAACTAAAAACACAAGCAAACGTAGATAATAATTTGAAATCGATTTCAGCATATTTCTTGACTTATAGTGAAAAATCAAAAAGCGAAATTTTCGACATATTCAAATCAGAACGATCTAAAAGACTTTACGAAGCCTTAGCTAATTTAAAAGTCCGGCTTAACTCTACCAACATTAAAAGCAGATCATGGATAAAATATTTAGAACGAGGAATAGAAGAAATCGAAACCGGAATAAAAACTGTAAATCTACTCAATTATGAAGATAGCGAAATTAATGTATTACATCATCAAAAATTCGCTTCAGATTTCTCCTCATCTTTATCGGCATGGAAATTGATACGTCATGAAAGTAAAAGTTTTACATCAGCCATTTGCTAAATATTAACTGTTACTTTAGAGCAGTGTTACTCAGTGCGAAAATTTAATTCAGATAATGTATGGAGTTCGCCACTTCTTTTAGGAGTAGCTAGCATAGTACTATCTGCGTTGACACTGATGAATTTAATTATGAT
>JAQWLX010000073.1 GCA_029247075.1 Halieaceae bacterium | reverse complement strand
TCTGGATTAAATCATCCAAAAAGTCTCTTAGCTCATCGGTACCCATCTCATCAAGATGGACCCGCCGTAAATCCATCTGCTTGAGTAATTCCCTATGAACAAATTGCGCCCACTCCATGTAACCGGAAGCGCTCTCATCGTCCTTTTTTGACAATCGCGAGGCGTCATCGGTATCTGAATCGTCGGAGGTAGCTGCATCATCAGTCAATTCGGCGTAGTCTTTAGGTCCGACTTTTTTTTCTAAGACACGGATTTTGGCTTCAAAGCCACCAAATCCGACTACATCTTCTTCAAGTAATGGACCATAGCGTTTGGTCGCCTCTCCATTGATCGTCATACCAAAACCGTGGCTAGTGTCTTCAGCAAAAACACCTGCTACATCTTGCTCGAGTCGAACGTGACGTGGGGCTATAGACCACCCTTTAACGCGAACTAGAGAATCTCGACTCTTACCTAGGTCGCAGGCTGCTTGATTGCAAGTCGCTGCCTCACTGAACGAACCAGTCTTACCATTTACGATAACCTCAAACACGAAACTCTTGCTCCATCAGATTAAAAATTACTTAGCTTTTTCTTTTGTTCATCAAACTTATCTACAAGCTCCTTTGCTCGTTCCACCATCTCATTATTAACACCTTTAGACGGATCATTTATCATCGTCGGGGTAATCAAAATGACAAGCTCTGAATCCCCCGTCGTGAAGGCTTTACTCCTGAATAAATTGCCTAGTATCGGAATATTGGAAAGCCACTTGATGCCAGTATAGGCGAGCTGTTCTTCTGTTGTATAAATTCCCGCCAGAGCGAGAGTTTCACCAGGTGCCAATTTGACGTCATTTTCGGTGGAACGCTTCGCAAATGCTGGTTGATCACCCACCGTATTAGCCAGATCAACCTGACTAACTTCCACCTTAACCTTGGCTGAGATATTGTTCTCAAGATCAATGGTAGGCTCAAGTTCAAGCATGATTCCATATTCCTTGTAGCTAACCGATTGGCCACTGACCGAGCTGGTTACCACAGGTATTTCACCTCCAATAGTCATTGTCGCCTTACCCCCACTACGTGAACTCAGGCGCGGACTTGCCAAGGTGATGGCAGCTCCATCTGACTCAAGAATATTAATTAAGGAGGTAATTCGTGTCCCAATTCCCCAATATGTATAACCACGCTGGGACGCATCAACTAACTGTTGCTGTTGGCCAACGGTCAACCCTGAGGCAGGGTCTAGATCACCAAGAATAAGCTCCGAAGCGGTTACGCCACTTCCCAAGAGCGCTGCAGCGACAGGGTTGCTCTCCTGGGCTGGCGGCTGCCCTAGATTTTTCGCATTCCAGATATTCTCATATGAAAGAGTTGGTCCGGCAAAGGAAGTATTCCAATTAATCCCTAAACTTTCTTTTTCAGATTTTCCAACCTCAGTGATACGAACATCGAAGTGCAGCATTTTATGTTCAAATTCTGTCAATTCTCTTGCAAGAATTAGGATATCTGGATATCGTTCTTTAACAGTCTTGATTCTCTCAAGTGCACTTTTATCGACATTGCCATCTACAACAATACGGCTACCCACCGTATTTACAGACAAGCCATTCACATCGTCCAGAAGTGCCTTAACTTCTAATGCTTCACGCCATGCATTGCTCTCAATTACTACCAATGGAATATTGAGGCGCTTACCACCCTCAAACCACATCTGGATATTTGTCTCACCAGCGCTTTCAGCAATGAGTACAATTTCTCCCGACTCTAGAATAGTCGACGAGACAATACTGGTTTTACCAACAGACATTCGCTTAACGCCCACCCCATTAATTACACGGGATTCGCCCTGATACATGGTCAGCATTTTGGGAAGTCTTTGACTTGCTCCAACACTCGTATTCGCGATTAGCGCAAGACAAAACATTACGACTAGGTGTCTAACTACATTAACCATCTTATTTATATATTCGTTCATACCTGTAATCCTGCCACTCATTGCGCTCTCACCTTAACTACTGGCGTTATGCCCTGCTGTGCGTTTCCACCTGGAATAAAATCGATGACTCTCATCCTCCGCTGAGACTGAACGCTCGCCGAACTCGCCGCTTTTACAGCAGCCTCACTCGCCGTACCAATCGTGACTCCCTCATGAAGTACGTCTCCATTATTGGAAATCACCTGTCCATCTACCAGCTTGCCTACAATCTCTCCGGCCTGATTAACCACTTTACCATCTACCAGCTTACCTATGATTGCCCCGGAAGCATCTCTAATCACGCTGACCCCGCTGTCTACGAGGTCGCCATCTATCAGCTCACCATCATTATTGAGCATGACCTTTTCTACGGATCCAAGGGTCGAACCATCGTTAGCGATAGCCTTTCCGTTGCTATCAACGGTACCAATCACGTTGCCATCAGCATCTACTACCTTCCCGTCTTTGACTCTACCGATGATTTCGCCCTTGTCATTTCGAACGACTTCGGCCGGCTCTCCAACTACCATGCCCGCTTCATTGACCAGCGCCTCCTCTACCTTGCCGAGACTGCGTCCTGAATTACTGATGGCATTACCATCCGCATCGACCGTACCGATAATTTTTCCAGTATCATCAACGACTTTGCCATCAACAACACGCCCAATAACGTTACCAGAAGAGTCTCGAATAACTTTTTCAATCCTAGCAGGTTTTGAAGACGCACTTGAAGAAGAGAGGTCTACCTCATTACCGTCTGCATCCAGCGCAACGCCTTTGTCCACAGACCCCATCACCCCTCCGCTGTCAACTGAGCCAAGAATCTCACCATCATTGGATACCGCCTGGCCGTCAACAACTCGACCGATTACATTGCCTGAATCATCGACTACTTTACCGTCTACGATTCGACCGACAATATTGCCATCGGCATCTCGAACGACGTCATTTGATACCGGCTTCCCATCGACAACCTTGCCAATCACATTACCAGCACGATCAACAATCTCACCATTCACGATTCGACCAATGACCCTACCATCGGCATCTCTCACTACATCAGCTACTTCTGCGACGTCGTTGATTGGATCTCCGGCCCGCACATTTTTCACAATGGTGCCCAGATCCTTTCCATCAAGGGAAACAGCTTTTCCATTCACGACCTTCCCGATGACTTTTCCGTTGCGATCAAGAATTTTATTTCCAACTACCTTGCCGATTGGTTTACCTGAATCATCAAAGACCAGATCCTGCTTTGCATTGCTCTTGGATAGATCGACTTCATTACCGTCTTCATCTAGCGCGACCCCTTTATCGACGGAGCCCATAACTGTCCCATCGCTCGAGACCGGCTGACCATCGACAACTCGACCAATCACATTGCCAGCACGATCTACCACCTTCCCATCCACAACTCGACCGACAATATTGCCATCGGCATCTCGAACGACGTCCTCGACAGTAGCCACTTTCATAATGGGATCATCTTCACTTACACCCTTAGAGATGCTGCCCATCGTTTTTCCATTTAGACCGACCGCTCTTCCATTCACAACCTTACCGACGACATTACCGTCTTTGTCAACAATTTTGTCTCCAATGACCCGACCAATTGGCTTGCCATCATCGTCGAGAACCACATCGACTGGATCAGGTTTATCTTGGGTAAGCAAATGATCAATCCCTAAATACTCATATCCAGCATAGGAAGTGTCCTCTCGATTTCGCAAGACCGCAAAGAGTGATCCTGTCCTCTGCCCAAGCTGTACTCTCGCTATCTGCTTAGGTGTCAAATTCATGGTGATTAATGTGAAATCAAACCCTATTCCATCCTTTGAATCCTTAGCTTCTCGATATTCATAGCGCCGCCCGTTTTTGTCGATCCTCGCGGCTTCTACAACTTCCACCTCCTCAAGAACAGGCATCACAGCATCATCATCAACGCCGCTGTTAGCGTCGGCACTTGCGATACCAAGGTCGCCGAGCTGAAATGTTCCCATGAGATCTATCTTATCGCCCGGGCGAAGCAGACCATCCGAAGAATCAACATCTCTGATCTTGATGGTTAATGCCCGGGTCCCGATATCGACAACATCCGAAAAGGTTTTCGACCGGGTCGATGTAACCGCATGCCAAACCATTGGTCTGCCAACTTTGACTGCGGTTAATAATGTTCTGTTGACCACCTTGTCTACCGAACTGGCAAGAATGGCATCTGAAGGAGCATATTTAACTGGAATTCGCCTTGATGCCAATTGTTCTTTTAACAAGGGATCTCCCTTCGCCAGATTTACCCTGGGAACAATAACGGCAACCATTTGTTCGGGAACAGGTTCCGCATCTTTTTTGTATTTTGACTCTACACTAGTGAGATATAACATCACCGCACCTGCAGCAATGAGTCCACTTATCCCAGCAGCGATGATTAGCTTGGGGCCAGAAACTTCAGCCATTAAATATCTCCATTTTTATTCACACAAATTAATCACAAACCAGTTGGCATCCCTATGGTCCCACAATATTCTTTCCAAGCGTCGCGGGACAAGCAGATGTTGTCACATATCCAATCGCGTTTCCACTATCCTCGAATTCGAGATAGTTCTGTACAGGCTCTATTTCATTACCCTCTGAATCAACTGTCATCGCATCCCAACTTACGGGCAAGACGACACAGGTGGGTCCCAGGGTTCTTAATCCTTCCCCTGTTGATTCACAGGTTGTATAAGCATCCGTTTCTTCCCCACCCTCTTTAAGATGCGCGCAGGTCGTCGTGTTTACGTAGATGACTTCACCAAGTGGTACAGCAGTGTTAATGTCGTAGTACATACCGTCATAAACACGACCCCCCTCATCGACAGATCCATCCTGGCTCTCCACCTCTACGCTCGGAAACGGCCCACATTGGCCAGGATTTTGAGTGATTACTTCTAGCGCATTTGCTTCGTGCAGTTCACCAGTGACTTCACTTTCGTAAACAAATTGATCTGGCTCATTAGTGGCGCAATCTACCAGCACCGTTGGCTCGACAACTGTACCATCTGAATCAGTAATCACGGCGCTAGAGCCTGCAGCCATTGGCACTCCACCTCCGGACGGTGTAAAAGTCGAACCATCATAAGTGCCTACGACGTTTCCATCATCATCTACCACATTTGTGCCCTCGAGCGTCCCATAGGTAACAGATCCATCTTCACTGGTGATTACCTGTGAAGAACTAATTCCCTCCGGCGGTAGAAGATCTCCTCCTCCTCCTGACGCAGTGTCATCTGATGAGTCGTCAGTTGTTACGTCATTCGACGCATAGTTGACCGCTTTAACGTTCCCGTAATTGTGAACCCCTGTAATTCCTGCCGCATAGCCCTTGTACCTGTTTTGGACTTTGCTCAGAAGCATGCCTACACAATTATCGTAACCGGGACATTCAGCCGCCTCTACAACCAACAACCCAGAGATTAACGCACCGATGACCACGACGTATTCAGTGCTGGTCTGCCCCCATTGCCGACGCCTCATTTAATTTCCTCTGAGTTAATCAAAATCTGCGTATAATTTGGATCGGAGGTTGGCGAGATTACAATGCTACTGGAATCTAAACCTTTGCGAAAAACGAGCACTACTACCCCTTGTTCTTCGAAATCTCGCTCTGCAGACCATCCGGATCGTGTCATCGTAGCTTTGTAAAAACTACTGGCCTCGCGAACCGACTTAGTGCTGGTTAATATGGATACTCGACCACGTTTTGGCCCATCCTCAGTTTGGGTATCTGTCACCACAATGGTATCTGACGGCATTACTAGCCCGTCTCCTACTCTACCGAGCGAACCTACCGGTGGAGGATAAACAACCAATCGACCGTTCGCTCCATCAGATTCTCTTTCCATCTGTACAGTAAACATACATTCTTTAATGACGGTAGTGATGCTGCGCCAGGGTCCATCTTCGATCACTACAACTCGATCTTCCCATTCGCGTCTATAAAAACCTTCGATGCTTTCAGTTGTTAACGAGGAGGTATAGCCTTTTGCAATAATAACGCGGTTGTTGTGAACTACATTATCCAAGATTGGATAAAGCTTCATTCCTGAAGGGGCCGGCAAATCATCAAAATCGCACGCATCGACACGCATCGAGACGACACAGCACAATAGAGCAAGACGGACGCAACTCAGCAAGGTGGTAAAACTATTACTCATCAAACATACACAAGCCATCTTCACATTCGACAGGTGCAGGCTCTCCATCTTTCAATGGCATAGGCTCAGTTCCGACCGCACCAAACTCGAACCTGCCTATCGCGCTATTTTCCAAACCTCCTTCTAATATTGCGACAAGTGGAATCACAACATCATTGATAAACCCAATATCCAAAATATCCATGATGGCATAATCATCGGCTCGATCTTTATAGTGCGCCACACTCTGAGCACTCCAGCCATCAGCAAGTATCGCTGCTTGACTCTCAAAGGTGCCGTCCCAGCTATCGTTTAGAAAAATTGCACTCTCAATACCATTGGTAAAATCTGAACCCTCGGTTCTATCCCAGAACTCAACTCCTCCTCCCTGGGCATTGGATTTATTCAGGCTCGTTCTAACAATCGGTCGATAATATGACACTGAGTCTCTAAACAAAGGAAATTGCATCCAGTCTTCGTTGCTGTTGCCTGTGAAGGAGCGAAAATCATTAAGTGGTTGCATGACGTAAGATACTCCGTCAGAAAACCCCTTCAATGCCCAATAAGCGACTCCCGGCGTTTCCTCCACATCAGAATTACTATACCTAAGTAATTCTGTCTCATTGTACATAGGAAGATCACTCTGCTCATAAAACCAGACCCGTTGCACATCTTCTGTGAGCGGCGCTGTATCAGAATCGGATATGAACGCAAACGGACGCTCATCGCGCCTCAGAAAAAAACGATTCTTCATTGTATTGGCAACCGTACTTTCATCGCGAACCGCCACGCTTTCCCAGTCATCAGAGCTGGTTACAAAATCATTGCGATTTGCTCCACCACTACGTGTATCAAACCATACAGTGCGTTCCCATGCGGCATAACGCGCCGCCAACTGATTGGTATGTTGGATATCAATCAATTTACCCAGGGTCGGCACTAAAACAAATAATGGCATAAATATAAAAGCGACAGACACATTAAACTCCGTCATAGCCTGCCCTGACTCTGCGCGTTTATGGTTACTCATGTTTGTGGCCCTAGGCATCTATTGGAAAGCTCCTGGATAGGCATGCCTTGGGAGACATATCCTCTACAAAGTCGGCTAACTCACTGGTCGCGGCGTTAATGGCTGAATGAACCGCTCCTTTGACAGGAGATTCTATCGCATCGAGGCCTTGCTCCATGGGAGAGGTAAGTGGAGGTTGGGTCTTAGCCAGTATGGCCTCGCTCATTTCTTCCAACATAGTGTCCGCATATCGTTTTAACATCCATCCGATGATACCAATTGCATCATCCGGTACATTTTCGCCTTCGATAAGATCTTGAAATGGCAGTTCTCCGGTAGCTATCAAGGTGGGAACCAAAGTCGGCTCAATCAGACGTGCATCCCAAAATGGGCTAAAAAGATTAGCTGGCTCGTAATAGTCATAGCCAGGCGATTTTTTTTGCATAGGGTTTGAAAAATAAACCTCAGCAGAACTGATCGTTGTCATCGGATTTGCGCTCCACCAGACCGTTTTTTGGTACGCCCCTTCCAAACTGGTTTCCTCCGCCCGAGCGCAAGTATCCAGATCAAATCGATCATAAGTGATCGCTGCCTCATTAGAAGCCAACCAATCTTCCGCGTTGTTTCTGCCCGAATTGCCAATATTAAATGGCTTACTGTCTGATGTCTCAATATCATCCAAGTCTATGGCAAGCGCAACAGTAAACTCATTACCCGAGCCCTTTTCTCTATAATGCGGGTTCAAGGACAAGAATGGCGGCGCTCCTTTATAGCTACTAGTCACATAAGGAGGGCCATACCTGCCCAACACCTGACCCCACGCCAAACCCAAGGCATGAAAAATATCAAAGGGTCCGTTGTTTAACCAGTCGTCCTCATCACCCCCATAAGGACCGTTCTTCTCACCAACATCCCCCCAGTCCGTAAGGATCAATTTAGAATCTGCGACGTCCTGATTTAGCTGGTGGGTCCCCTGTCCCAGAGGAAAACCAATCCCTAAATCACCACTCCAGGCCGGAGGATCCCAAATATTCCAACATTTCGTGCCCACAAAAGGAAACCAAAGGCACACCTCTAGCCTGAGATCAAGTATAAAGTCTATCCGCACCCCAAATGAGAAGATATCTATTGCAGACCACCCGAGAGTCTCAAGATCTTTGGTGGATTCCATGCCAGAGCGTGCCGTATAAATTGCACCACCATCATTTGATACGCCAGACCAAAATGTCACACTGAGGTCAATGTGCATCGTTAATATCGGAGGAATTCCCAAAGGCAGATAGAGATTTATCGGAGGAATGGTAAACCCCACATCCCAATGCCGATCCTTTGTGAACTCATCACGATTACGGTTCATGATGGCTGCCCAATAACTATACGCCTCAACGATAGCGTCAGCTTCTTCATCTTCGGCTTTCATCACCTTATTACGGCTAATCATGCTCTCACCCGGAAAGTAATTCATTACCAGATCCCCGGGATCGGTATCCCCTGTATCTGGCGAATCAAAAAAATCCTCTACCCCGTCTACAAAGGGCTGAGCATCAATCTTGTCTCCAAACATTGTCAATAATGTATTTTGGACCAGGAAATAAAAGCTAATAACCGGGGCATAGATATCCGGCTCATCCGGACTAAGCTGGTTACCTTCCATCACCTCAAAGCTGGATTCGAATTGTGCCACCAGTGTGCTTAAGGCAAACGCTCCCTGAGCAAATCCTAGAAAGGTGTTTACGCCTGATACCGCCGTAGGAACATGTTTTGCAAATTTTTCTGCTGCAAAATAAGCACCCTTACCAGCAATTTCATATGGGGTTGTTACAAAGGATAATACAGACGCATAGGTAATCGGCGCCGGGGGCACAATAGGTGTTTGATACATAGGATGGTTAGTGAACTGCTTAACATCTTTATAGTGATTGGCCCAGGACATCAAAGAAGCGATTTGACCGATCGCAAGCTCATTGGCAACCATCGAGCGATTCGTATACGCGACAAAGTTCATATTACGGGCTGCAAGCTTTGCCTGGGAGTAGACCACCGCATCAGCGGCATTTTCCAGCGCGACCCTGTGCCGTATTAATTGACCTTGGTTATATACCACCAACATCAACATGACTGACAAGGCAAGAAAAATCAGGCCAAGAACAACTGCCTGACCTTTTTGGCGATTAAAAAGACCCATGAAACCCAATGAGCCTACCCCTATGATTATTCTGTGTGATGAAACCTATAGAGATCTCAGATCTCTATAGCGCACCTGAGACTCTATAGTGGAAGCAAATCGAGGTTCTACCTCTTTTACTATTCCGCTTGACCAAAGTCTCCAAGGGTATACTTGGCTTCCTTCGCTTCTTTCTGACTTGCTGTGCCAGCCGTGTTGCCCATTTTTGCACTTGTACCGCCACCGAGCTCCGCCGCTAGGTCGCCGACCTGGCCTCTCACGGTGTCTCCAAAAAGGTTATAAACGGTAATCGCTGCAACCGCGACCAGCGCCACAATGATAATGTACTCGGTCATTCCCTGACCTAGTTGCTTGAACCTATTTTTCATATTCTTTCCCTCTCCTAACATTCTAAAAATTACGCCTAACAGACACGCGAACACCTTACATCATAAAGTGATTGCTTTCTACACTCAGCTATTTATAAAAATAATTAGCGAGAAATAAGATGACTCTTTATCCCCGCCACTTGATATTGCAACCAACGCTGGGTATCTGCTCGCCCTCTACGCTACACCTATTTATTGTAGCATCAATCGCCTTCCTTATATCAACACCCGTCACAGGCTCAGTAGACTTAGGCCTGGCGCCATCAAAGCGCCCACGATAAACGCAATGAAGATCGCTATCAAAAAGGAAAAAATCTGGCGTACACGCCGCATCATAAGCCTTGGCTACTTCCTGGGTATCATCAAAAAGATAAGGGAAGTTAAAGTGGTTCTCCGCCACAAAATGCTTCATCTCCTCCGGCCCATCCTGAGGATATGCAATCACATCGTTTGAACTTATGGCGACAATCCCAACCTCCTCACTTTGGTAATCAGCACCCAGTTGCTCTAGACCAACTTCAATATGCTTTACATAGGGACAATGGTTGCAAATGAACATTACTAAGGTCGCCAGCTGTCCTCTCACATCACTGAGCTCAACAAGATTTCCGCTAACAGCATCGAGCAGACGAAACTCTGGTGCTCGAGTACCAAGTGCCATCATGTTAGAGGGAGTCATCGCCATGGATAGCACCCTAAACCCATGAAATGAAATGTTGGATATAAGCTAGTCATAGTAATTCGGAAATCAAAACTCTAGAACGATTTTGGCATACCTAATTCATGGGTTGCAATATGGGATAGTATGAGATTCGTTGAGATAGGTGCCACCTGATAGAGACGGGTCTCACGAAACTTACGCTCGATGTCATATTCCTCGGCAAAGCCATAACCACCATGAGTCTGTATACAGGTATCTCCCGCAAACCATGATGCCTCGGAGGCTGCCATCTTAGCCATATTCGCCTCAGGTCCACACGGCTCACCAGCATCAAACAATTCTATCGCCTGTGATACCAGTGCCTCAGCAGCACGCATCTGAGTATAAGCACGTGCGATGGGGAATTGGATACCCTGATTCTGACCAATGGGTCTACCAAAGACCTCTCTCTGCAGCATATGCCGCCGCACGTTCGATAAAGTAACGCGCATCACTCACGTATTTCGCTGCGATGAGAATCCGTTCTGCATTCATCCCATCGAGGATGTAACGAAAACCTTCGCCTTCCTCAACAATCAGATTTTCAGCTGGGACAGGCACATCATCAAAAAAGAGTTCGGTGCTGGAGTGATTCATCATGATCCGAATAGGCTTTATTGTCAGACCATCGGCCAAGGCTTCTCGTAGTTCGACCAGGAGAACACTCATTCCATCAGTTCGCTTTGCGCATTTCTCTCTGGGTGTTGTACGAACGAGGAGCAACATCAAGTCTGAATGCTCGGTGCGAGAAATCCAGACTTTGGAGCCATTGACGATATAATGATCGTCATGCTTCTCTGTCGAGATTCGTATGCGTGTGGTATCAGTCCCACTGGAGGGCTCTTTTACTCCAAAGGCTTGCAATCGAAGATCTCATGAAGCTACCTTTGGCAGATAACGCTGCTTTTGCTCTTCATTCCCGTGCCGAAGGAGCGTACCCATGATATACATTTGCGCATGGCAGCTGGATCCATTACAGCCAGCATATTGAATCTCTTCTAGAACCGCACAAGAGATCGAGAGAGGCTGTCCACTCCCTCCATATTCCTCCGGGATCAGGATGGATAGATAGCCGGCGGCACTGAGTGCGGAGATAAATTCAGTAGGATATTGTCATTTCTCATCCAACGCTCTCCAATAACTACCGCCAAACTCGCCACACAATTTGGCGACGGCTTCGCGAATTTCTAGATGGGATCGTTTTTGCATGTCTTTAGCTGCTCTCATTCACTGATTCATTTCCCACAAGCGCTTCATATTCTTCTTGAGTCACAGAAATGATCTCATGCTTTCCGCCCATTACCGCGGGCTTAAAATCCACCTTAAAAAAATAGTCTCCTTGCTCAAACATAAATTTTTTCTTAAATTTGCGCGCACCGTTAAAGCCAGTGACATTAGGTACGCCAAGGCTCAATCCAACGCTTGTCTGGAAGACATGCTTACCCGCCGATAATTTCATACTGAATGCTTCATTATGAAACAGCTTCGCGACCTGTTTTCTATCGATCTTAAGCTTCACGTTATGACTTACAGTCATCGCATCAAAGGGTCTGATAAAATTAACAGTTACATCAGAGGGCTCTTCTGCGACTGCTCCAATCGACAGCAAAAGACTAGTTATTAATGTGATGAGACGTAGCATCATGACGGTGTCCATGTAATAAAGCGGGCATTTGACCACCTTGGCTGCCAGAAATCTACATGGATTTATATTGAACTCCTTAACACGGATAGATAAATTAATACAATATATCGCCATATATGATTGTTCTTATTAATTTTTGTTTATAAAATATTCTTTTATTACTTACCTGTATTGAATTAATTTGTCGATCTGACTGGCATCAGGGCGCGATCTTTAATATCCTCCAACGGCCCAGGCCAGACACCAACATATGAAATCTACCCGCTACCGCTTAGTCAACATTCTCACGTTATCGGTGATATGCATTAGTATCAGTCTTTCTGGGGAAGAGGCTGAGAGTGAATACGACTGCGCAAGTGCCGAACAATATTATCAACGCGCCCTATCCCACCCAAATGAAAATAACTTCAGACGCTCCTTTAACTACAAGCAACTACTAAAGGCAGCGGAATGCAGCGCTAAACAAGGAAATGCGTCGCGTGCCATAAGCCAATATCAATTTATTGTAGAACTCGATAACAATACAGCAGGCGCTTGGTCCGAGCTAGTTTTTCTGCAGATGCAACAGGTGGTGGCAACGCTAAAAGGACTAATAAGTAACTCTCCACCGAGAACTGAACAAGAGCGAGCGATTTTCTCACAAATGATGTCGCTAGTAGAAGCTTATGGTGAGCCCAATTCTAAAGAAAATCAGCAGACCAAACAAGATAGCGGAAACCCAATCATCTTGGACAATACTGAGAACCTTTGGCAAACCATTACCAGAAATTTGACCTGGATTGAGCAGAACGAGATTCCTGATACTGAAGCAGAAATACAGCATTATCTATCTGATCCTAATTATTTTGACACAATTGGAAAACGAGCTGATAGGTTTCTCGGCTTCATCATCTCTGAAATTAGAAGCAGGGATCTTCCAATAGAATTAGCTCTGGTCCCTATTGTTGAAAGCTCACTAGACTCAAGGGCCATATCTCCCCAACGGGCGGCCGGACTTTGGCAGATCATGCCAGCGACGGCAAGGCAGTATGGATTAACTAAAAATCGCTGGTACGACGAGAGATTCGACATCCGAATTTCTACTGAGCTAGCTCTCAAACACTTCCAAGCTTTGAATGAAGAGTTTGACGGGAACTGGCTTCTCACACTAGCCGCGTATAATAGCGGCTCAGCGCGAATGCAAAAACTACTTTCTGAAGATAATATCAATAATAACAAATGGATGGAGGTTATACCTAATGAAACACATCAGTATATTACACGTATCTTTGCTCTTAGCTCTATCCTTGTTAACCCACAAAAGTTTGGAGTGAAGCTTCCACAAATCAACCCGTTAGATGCCTTTGTCCGTGTGCAGACGAATGGTCGAATAGAGCTGCCGCTGGCAGCACGATTGGCTGACATGAAGCTATCTACTCTTCGGTCCTATAATCCAGGTTATCTGCGTTGGGCAATCCCTAGAAGAGGATACCAGGAGCTACTAATGCCGCCGGAGAAAGCAGACTTATTCACATCCATACTATCTGAACTACCCCAAGAGAAGAGAATGTCGGGAGAAACCTACGAGGTGGCTTATGGGGACAGCATGAGTAAAATTGCAGATAAACTTGAGGTTAAGGTGTCAGAACTTAGATCCATCAATAATGTTCGTCGGAACATGATCAAGGCGGGAGAGAAACTTCTCATCCCGGGCACCTCATATCAGCCTGACTAACGAAAATTACCGACTCGTTGTTTTGGTTCGTTGTAGCCGGCTTCGATTCGACTCCTCGCCAATTCAAGCCCGAAAAGTATTTTGTTGCGAGCATCTGCTGGTTCGATAATATCATCAAACCTTAAGGATCCAGCCGCGCGATAGCCAGAAGACGATATAGCTTTTCCATCGAGCGTGCTTCATCTTTGCAAGCACCTTCTCCGTTAGATAGCTTTGGCGGCGGCTCCCATTCAGTAGATGGAAAAAAAGACAACCACCTTCTCCACCTGGTTAAAAGCATCTTTATCATCAAGGGAGAGGTTATCGATCAAGCCACTTCTCAGCACCACCTCAGGCCCACCAAGCTCTTCATTAGTAACCTCCTCCCCTAATGATGCTTTAACAAGCGGAGGCCCTCCACTAAAGATCGAACTCGTTGGAGTCATTACAGTAAAATCCGCCAGCGGTGCGCTAAGGGTACCGTGTCCAGCCGAGGGTCCTAATACAGCAGTTACAAATGGGATTCGTCCAGATAGCTGCGCCTGCATCTGCAGGTCGCCAAGGCTCCTCCCAGTAAAAGGATCATCAGAGCGTTATGGGTCGATGTCCCGCACCATCGAGAAGCATAATCATTGGGATCCGCTCCTGCAGTGCCATTTCAGCAATTCGATAGCGCTTGCTTGATTCACTTATCCCGATCGATCCACCCGCCACAGTAAAATCCTCTGCCCCAATCGCAACGACGCGACCATCAACTCGACCAAATCCGCATACAAAAACATCCACTCCTCCGCCTGAAAGGCGATCTATTTCGGTTAAGTCACCATCACCACGCAAGGTTGAAATACGTTCTCGAACATTGAGCTTCTTCTTAGCTTTTTTTCTTGGCCAATTTATCACCACCACCCATAGCACCAGCTTTTGAGTGGACAGACCGAAAGTTATTCAGGATTTCAGTCCATTTTGCATCCTTTCTCATGTTCTATTGCCTATGGCTAATTTATCTAGTCACACATTGTTACTATACTAGTCACTTTGTCGCTGAAAATGCAGCTGCCTACAGATGAGATCTATTGCTTACCTAAAAGTTGTCATGAATATCTATTGGCTAAAGCTTGCGACAGTAGCTCTATTTCTTGTCCTCATGATAAGTATTATCAGTATTAAAATATTTTCAGCAGAGCCAACACTTAAGATTGCCGTTGCAAGCAATTTCTTGACTACCGCTAATAAACTGATATGGACATACGAACGACTCTACAGTAATGAGGTTGAAATAATATCGGGATCGACAGGCAAACTATTTGCTCAAATTAATTCTGGAGCACCCTTCGATCTTTTTTTAGCTGCAGATAGCCTCAGGCCCAGACTACTCTCAAAAACCGATAATAATTTTAAAGAAGACCCGTATGTCTATGCAATTGGCAGATTGGTTCTTTGGGCACCCGGACTGCCTAATCACCAAAAAAATTGTAATGAGAAATTATTAGACATGCCTTTTCAACACATAGCGCTTGCAAATCCAAAGACAGCGCCTTTTGGAGATGCTGGAATACAGACACTTAGAACACTTGAAAAACTGCAGTCAGTAAGATCGAAGCTGGTCTTCGGCGAAAATGTCGGTCAAGTATTTAGTTATATAGTTACGGGCGCCGTCGATGCAGGATTTTTGTCGCTCGCTCAAGTGCAAGATAAAGATCCCCACAGAGATACATGCACATGGATAATTCCCAGGAAATACTATTCAGACTTGTCTCAAAGTGCCATCATCCTCCAATCTAAAAGTGCAATAGCTCAGCAATTCATGAACTTTCTCCAATCCAAAGAAGCAAAGATAATGATTCAGTCCTCGGGATATTTAACCCCATGATGGAAGAGCTATTGCAAGAGATGCCGGCGCTATGGCTCACGATTAAGCTAGCATTAGTGACTACCATGATACTTCTAGTTTTGAGCACCCCCTTCGCCTACTGGTTAGCTCACACTCGTGTAAGATACCGCCCAGTGATTGAGGCAATTGTTGCACTCCCCATCGTCTTACCTCCAACAGTATTAGGATTTTACTTCCTGATTCTTTTTAATCCCGACGGCCTCATCGGAAGTATCTGGCAGACGATAACGAATTCATCTCTCCTGTTTTCTTTTTCTGCATTGGTTATTGTTTCCGTTTTCTATTCCCTTCCATTTGTAGTCCAACCACTACAGAACGCATTCAGTGCAATAGGTAGACAACCTTTGGAGAAGGCGTACACCTTGGGTGCTACTCCAGTTAACGCATTTTTTAGCATACTTCTTCCACTTTCAAAAGGTGGCTATCTAACCGCCGGCGTATTGGGATTTGCGCATACCCTCGGTGAATTTGGTATCGTGCTTATGGTCGGTGGAAGTATCCCCAATGAAACGAAAGTCGCATCAATCGCTATTTATGAAATGGTTGAAAGCATGCAATATGATCGAGCACACGGCCTGTCGGGAATTTTGTTGGCCATCTCCTTCTTCTTTCTGTTAGCAGTCTATTTTGTTAATCAACGCTCCAACAAGAAGAAACTCAATACATGACTATACAAGTGCAAGTAGACTTAGTGCTCAGCGACTTTAATTTGTCCACAAACATCACTCTTCCTAATAGTGGGATCGTTGGCATTTTCGGTGAGTCCGGAAGTGGAAAGACGAGCCTAGCTAGAACAATCGCTGGACTTGAGAAATCCGCAACAGGACTGGTGCGCTTTAGAGAAACTATCTGGCAAGACACCAAACAAAAGCTCTTCATACCCACATATGAGAGGCAGGTAGGATTTGTGTTTCAAGATTCGATTCTATTTCCTCACCTCAGTGTCCAAGACAACCTTATGTTCGGATATAAGCGTAGATCATCCACTATCGATCTAGTTGACGTAGAAGATGTCATCGAATTATTTGATCTGGCTAATCTATTGAATAGAGATCCCGCGAGTCTCTCTGGTGGAGAAACTCAACGCGCTGTGATTGCTCAAGCAGTACTAGGTCAGCCTCAACTACTTATCATGGATGAGCCAATGACGGGACTCGATCATCATCGACGAAAAACTGCCGTGTTATACATAGAAAAACTTCATGAAGTAATGGACATACCAATTCTCTATATTACTCACTCTATACGAGAACTGGATAGACTTGCCTCTCATCTAGTGGTCATAGAGCATGGAAGCGCATTAAAAATTACAGATGCTAAGAATTATATCGAGACTCTCATGCAGGAAAACTTCTAAGCAGATAGCCTATTTATTACGCCATCGAATAAGAGGATAGATGGATGAGTGATCGTCCGACCAAGATGTTAGGAAGTTTTCTGCATAGTCTCTAATACCAACTTCATGAATCGGCTCCGATGTAAAGAAATCCTCGTTGGATCCAACAAGTACCCACTTCGTTGGGGTCACAGGATCATGAATACCAATCACACTATATCCCAAGGACTCTGCATTATTTTTAACAATTCCTTCAAGTGTCATAAACTTATTTGAGACATGCACCACCAAGATACCCTTAGGTTTTAAAGCTTGAAAGTAAACTTTAAACGCTTCAATCGTTAGCAAGTGAGTTGGGACAGAATCGCTTGAAAATGCATCTGCCAATAAGACATCGAAATCAAGATCAAGACCTTGTGCGATTTGTCTTTCAAGGGAAACACGGCCATCCCCAAGTGTGACTGATAAGTCTGCACTAGAATCTTGCAAGTAGGTAAAATGCTGATTTGCAATTCGAAGTACTGCAGGATTTATTTCATAAAAGTGAAATAAATCACCAGGTTGACTCAAAGAAGCGACCTCACCCACACCCAACCCAAGCACACCAACTTTAAGCTTTGTTATTTCTGGCTTACTATGAAAATAGTTAAGAGTGAGACCAAGTCCACTGCTTGGCGGATAATACGTTAATGGTGAATCGCCTTCCCCCTCTACTAATGATTGCCCTCCATGCCTAGTTCGACCATGATACATCAGCCTCGCAGGCTCGCCTTTAAATAGTGCATCCGCTACCTTAATGACCCCATATTCATTTCTATATACCTCCACGATCGAATTCGCATCATTTAGCTTTCCTCTTTCGCTAATGGACTCTGCTATCATAGCTAGGACAATTACACTTGCAAATACAAAAAATAGCGAAGGGATCGTTACCAAATAGCCAGAGAACTTTGTTTCACGGATTGATGCACCAGAACCTTCCGATAAGCTATCTGATGAGCGGCTAAAATCATCGGAATTCGTGTTCTTAACAATGGCGCAGATAGCGGTCACCAAGCATAAGGCTATTGCGCCACCAGCGCTTAAATGAAATTCATATATATCATTAAAAAAATGCGGCGCCACTATCGCAACTAACAACCCTCCAAGTGCGCCTCCGATTGAGATCAATAAATAGAACAAGGTCAGGTAGGCTGGAGTCGGTTTCAACTTAGCAAGTTCTCCGTGACAACACATCCCGATACAGAAACAGGTTGCACAATATCCGACACTCTGTGAGGTAAAATCTGAATTCGTTCCCCCAGCAAATATGAATAGCGAAATTGACACTGCAATCAATAGCGCCGGGAAAAATACAACTCTTTGGTACCACCTCTCGTGATCAAAACAAATAATAAACGTGATCAAATATAGGCTAAATGGCAGAACCCATAAAAGCGGATTCGATGCTACCTCTTGGGTCAAGAGATTTGTCGCAGCAAGAAGCCCTGTGGAAGGTAATGCTGCAAGTAACATCCATACCAAACAAATGTATAAACCTGGCACCGAGCTTTTAGAAGCGGGTACTGGTTCTGCTGGCTTAGTTTTTGATGACGAAAAATCAGTTGTATCGCTATGTGAAAGCAATCTATATCCAATCCAGGTAATTGCTACTGCAAAGATTACAAAAAGGAACGCCCAGTAGTCTGCCTGCAATGATCGAGTAAGATAATACTCGAACAAAAATGGATACGTTAATAAAGCAAGGAGGCTTCCTATATTCGATACTGCATATAACCGATAGGGTGAACGATCAACAAACGTTACGCTATACCATTTTTGAATAAGGGGCGCCGTGGATGCCAAAACAAAGAACGGCACTCCAACGACAAACGTTAACAGCATCAAGATTCTCGTGGTTGGCATATCACCATCGGAGGGTTTGAAATATTCATGTGGGATGGTAGGTAGAAATAAAATGGCAATGATCAGAAGACAAGTATGGATAACCCATTGGCGGCGGAAGGAAACCTTGGTTGAAATCATATGAGCATAAGCGTACCCGCCTACAAGTACGATCTGAAAAAACAGCATGCAGGTTGTCCATACGAGGGAAGCCCCGCCAAACCAGGGCAAGATAAATTTTGCGATCATCGGTTGGATCTGAAAAAGTAAAAATGCGCTAGCGAATGCGGTCAGATAAAACCAAGTTGAAGGAAGCTTTTTAGATTGAGAATGATCCAATGGGAATCAGCATCTATCCCTGCGTATTAGCCGAATACTATATCACTCATTCGACATCAACAATAATTATATATAACCTGTCCTGATGGTTCGAAACTTTATTCTCATACTACTACTTTGGTCCCATGCTGGTTTGGGCGATACGCTGTTCTCGTATGACGAATCCACGAGAAACAGATTGATGAGGCCAGGCATTTACGATATTTCCTGGAACCAGGATCTGCGTGCCATTCGCGTTAATGACACCATCGATGTGGCCACACCGCAAGGTCCAGTCGCAAGCTATCGGGTAGAGACCGCGAAGATTACCAACCTCGGGAACTGGCTCATCTCAGCAAAAGCAGCAAACCATCCTTCAAGGCTGCAGTTGGTTGTTAGTCATCACAATTCCGTCATAGGAAGTTTTGAATATGCCAATCGGAGATATCAAATTAACTCTGACAAAGATTCTTTGCGTCTCACCGATATTAAGGCAACAGGACGAGTCTATCAGGAGATAGATAATGGACCTGCTCCATGGCCCGATAATATAAAAAATAAAATAAAACCCATAAAAAAAAATAGCGCGCGATTTACCCGGGCTGCTAGTCGAACAACCGGCACGGCCACCATAGATGTACTTTTTTATTACGATGACAGTTTTGGAGATGCAACCACAGCTATTGATAGCGCTGTAGCAACGGGAAACAGCGCCTTTGAAGACAGTGGTATCGACATCATACTCAATATCGTAAAGACACTGCCCCTTGACCTTCCAGAGACTAGACTCGATCTGAACAGCGATCTCTTGAGCGACATGCGCAGCGAGGAAGGTGTCTTTTCTAACATCGCTGAAGATCGAACCACTTACAAGGCTGATATAGTTCACGTGATGCAAGGTGAGCTTGGTGAGGATGACAGCTGCGGCATCGCAAACACAGGAGTGCCACGAAGTGGCATCCTCCAGCGTGGGTTGTTGGTAGGACTTACTTATTGGGATCAAGAAAATTGCTCTGACTATACATTCGTGCATGAGATAGGCCACAACCTGGGCTCTGGCCATAATCGAAAGAATGCCCGCAGTAAGAAATTTCCATACAAACTCAAACAAAACTATGCCTTTCCTTATAGCTACGGTCATAGAATTGATGGCAGCTTCAGAACGATCATGTCGTATCGTTCAGACCAGTACGAAAGCCGAATTGGTTTTTTCTCTGCACCGGATAAATCGTCTTGCTCCGGACAAGCTTGTGGCATCCCAATTGGAGAGATTGGTGAGGCTGATAACGCCACGGGATTTAATGCTATCAGGCATCTAGTGGCAGGCTCGTCGGGAGACACTTTCTATCCCGAGAGCGTGGTAATTACCAAGTACTTATATGGAAGCTGTGAAGATTCCGCTGGAAATCCAGGGTACAACCTTACTATGAGGATTGACAACACCTCTTCTTTTAACATTAAAGCTTCTAAGGCGTTTTGGTTAGATGAAAATGGATCGATTTACGATAGCTATACTGAGACTGATCCTGATTGGGAAATGCTAGAGCCAGGAGAGTATAACTACCCTTTCCCGGTGGCATGCGAAACAAGCACCTCCGTACTGTTTGGCACCGAAATTCGCTCAGGCTATTGGACCTATGAAGATCCTGCTACTGGAGAACTGCGAGAGACTGAGAGGCTGTCTTGGGACCCCTCATATAACGTTACCGTAAGATCAGGGCCTAACGGCACTGTTACTAATTCCGGATCAACTTTAGTCTCCCAAGGAGAGAGCATTACCTTAACGGCATCTCCAGATCTAAATGGAGGGTACGGCCTCGCTTGGTTTGAAGGAACGTGCGGAGGAACACAAAACGGATATAAGTTTACAACCGATCGGATCAGTGATGATTGCATTGTCACTGTGCAGTTCGAGGAAGAATCGATATTTACAGTCACTCCTACCGCTGGCACAGGCGGTACCATTACTCCAGCTGCGGCTAAAAAAATTGAGAATGGATATACAACCACGTTTACCGTTACTGCAAACTCTGGATATGAAATCGATGCTGTCTCAGGAAGCTGCGGTGGAACGCTCAGCGCTTCTGGTTCTTCCAGAACGTATGTTACAAGCAGCATAACCAAAGATTGCACAGTGGATGCATCTTTTTCTGAAAAGATAACCTCACCGGGAACGAAAGAAACCGCTATAAATCAAACTATTCCAGGATCAACTTGCAAGGCGAATGATCCAGGCACCAGTATTAAGCTGCAATCAAAAGAGTCAGGGTTAACAAATACAGAATCCGATAGAGATATTGCTGTGACTTGCCCGATAGCGCTTCCCTTTACAAATGCAATTAACGACATTAGTTTTGTTCAGTTTAGTGTCAACCTGCACGCGCACACTTCAAATGTCATTGCCATTGAAAAAATGACTTGTTCAATTGACGAATATCGAGGTCAAGAATTGAGCTCTCAGAAAGAAGTCGAAATTCCACTAATTGTAGATGAATATACTTCTGGTGCGCTTATCGAATCTAGTACGGTAACTCGCCTAAGTACGTTTACTGTTTCTTGCGTTCTTCCACCTCAGACAGCGATTATTTCCCTAGATACACTTACGTTATACTAACTAAATTTATTCAATGTTCAGGGGATTTATATGACCCATAGGTTTAAGTATGTATTTGCCATCGCTCTTCTTTCTTTATCATTTATTACTGCCGGCTTCGAGGTAGACGGAGAGAAAATTAGTCTGACGGGGAAAATTACTGTCCCACAAGTGTCCCAAAATGACAATTGTAAGTGAGTGCTATCGTCTTAAACTCCTAGAAATGGAGGCTCGGGTCTG
>JAQWLX010000064.1 GCA_029247075.1 Halieaceae bacterium | reverse complement strand
GTTATAAGATCATATCTACAAATCCTCCCAGCAATGGATAAATGCTTAGATAAGGGTCGTGATCATTTATTGGCGGAAGGACGATCGTTAGACTCTATTGTGACGACTCGTCTTTATGAGGATATGGAGCCTTTTCATTTTCAGGTTGTCTGCATGATGCATCAGTGTGCAGGTGCAGTTGAGGGTTTAAGAAGTGGCACTTTTTCTCCTCCTAGCCGAGAGTTAGTCTATGACTACGATGGTCTCCAGTCTCTAATCCAGGATGGGATCAAGTGCATTGAGGCAGTGTCACTCGATGAATTTAGATCCTTATGCGATGGTGAAATCACATTTACTGGCAGGAGTTTTACCTTGAAATTTTCATGTGCAGACTTCCTGTTAACTTTTTCTCTTCCAAATTTTTATTTCCATGCGACGACGACGTACGATATGTTGAGAATTCAGGGAGTCCCAATTGGGAAATTGGATTTTCTTGGAAAAATGCGCTTTATCGAGTAGTGTAGTTATACGCTGTATGAGGTTCTTTCGGTAGTTTATCTGGAGGGGACTGTATGCATAGTCTTTATTATCAGGATCAGAATTGTTCTTTGACGCTAACTCAAGGTATTGCGGAATATAGGAACTATCTCATTTCAATCGGAAGAAAGATTATGGAGGATGAGGAAGGTTCTTCATTAATTACAGATCATGATGCGACGCATGTTATTTTCGGGCTGGATACGTCATTGGAACAGGAATCACTACTGGATACCTGGGTGGTGACCGGATGCAGTTGGAAATTTTCATATATTTTAGGGTATGGGAAGCTGCCCGAAATTAAAAAGTTATATAAGGCTTTATATAATGAACTAGGTTTACTTGGCTTCTTAAAATTGTACTGGCATCTTCTTCCTCGCAAATGGAAAGTTTTTCGTCGAACGAGACGCATGAAAAAAAAATGGCCTTTCAATTTTCCGAAGTCTTTGCTGCACTTAAAAATTTCTGATATTCGATCCGAATATGGTATTAATATTTTATCTAAAGAAGAGAGGTGTCTTTCAGTAACTATCGACTGGTCGGGGGTCTATTAAACTTTTTTCTTCACGCTTAGCCAGACTTATTTATTCGGCAACTGAATCCATAAGCATTTTAAATTCGGTATAACCACCGACTTTGTCACCATCTACAATTATTTGCGGAAACGTTCTAGCGTCGGGGAAAATCTCAAAGAATGTTTCTCTAGAAAAGTCTTCTGCTAACGTTTTATAGGTAAAATCACATCCGCTTATTTCGGCTAATGCTTTCGCTGCATCGCAATAGGGACACCATGGTTTGCCGTATATCTCTACTTTCATAACGTTTTTCTAGAATTCATTTTCCGGCTGTCAGAATTTTTACTCTGGAGATCGGTTCCATTCCTCATCTGTCAGCTGGGCGGGAACTTGGCCAGATTCGAGAGATTCAATGTCATCACATATGCTATCGACCGTTTTTTTACTCGAGTCTGATAGATCTTTGAGACCATGAAGCTGACAGGCAGTATACTTGAGCATCCGCTTATACATTTCTGCGTTTTGGATTTCTGCTGCAAGTGCTTCTGTTTCTTTTATGACTCGCTGAAGGCCTTCTTCGCCAGCTTCAATTCCCTTTATAAGCTTCTCTTTTAGATCCTTAGCCTCTTTCTCGTCCATATGCTCACCCTTCCTATATAAATTGAATTTTTATCTCGGGAATATCCATAGACACTCAATAGATTCTACAATCCTTTTTCAGCAGTAATTCGCGCGAAAAGAACATCAGCTGTGATTTTGGCAGAAGGAAGTTAATTTTGCTATGTCCATCTTTAGAATTGAAAATCAGTTAACTAACGATTGGCCCAGCTCCTGCAAGTAATCTATATAAGCAAGCTTAATTTTAGGATCGAAATTTTTCTGATCAGCGGCGAGTTTCACTATAACGACCTGGTTCTTGGGGTGGATATAAATGGTTTGTCCCCAAATTCCTCTAGCTAAAAAATCGTCATCCCAGTTTCTTGGTGTCCACCATTGGTATTGATACCCAGCAGTGTTTGATGATTGAGTATTGTTTCCGGGTAAAAGGTGGCTTTCGGTTGGAGTGGTGGCCTCGCTGATCCATTCAGAGCTAATGATTTTTGCGTTTCCTCTTGTGCCTTTATTAAGAAATAACAACCCGAGTTTTGCATAGTCTCGTGCTGATGCCGACATTCCTCCCATTGCCAGCTCGTATCCCTGTTCGTCAAGCACCCAGTGACCAGGATTCTCCATTCCAAGAGGATGCCAAAACTTTTCAACCATGTACTCAGTCAATGATTTGCCAGTAATTCTAGCTAATAAGATTCCTAGTAATTGGGTGTTTATACTCACATAGTGGTTGTAAGTACCCGGTTCATGTTCTCGTTGAAGCGTATTTATATATTCCAGGTAAGACATTTCCATCACTAGCAGTCCCATTTTATTAATATCAGAATTTGGGTCCGTATAGGTCTCATCAAACCGCACACCTGAAGACATCTGAAGTACATGCTTGATTGTCACATCCTCAAATGCCTCGCTAGTAAGCTCTGGAAGATATTTCTTAATTGGATCAGAAAGGTCTGCAATTAACTTTTCTTCAAGTGCGATGCCAATTAGCGTGGAGACAAACGATTTAGCTACCGAAAAAGATACGTGAGTAGTATTCTTCGAATCCCCATGGCGGTATTCTTCAAAGAGGAGCCTTCCGTTTTTTAGTATTAAAAAAGACGATGTATTCGAAATTTCCAGAAATTCTTCAAGGGTAATCTGTTGCCCCAAGAAATTACCCTCAAAATTAATTTTAGTCGGTGCCGGATTAAGTTTCCAGGGATTGGGGCTTGGTGTCATTGTAGAGACTGGAGCAAATCGTTCCATGTGACGGAAATTCGCATAAAGATTCCCCGTGAACATTGACATGAACCCTGCAGAAGGGCCATCTGAAGGTGTTCCTCCTATGGTCACTGACTGAGCGTCGGAGAGTTCTGAAAATTGCATGATTGCAACAAAGACGGTGAGACCGGCTTTGGTTTTGATTTTTGTGAGCATAATGAAATCATCAGTAGTTTTAAAAAGTAGTGTAACATCAATCAAGCGCTTTCTGATTGCGTGTTTAGGATTCCATATCCTAAGCTAAAATATAATCCATTTTTAATCACTATGTGGTTTTCTATGTTGTTGCATCGATGTGAAGGATAAGCTTGAGCACTCTTGTACTTCAATCTCACATGACACCGCTACCTCACGCCTGGATTGAGCAGTGTTTATTATCTGTTCGGACGTGGGCTCGGAACAGATCTTTTGCTTATAAATTTGTTGGTGATGAGACTTTTCAGTTAGTGGACACATTAATTAGGAATCGCTACAAGGATCGACCAGTTATATTAAGTGATCTAGCTAGATTGATTGAAATGCAGCGTGGATTGAAGGAGGGGTTCAATGCCGTCATCTGGCTAGACGCTGATACATTGATATTGAAAACAGATGTGTTTCATCCACTCGAAAGTGAATTTGTCGTTGGGCGAGAGCATTGGATTCAACAGGGTATTGATGGTGCTTTAACGACACATTCAAAAGTACATAATGGCTATCTCTATGCGCGAGAAGGAAGTGTTTCATTGCCGTTTTATATTGGTGTAGCGAATCGCTTTCTTAAATCGCAGCGAGGCCAAGTTCCGGATCAATTTATCGGACCAAAATTGTTAACGGCCTTGCATAACGTTGTTCAATTTGAAGTGCAAGAGAGCGCAGCAGCATTTTCTCCTGCAGTTATCAAGGACGTTATAAATGGAGGAGGTCCTGCCCAAGAGCTTCTTAGATCGTGTTCAAAGACCTTACCTGCGGCAGTAAATTTGTGTGCCTCTTCGGTTCGAAAAGGTGAATTATCGAATGATGATATGCTTAAATTTATACAGAAGGGCGAAAGTTTGGTTCTGTGATGACGGTATTTTTTCTAATGATCTGAGAGCGTTTTAGTCAGGGTCTTTCGCGTCTCTGATGCGCTCTACGTCTATTTGACCTATTTCTTGTTTGGATTCTGGAATTTGCATATCACCAGCTTGGAGTTCTGGGTCGATAGCTTTATTTGAAATAGTGTCTCCCGCTCCGCCATACAATTGGCCTTTCTTGCTGTAAAGCCCAAGATCGTCTTCTTTTGGTTCGCTAGGGGTATAGGAGTCCACCATGGCATTAAGGGGATCTTCAGACTCAGCTTTCTTTGTCTGCGACACCTGACTATTAATATTTGTTACTGGAGTGGACGCATATCCAGCCGGTCCAGACCCATTAATTTCGATACCCATTGTTATATCTCAAAACTCCCGTGGCCGAGAAGGTTATCAAATACAGACTCGGATGCAAAGTGTTTGATTGATAAGTCATATCGAAGCAATCGGGTATTTCCTACAAAGTACTCTTCTATTTGTTTGGAAGGTTCGTTCCTTTCTTTTTTAGAGTTGCCTGAGTTTCTAAAAAACGATTCTGAGACAGGTTTAATCGATAGGCAAGGAAGGCGCAAAGGAGCATCGCGGTACCTAAACCGGGGCCAAGTGCTAGACCTAATCCCCACATGGTTGTAGTTGGGGCTTCCCCTGGCAACATTCCTGATTCGAGACCAATCGCGTCTAGAAAAGGACCGCCAAAAAGGTAACCGAAACCAATCATTAGTTTCCCTGCGAAGAAGGCACCGGCAAACATGACTCCTTCTTGTCTTTGCCAAGATTCAAGCTCTTGTTCATCCGCTACATCGACCACCATAGAATGAATTGATATTGTCCGCATTATCACAAAGAAGACGTTAAGCGCAGAATTTATAAAGATTAGTAAAAATATTAAAGTAGGACTATTAGGAAGCAAATTAAATAACTTTAAGGGTGTTAACCAAAGGAGGTTAATACCACCACCGATACAGGCTAAGCGAAGAATAGATTGTTTTTTCAACTTTTTGATGATGATTGGAGAAAGGCTCGTCGACAGCAGCAAACCTACCAGAGGAGGGCTTCATAAAGGATGGATGTTTCGGCAACACTAAATGCCCAGAATAGGTGTGACCTACCATCAGTAGTGCTCCGTACACCCCACTCATCGCTCCAAAAAACGACTTCAAGCAGCACAACTTGTACAAAGTTTGGATTTTTAAAACAACTCCGTATTTCTTCAATAATTGAAGCGGGAGAATCAATCTTTTTGGTAAATGTGGAATTAAATGCCAGTGCTTCCTATGCATATTGCACTTGCGATTAGCACAGTAATAGCACTTACCAGGTCATAGGACTGATAATGTTCTAGGACAAAACGGCCATCTAGACCATCTTGATCTTGAAATAAAAACGCCAAACAAAGCGTGGGAACAAGAATCCCGACAAACCAGCCAATGTTTGTTCTGCTGCTTGCCAAGCGAGATCTGTCATAGTAATCAGTGCTCATTTCAGCACCGAGAGCTAAGAATGGAACGGTAAATGCGGTTAAAAATGTTCTAAGCATAAAGACTGAGAATAGCGGCCAAGCAAAGAGGTATTGCTGATTTTATAATACGGAGGTAGGGGGTGAAAAAAGCCCATAAAAACTAATTGCAATTGGAGCGATCGAGAGAGTCATTAGTGAATGTCGTCTTCCCCAGCGACTTTGAATTCTATCTGACCAGATTCCCATCAAGGGATCAGAGACCGCGTCCCAAATGATAGAAGGAAATATAGCGAGGCCGGTCAGAGTGCCTGACAGGCCAAGAATTTGTTTATAATAGATAAGCACAAACGCACTAAACGCCGCTTCTTTTAGAGCAAAATTGACCGCACCGGTCACGTATATCACCCGCTGTCTATATGAAATAGGAGGAATGCTGGACAGTTTATAGAGCTAACTCT
>JAQWLX010000058.1 GCA_029247075.1 Halieaceae bacterium | reverse complement strand
GGAGTATCCTCTTAATAAACAAAGAACAATTAGGGCATTTTTTCATACAGGAGGACAGCTATGACGGATGTAAAATCTACAATGAACGCTGATAGGGAAGATCGAGTTTCTGGCGAAGAAACAAATCACTCTTCCCGTTGGATTGTCCTCACATGCCTCGTAGCTCTGACTTTGGCTGGCATCTATTTTTATACCAACACCACTGACAACACTGCAATCAACGAAAGTAATGAAACGCTCAAAAGTGAAGACTCATCAACGGATATTCCTAAGACATCAACTCCGAATATCCCTTATGTTTCGCCATCCTTTGATCAAAAACAAGCTGCGATAAGTGATGATGTGGAACACGGTTTGCCGAATGTAACTTCGCCAGTAATCAACAAGGAAGAGGCAGCAATCAAGATGCAGGATGCACTGATAGATCTAAGCGACTCTCTCTTGCTTTTAGAATCTTTCTATACGCCTAATCTCATCGAACGAATCGCAGCTATCGTCGACTCCTCTAGCAAAGGAATCGTTATCCATCGGATGCTTCCATTAAAACCTCTGAAAGAAAAATTTCCGATCGCTGAAAAAGAGCGCATTTTGATCATGGACCCAACTGGATATCACCGTTTTGATCCCTACGTTGAGGCTCTTGTGTCGTTAGAAGTCAGTGAACTTAGAGCACTATTTCATGAATATCGATCCTATCTTGAACAGGCTTATGCTGCTCTAGGCTATCAACAGGAAGAGCTGGATAACGCGATTATAAAATCGCTAGATCAAATAATCTCAGCCCCTACTATAAAAACTGCTATTGCGATTGTGGAACATGAAGCAGTTTATCGCTTCCTGGATGAAGATCTAGAAGCTCTTCCCGAGCTCCATAAGCAACTCTTGCGTATGGGGCCAGATAATGTGGAAAAAATACAATCTTTCGCTACAAACCTTAGAGCTGCACTAATTGAGGAAGAGATGCAACGCTAAATGACGACATCCGTTTTCATCTGACCAGGAAACGGGATGTCGTGAAAACCCTCTGAAGAAGAATCCACTTCTGTTAATTCAAAAACATCCTCAACTTCTTCTGGCCCCCTAGGATCAAGATCAAGGGCTAACGGCGCGATATCTGGAGAAAACACATTGAATGGCAATTGTTCTTCTGGCGTGGCTGTTGACTGATCACGGTATTGATACAAAACATACATAGTTAGTAATAGGCACAAACCGGAGAAACACCAAAAAAGAGCTGGAGCGCCATACAAAGCCATTACAGAACCCAGCAGCAACGGAGCAATTGCCGAGCCTAGAGCATTAAGCAATATCACTGACGTTCCCAGCACAATAAATTCCTCTTGAGCCGAATTATCCGCTGCTGTTGCTAAGGCTAGCGCGTATATAGGAAATGTAGTTCCGCCAAAGAACAACATAGCTAAAAGCTGATAATCTGTCCTTGCGGTCAACGCCACCAAACAGCAACTGATTGATCCAAATAAACATAAAAGCAGCATTACTAACCTTCTATCGAAACGATCCGAGAGCCAACCAATGGGGTACTGGAAACAGGCTCCACCGATGAGTGCGATCGCAACAAGTTGAGTGGCATCTGATATATCGCTTGACACTCTTGCCGCAAAAATCGCACCTAAGGACCAGAAGCTTCCGACTACCACACCGGTTAGAATCGTTCCAGCGAATGCGGTTTTGGAACGTCGATATAGAAGTCCAAAATCAAGCTTTGCCGGATGTACTGATTCTGGTGGGTTCGTGTCAGAAAGCCCCAAAGGCACAATCGATAGCGCAATAAATATCGATGCTAGAATAAAAGGCAAAGCCGAATCTACTACGACCGCACCTATTATAAATTGACCCAAGGCCATCGCGCCTAAAACTATAAATGCGTAGATAGAAAGAATTCTGCCGCGATTTAATTCATTGGTTTGTGAATTAAGCCAGCTTTCAATTACGGAATAGAGGCCGCTAATCGCGACCCCCATAATAAACCTCATTAAAAACCATAGCCCCCAGTTCTCTGTAATGCCAAGAATCAGTAATGCGCTGAGAAAGAGAGCGGCAAGGGATCCAAAACAGCGGATATGTCCCACCCGAAAAATTACATATGGGGATAACATGCAGCCTGCGATAAATCCGAGAAAGTAGCCTGATGCAGTGGCCGCTATTATGAAGTCCGGTATGTTCGCACCTTGTGCCTTAAGGGGCAGCATAGTGAGCTGCATCCCATGCCCCACTAAAAGAAGTGCCGTAGAAAAAAGCAGCGATGCCAAATTGAGTGGAGTAGACATCGTCTTACTTCTCATACTTGATTTTCGAAGCGGCGATCATACGCTTCGGTATTGGCGAGACAAGCTTAGATTTTGTGAATTTTAAATGCTTTCAGCGGATCTTCTGATTTAAAATTATTGGTCGTAAGTTAAAGAGACAATAGACACGAATCTATCTCGCTAAAGATAAATCTTGCAATTGGATTAGTTAATAAATTTGATGCGATCGACGCGAGAAATACCAGACAGGCGTTCCCAACAAAAGCAAGATGAATCCCTGGAGAGCAATTTCCAGTCCGCTTCCTACAATTGCAAACATAGAAAATGAAAATGCTGCTATGGCCGTTAGTCTTGCTATCAAATGAACAGGTTTTCCTTCAGAATTTTCTCTTTGTTGAAGCAATAATTCAGCCACCGCAGACGCGGCATAAGGAAGAAGCGTTGCTAGCGTAGAAAGCAAGATTAGTAATTCAAAAATAGAGACTAGACCGCGGCTAAAATTCATCCCTATTAAGACTGAGGCGATTAGACCCGCCAAAACCAAAGAAAATTGAGGAACTCCTCGGTTATTAAGCTGGCCCATGCGATCTGGAAAAAGCCTGTCAAGAGCAATTGCTCGACTTAACATACCAGCGGCTAAGGTATTCCCATTCATCGCGCCAAGGGTTGAGATCATCGCTCCCATTGCCACTAGGGAAGCTCCTCCAGCACCTAATATGTAAACTGCCGCATCGGCAAATGGTGCGGTGGATTTTCCAAGCTCATCTAAAGGCACAAGCGCCATCACACCGATACCAGCAGCTACGTATATTGCCGTCCCAGTTAACGTTCCAAATAATAGTGCCTTTGGTATCGTTCTTCCGGGATCTATGACGTCATCAGCGGGAACCGATCCGTTTTCGATACCTGTATAAGCCCACATCGTGATCATCACCATACTGGCGATCAGAAAAATAACCGACTGTTCATCAGGATTTTTCGATGGTACTGACTCAAAATCTCCAAGATAGATTCCACCGATCGCCACAATGAATAAGGGCAGCAATTTTAGAAGAGTCGTTACTAGCTGCAATACTCCAACTGAACCGACTCCAGAAATGTTTACGCCGGTAGTAATCCAAATCAATGCAATCGCTGTGACTCCCGCCAATGCCGGTTCGGAGGCAAGTTGTGGCCAAAAAAATGCGAGGTAACCAACGAATGCAACTGCTATTGACGCGGTAGCAAGCACATAAGATATCCAATGCCCCCAACCGACATAAAACCCTGGTATCTCACCAAAGGCTTCCCTGACATAGGCGTAAGGGCCACCCAGATGTGGAGATCGGCTAGCAAGCCTGCCTAATGTTAAGGCGATTAAAATGGTACCAGCACCAGAAATAAGCCAAGCTAGCACGCTGTATTTTCCATAAGGAGCAAGCACAGCTGGGAGCATAAAAACTCCGCTTCCTATCATGCTTCCTACAACAAGCGCCCAACAACGCCAGAAACCAATACTTCTGGACATATACCTTTCCAATCAGATCCATCAAAAACACACCACTGACGATCGTGTAGAGTGTCTATACTTAATAAGATTAAATCTTAGCACATAATAAAAATCAGATCTGAGATGACATCAATAAAAGAATACAACTGCGCTAGTAGTTTAGACTCTTACAGATTTAAGCGCTTCTGACAATGTTCTAACGAGAATCCTCGATGCTCCATGAAACGGGCCCTTTTTGCTATTTCTTTGAAATCCTCGCAGGCTGTCTTCCCAAACTTCTTATCAAGCACTTCTGTTGCATTATGCTCCCAATCGAGTTCAAAAACCTCGAGCGAAGCGGCTGACAGATTCTCTTCCACACCGCGTTCTTGAAGTTCTTTACGAATTCGAATCGGGCCAAAACCCTTCTGGATGCGATAACGTATGAATGACTCTGTAAATCGACGATCACTTTGCAATCCCTTGAAGATTAAATTTTCTACTACCTCTTGAACATCTTCTGGAGACTCAAATCGTTCATTTAGCCGAACTACAAGCTCGTGCCTCGTGTATTCACGGCGAGAAAGATGGTTCATGGCCACTCGACGAATCTCTCTCTTGATATCCTTAATTGAGCATTGTTCCATCATTCTTCCAAATAAGAGGATGTTTGCGAGGAATTCAGAGAACTTCTCGTTAGAATCATTTCACCTGACACGACTTATCGAAAGCGCTTTGTAGACGTTTAGTTTTACTCGTCAACCTTTTCGGTTTCATCAGTTTTTACCGGCTCCTCTTCGGACTCATCAACTGTGACTGCCAAAAGCTCACCTCGTATCTTAGATTCAATCTCATCTGCAATTGATTGGTTTTCCTCTAAAAATTTAGCTGAGTTTGCTTTGCCTTGACCTATCTTGTCACCATTGTAGGAGTACCACGCTCCAGACTTATCCAATAGGTTAAGTTTAACACCCCAGTCGATAAGCTCTCCCATATGATAAATTCCACTCCCGTACATGATTTGGAACTCTGCCTTCTTAAATGGGGGAGCAACCTTATTTTTAACGACCTTGACGCGAGTCTCGTTGCCAATTACTTCGTCCCCATCTTTCACAGCGCCTATACGCCTAATATCTAATCGGACTGAAGAATAGAATTTCAAAGCATTTCCACCAGTTGTTGTTTCCGGGTTTCCAAACATTACGCCAATTTTCATACGAATCTGGTTAATAAAAATCACGAGACAGTTCGTTTGTTTAATCGCGCCAGTTAGTTTGCGCATTGCCTGACTTAGGAGTCGTGCCTGTAATCCCACATGTGAATCTCCCATGTCACCTTCAATCTCAGCCCGTGGGGTCAGCGCTGCAACAGAATCGATTACAATTACATCAACACCTCCGGAGCGGACTAATAGCTCGGCAACTTCCAAAGCTTGCTCTCCAGTATCCGGCTGAGAAACCACCAGTTCGTCAATTTGAACGCCTAATTTTTCTGCGTAGGTCGGATCGAGTGCATGCTCTGCATCGATAAACGCTGCGGTGCCACCAGCTTTTTGCGCCTCGGCAATCACTTGCAGCGTTAAGGTGGTCTTTCCGGAGGATTCAGGGCCATAAATCTCACATATTCGACCTTTGGGTAGCCCTCCTATGCCTAAAGCAATGTCTAATCCTAGCGAACCAGTTGAAATTGCAGGGATAGCCTCTCGCTCGTCATCACCCATTCGCATTGCCGTGCCCTTGCCAAACTGACGTTCTATCTGACCTAAAGCTGCCTCAAGTGCTTTCTTTCGATTTGCGTCCATGCTAATTGCCTCTCATCTAGTTAAATCAATGCTGCCTCGCCGAGTTTGTGCGTCGTTTAGGTGACGATGGGATCGCTCCCTTCACAAACTACTGTATGTATATTCAGTTTTTTAATTTAAGAATGCAACCCCTGATGAGATATTTTTACGCTTCGATAAAACATGTGCCTGATTAGGCTACATATTGAAAAGCACGATTAAGATACATCACCAATGCTCTCTGCCACAGCCAAAAGCGTCTCTGAAACATTAACCGGATCCAAACCAACCTGCTGGACTAATCGACGCTTCATGTCTGCTGTCCAAAATCTATTGAGGTGATCAACAGTCCGCGCGGCAGCAACTTCAGGAGTAAGTCGAGCACCGATATTGGTAGATATTTGCTCCGCCATTTTCACAAGTTGCTGGTCCCGAGAAATACTCACGAAACGTCAGATTCTAGCGAATTTAGAATTCGCTCTTTTCCGCTATATACCATTTCATCCTCACGAGATAAGTAACATATAAGGGTCAGTCCGGCGCGTTCTGCCTCTTCAATAGCGACAGATGTTGGAGCCGAAACACATGCCAATATAGGTACACCCATCACAGCCGCTTTACTCACAAGCTCATAACTGGCACGACTGGTCATTAAGATGAAGCCCTCCAGCGATTGATTAGCCCGCAACATCGCGCCAATCAACTTATCCAGCGCATTATGCCGTCCAACATCCTCTCGAACTAAGATTATTTCACCGTCGCAACTGCATAAAGCCGCAGCATGAGCAGATCCAGTTACACCACGAATAACCTGGTGAGCATTTAGGCCTCGTTTGGCTCTGCGAAGTGCTGCAGTATTTATATTCGCCTGAGTCGTAATTTGAGGTATTTCAGGCAAAGCTTCCTTCAACGACTCAACACCACATAGGCCACATCCACTCCTACCTGCAAAGCTTCGACGCCTGGCTTTAAGGCCTGCAAAAGATCTGGATGAAATTAATATCTCTAGCTCAATTCCCTGTTCACGAGCAACCAAATCAATTCCCAGAATCTCGTCTGGTGATGAGACGATCCCCTCGGTGTAACTTAGACCAATGGCGAAATCTTCAAGATCGAATGGAGTGCCCATCATAACAGCATGAGAAATGCCGTTATAGACAAAGGCAATCGCCCTCTCTTCAATCACATGGTCTAGTTCCTTGTGAATTCCTGAGGCATCAATACGATGTCTAGAGACAGTTTTTGCAGAAGTCGAAAACTCCGACGTCATATCGTAGTGGCTTTTTCCAAAAATCGTTTTTGCTGGTCTTCAAAAGCAACAAATCTTTGCTGCCACTCAGACGGCTGGGATACCTTT
This sequence comes from Halieaceae bacterium, assembly GCA_029247075.1. GTDB lineage: Bacteria > Pseudomonadota > Gammaproteobacteria > Pseudomonadales > Halieaceae > CABYJX01. The sequence goes on along the minus strand of JAQWLX010000058.1, from coordinate 20,318 downwards.
ACTACCTCGACAGCGGTGACTTTATATTCTGGACAATTCGTCGCCCAATCAGAGTTATCGGTAGTAATCACATTAGCCCCTGAAACAGGGTGATGAAACGTGGTATACACGACCCCTGGTTTAACATGTTTTGATATCTTAACTCTCAGTACGGTGCTACCTGCTCTACTAGTAATACCAACCCAATCACCTTCGTGTATTCCTCTCTCTTCAGCATCGTGCGGATGAATTTCTAACTGATCTTCATCATGCCACTGCAGATTCTCAGTTCTACGAGTTTGAGCTCCGACATTATACTGTGTAAGTATCCGACCAGTGGTCATCAATAGAGGGAAACGCCGATTTGCTCGCTCTTCGGTTGGTACATACTCCGTTATACCGAAGTATCCTTTACCTCGCACAAAGCTATCTACATGCATTATAGGAGTCCCCGAAGGAGCATCCTGATTACAGGGCCACTGTATGCTGCCTACCTCGTCAAGTTTTTTATAGCTCACACCATGAAATGTAGGGGTCAAGCGAGCAACCTCATCCATAATTTCTGACGGATGCGAATAGTTTATGTTACAGCCTAGTGCATTTGCCAGCGCCATGGTGACTTCCCAATCTTCTTTACCGCTCATTGGCGACATCACTTTACGTACGCGAGATATCCTGCGCTCCGCATTGGTAAAGGTGCCATTTTTTTCTAGGAAGGTAGAACCTGGCAAAAACACATGTGCGAACTTTGCGGTCTCATTAAGGAAAATATCCTGAACTATTAAGCAGTCTAAGGAACTCAGGGCCGCCTCAATATGCTGAGTGTTTGGATCGGATTGAGCGACATCCTCGCCCTGACAATACAGCCCGCGAAAGTCACCGCCTATCGAAGCGTCAAACATATTCGGTATACGTAAACCAGGTTCCGGATCTAGAGAAACATTCCATGCTTCCTCAAATGAACTTCTTACGACCTCATCGGAGACATGCCTATAGCCTGGCAGCTCATGCGGAAAAGAGCCCATATCACATGAACCTTGCACGTTATTCTGTCCTCTAAGAGGATTTACACCCACCCCCTCTCGACCTAAATTTCCGGTAAGCATGGCTAGATTAGCAATGGCCATGACGGCTGTAGATCCTTGACTATGCTCTGTGACGCCCAATCCGTAATAAATCGCACTATTTTTACCCTCTGCGAACAGTCGGGCAGCTTCTCTTAAGTCCTTTGCAATCACACCAGTATGTAACTCCGTTGACTCAGGCGAATAACAGGGATCACGAATAAAGCTTATCCAGTCTTCAAATGCTTCTCTCTCGCAGCGCTCGGCAACAAATGCTGCGTCATACAGTTTTTCCTCGACAATGATATGGGCTAGAGAATTCAAAACGGCCACATTCGAGCCGGGATTTACGGGAAGATGGTAACTCGCGACTACGTGAGGGGATTGAACCAGCTCTATTTGCCTCGGGTCGATTACGATTAACTTGGCACCTTCTCGAACTCTGCGCTTTAGTCGAGATGCAAAAACCGGATGCGCATCGGTCGGGTTTGCACCGATAATCAAGATTACATCGGATTTCTCTATTGAGGCAAAAGTTTGAGTGCCCGCTGATTCGCCCAGAGTGGTTTTCAATCCATAGCCTGTGGGTGAATGGCATACCCTGGCACAGGTATCAATATTATTATTTCCAAAACCTGCTCTCACAAGCTTTTGAACTAGAAATACTTCTTCATTGGTGCACCTAGATGAACTTATAGCCCCAACACTGTTACGGCCATACCGTGACTGAATCGCCCTAAATCTTTTTGCCGCAAATGAAATTGCTTCCTCCCAACTAACAACACTCCAGCCTTGATCAATGCTTTCCCTAATCATAGGGTGAACGACACGATCTTTGTGTGAAGCGTAGCTAAATGCGAACCGCCCCTTAACGCAAGCATGTCCCTCATTAGCTTTGCCATCTTTCCATGGAGTCATGCGAACCACTTCGTCATCCTTAACTTCTGCCTTAAATGAACACCCGACCCCGCAATATCCGCATGTGGTTACCGTGCTATATTCAGGTCGACCGTGTTCAATAATACTTTTTTCGGTTAACGCTGCCGTGGGACACACATTTACACAGGCACCGCATGACACGCACTCTGAATCCATAAAGGACTCAGATTGGCCGGCACTGACCTTAGAGGCAAACCCGCGGCCCTCTATAGTCAGGGCGAACGTGCCTTGCACCTCTTCACAAGCCCTGACACATCGTGAGCAAACAATGCAACTACTCGGGTCAAATGTAAAATAAGGGTTGGAACAATCTTTTTCTGACTCTAAGTGACTAGTCCCTTCAAACCCATACCTCACCGATTCCACACCTGCCTGTGTAGCTATATCTTGCAGCTCGCACTCCCCTGTTGCACATAGAACACAATCTTGGGGATGATCGGACATGTAGAGCTCCATCACATTATGCCTTAACCCTTTGACAGAACCACTTTGAGTGCTAACCTCCATTCCAGATTCAACCGGAGTAGTGCACGATGCGGGAAACCCTTTTCTACCTTCAATCTCTACAAGACAAATACGACATGAACCAAATGGCTCAAGGGAATCACTCGCGCAAAGCTTAGGTATGTCAATTCCTGCTTCCACGGCGGCTCTCATCACTGAGGTGCCTTCCGGAACAGTGACTTTTACCCCATCAATCGTTAGGTCTACCTGAAGTTCCGAACAGCGAAGAGGCGTGCCGTAATCAAGGTCAGGCTCATAAAACTGCAACATTAGGAAACACCTTCTCTAGACAGAGACTTATCCGGGCCTTTTACACCAAAATCAAAGTTTTTGAAAGCACTCCTTACTGTCCCCGGTGTCAACCCCCCCATAGCGCAGAGAGAGCCGGACTCCATGGTTTCACATAAATCTTCTAACAAGATCAAGTTTTCATTGACTCGATCACCCTTTCGGATCTTATCGATCACCTCCGCACCTCGAACTGCGCCAATTCGACAAGGGGTGCATTTGCCACAAGACTCGTGAGCACAAAACTCCATAGCGAAACTGGCCTGCGCCAACATGTCAGCTGAATCATCAAAGATCACAACTCCACCGTGGCCAAGCATCCCTCCTACCTTTGCAAACTCCTCATATTCCATAGGAGTATCCCAGCGCGTCGAATCTAAATACGCACCAAGAGGACCTCCCACCTGAATTGCATACATCGGCCGCCCACTAAAGGTGCCCCCTGCATAGTCCTTTAAAACATCCGACAACTTAACTCCAAATGGAACCTCTACCAAACCGCCTCTAGCAACATTCCCGGCAAGTTGAACAGTAAGTGTGCCTAGTGAGCGTCCAGCGCCCAGACTCGCATAATACTCGCTACCCTGAGACATAATTGTCGTCACTGCAGCAAGCGTCAACACATTATTAACGACTGTCGGTTTTCCAAATAACCCTTCTTTCGCTGGTAACGGAGGTTTCGCCCGCACCAGGCCTCTGCGACCTTCAAGGCTTGAAAGAAGTGAGGTTTCCTCTCCGCAGATATAGGCACCAGCGCCCAGTCGTATCTCTATCTCAAAATCTCTTCCAGAATTTAAGATATTTTCGCCCAAATAACCTACTCGCCTAGCAATATCCAAAGCCAACGAAAGTTGCCGATACGCTAAAGGATACTCAGATCTAAGGTAGATATACCCTAACGTCGCCCCGACCGCCGCTCCCGCAATGACCATACCTTCAATTAACTGAAAGGGATCAGCCTCCATAAGCAAACGGTCTGCAAAAGTTCCAGAATCACCTTCATCAGCATTACAAACAATGTATTTTTGATCAGCGGGTGTATCTAACACGGTTTGCCACTTTATACCCGTAGGAAAAGCTGCACCGCCTCGGCCACGAAGACCGGATTCCAAAACTTGAGTAACAATCTCCTGTGAAGTTAGCGTTGCTGATTTTTCCAGGCCCGAAAATCCCGATAATTTTGTGTAAGCATGTATGCATACGGGATCGCCAAGACCTGCTCGAGCGAACGTAACCCTCTCCTGATTGGCAAGCCATGGGATATCTTCAGTTAAGCCAAGGTATTTTGGATGGTCTTCAAGACGGTCTGGTAAGCATTCTAAAAGTTCTGGGACATCCTCAACTCCAATCGGTCCAAAAGCATATCGACCAGCAGCGAGCTCCACCTCGACCAATGGCTCCAACCAAAATGCACCTCTCGATCCGTTGCGACATATTTCTGCTTCTAAAGCAGGTTGAGCGCGAGAAAGAGCCTGCGCAACATCATCGGCGTCCAGCGCTACAGCACTAGTGTCTTTAGGGATAAATATTTTCAAAATACAAACCTAATCCAAATCATCTAAAAGACGAGAAAGCTTACTTGGCGTCATTCGACCAATCATTCGGCCAGCAAGTTCTATTGTTGGTCCGCTGGCGCAATTACCAAAACAATATGCAGCTTCAATCGAGATACCTTCTTTATCCTGATTTTTAGTAGGCATCTCGCCAAATCTATCTTCCACAAATTGCTGTAAATCCCTGGAACCCGTCGCTTGGCATGCCTCGGCGCAGCACACCTTTAGCAAATGCTTTGCTGCTCCCTCGGTCTTAAAGTCCTCGTAAAAACTAACTACACCATGGACCTCTGCCCTGGAGATGTTTAATGCCTTAGCAATAAGTCTTAAAGCATCAGGCGGGATAAACCCGAAAGCTGATTGCACATCATGAAGCAGCGGAAGGAGCGCACCTGGTCGATCCTTCCATACCAATATACAAGTGTTTAAACGCTCGACATCAAACATTCTATAACCCAATTAAAAAAAATTTGATCGTGAACCATTACGCAGTGGCGGCTAAAACCGACTAATAAAGAACTACCGATCTGATGCTTTCTCCCGAATGCATCAAGTCAAAGGCCTCATTGATGTCCTTCAACGGCATTGTATGCGTTATTAAATCATCAATATTCAATTTTCCTTCCATGTACCAGTCAACTATTCTGGGCACATCTGTACGACCACGAGCTCCGCCAAATGCCGTCCCATGCCAGGATCTTCCTGTCACGAGTTGAAAAGGACGCGTTGAAATTTCCTGTCCTGCCCCAGCAACACCAATTATACAGCTTTGCCCCCATCCCTTATGGCAACATTCCAGAGCATCACGCATTACATTTACATTGCCTATGCATTCAAAACTATAATCAACCCCTCCATCTGTGAGATCTATTATATGTTGGCTAAGATTCTCCACATCATTCGGATTGACAAAATCCGTCATTCCAAATTTAGTTGCCAGGTCAACTTTCGTGCTATTAAGATCAACACCAATTATCTTGGTTGCTCCTACCATCTTGGCGCCCTGAATAACGTTAAGCCCGATACCCCCTAGGCCGAAAACCGCAACACTACTGCCTGGCTCCACCTTCATAGTAAAGGCGACCGCCCCAATCCCGGTCGTGACACCGCACCCTATATAACAAATCTTATCAAATGGGGCATCCTCTCTAACTTTAGCTAGAGCAATCTCTGGAAGTACCGTATAGTTTGAAAAAGTAGAACAACCCATGTAGTGCAGAATAGGCTTGCCATCGAGAGAAAATCGACTTGAACCATCTGGCATTACCCCTTGCCCTTGTGTCTCTCTAATAGCCTGGCAGAGGTTAGTCTTCGGATTAAGACAAAAATCGCATGTCCTGCATTCTGGTGTATAAAGAGGAATAACATGGTCACCAGTTTTTAGGCTTGTCACACCTGGGCCAGTCTCGACAACCACTCCTGCCCCCTCATGTCCTAATATAGCTGGGAAGGTTCCCTCTGGGTCATCACCTGAAAGTGTAAAAGCATCTGTATGACAAATTCCTGTCGCCTTAACCTCGACCAAGACCTCTCCAGATCTCGGGCCTTCAAGGTCAACCTCAGCAATTTCTAAGGGCTTTCCCGACTCAAATGCAACGGCTGCACGTGTTTTCATGGATATTTCCAAATAGTGTATATACTCAGGCCGTATTTAAGACATTAAAGAATCCAAGAACAACCTCTTTTTTATAATGAATATGCGAAAAAATACCCTCTAAAAAGGCTTACTTTACTTGAATTACAGGCGATCCGCGTTTAAAAAGCATGCGTATCCCTGATGCAGAGCCACTTTTAAAAGCATTTGAACCCCATAGTAATTAAAACTGAGGCAACAAGTTGCGTTTGCGATCCAAACTGGTTAAAGTTTCGCCCCTTAAAAATTGGCACATTTGCGCTTTATACGGCCGCAATACGGAGCGACGATACCTCCGTCAGAATAAGCGCTTATGTACGGTCAATGATTCTCACATAAAATGGTTGAAGTTTTTTAAGCCGAACCCTGCAAGAGCGGTCGAGGGTTTTTACTTTTGTGCTCCTATAGGAAAAAAGGGCGTTATTTAAGTGGAAAATCTAGCAGCTGGACAATCAATATTACCCGTATTCGTTTTTTTCGGAGCGATTCTGGTTTTGGTAGCAACTATGCTAGGAATTGCATCGGTTCTAGGAGAACGAAAGCAAACTAAGACAACTAACCTGCCCTATGAATCAGGAATAATAGCGGTCGGTAGTTCGCAGGTAAGGCTCTCAGTAGACTTCTTTTTGATCGCAATATTTTTTGTAATCTTCGATTTGGAAACTGTCTTTATTTTCGCGTGGGCAATTGCGTTTTTTGAACTAGGTTGGCATGGTTACCTCGCCGTAGTGGTATTCATTCTAATTCTAACCATAGCATTGATCTATGAGTGGAAATCAGGGGCGCTCAATTGGGGCGCAAAATCCCAGACCGCTCGTAAGGAGACCAGCTAGTGGAATGGAATATTACAAAAGTTAATACGGGCTCGCCTGACGCTGAGCACCAGCCAAAAAGTATTTCTGTTGAGGAACAGGTAAAGCGAAATGTCTTTTTCGCAAAGCTCGAAGATCTGGTCGCTTGGGGTCGCGCCCATTCGCTATGGCCATTCAACTTTGGTCTTTCTTGTTGCTACGTAGAAATGGCCACTTCATTCACATCCAGGCATGATATTGCGCGCTTTGGTTCAGAAGTTATCAGGGCAACACCCAGACAAGCCGACTTGATGGTGATCTCTGGCACATGTTTTAGAAAAATGGCGCCCGTGGTTCAACATCTTTATGAGCAACTGCTGGAGCCCAGATGGATCATTTCGATGGGATCGTGTGCGAATTCAGGGGGAATGTACGATATATATAGCGTCGTGCAGGGAGTTGATAAATTCATACCTGTGGACGTATATGTCCCTGGTTGTCCACCAAGACCAGAGGCACTGATGCAAGGATTACTCATGCTGCAGGATGCAATTGGACAGGAAAGAAGGCCTCTGAGCTGGGTAGTTGGAGACCAGACAGTCGTTAAGCCTGATATGCCAAGTCAACGTGATCTCTTAATGGAAGGGAGATCACTAGCCACTGAACTGAGAAGTCCGGATAGTGTATAGAGAAACGTTGTGACAGTTGATGAAACACAAAATTTGAGGCCTGACACAGATCGTACCATACCATCCAGTACCGTCCTTGCTTCACATGTTCAGAAAACGCCAGATAGAGTAGAGACTTACTGGGTCGCCAGGGACGAATTACTCCCTTTATTAAAAGAGTTAAAACCTATTTATCCCATGCTCTTTGACTTGTTTGGGATAGATGAGCGGCATCGAGAAAAAGCTACGGACCAACCTCATGCCGATTTCACCGTGGTTTATCATTTACTCTCATTTGAAAAGAGTGCAGAAATCCGCATCAAGGTCGGCATAGTAGAGCCAGAGACTGTACCAAGTATCGTGAGTATATGGCCTGCGGCCAATTGGTATGAGAGAGAAGCATGGGACATGTTTGGCATTGTTTTCGAAGGCCACCCCAATCTTCGAAGAATCCTACTTCCACCACTGTGGGAAGGTCATGCGCTTCGTAAGGAGCATCCAGCCAGAGCAACAGAAATGGAACCGTTCAGCATGAGTGAGGAACTACTTGATGCTGAACAAGAGGCTTTACTATTTCGTCCGGAAGAGTGGGGCATGACTCAAGAAAATGAAGACTCGGAATTTATGTTCTTGAATCTTGGCCCTAATCACCCCAGTGTCCACGGGGTATTTCGAATCGCCTTACAACTAGATGGTGAAGAGATTGTTGATGCTGTCCCCGATATTGGATATCACCATCGAGGTGCAGAAAAAATGGGTGAACGGCAGAGCTGGCATTCCTATATTCCTTATACCGATCGAATTGACTATCTTGGCGGAGTAATGAATAACCTGCCCTACGTCATGGCAGTGGAGACGCTCGCTAATATTACCGTGCCTGACAGAGCAAAAGTAATCAGAATAATGCTCTCCGAACTTTTCAGAATCTCTAGCCACCTAGTCTTTTACGGCACCTTCGCGCAAGATGTGGGTCAGATGTCTCCTGTGTTTTATATGTTCGCCGACAGGGAAAGACTGTTCGGCATCGTAGAAGCAATTACCGGTGGTCGCATGCATCCTGCTTGGTTTCGCATTGGTGGCGTCGCCCAAGATCTGCCCGAAGGTTGGGATACTATGGTGCGTGAATTCATAGATAGTATGCCGGCCAGACTAGATCACTATGAAAAAATGGCCATGCAGAACTCTATTTTAAAGCGGCGCACGATTGGGATAGGAGAATACAATACGTCTGAAGCACTCGAGTGGGGAGTGACTGGACCAAGTCTTCGAGCAACTGGTCTGGATTGGGATCTGAGAAAGAAAAGGCCTTATGGCGGTTACGATCAGTTCGACTTTGAGGTTCCAACCGCCCATAGGGGAGATTGCTACGACAGAGCAGTAGTGAGGATAGAGGAAATTCGTCAAAGCCTGAGGATAATTCGTCAGTGTGTTGATAATATGCCTGTTGGGCCCTATAAAAGCGAACACAAACTCACTACGCCTCCTCCAAAAGACAGAACCTTACAAGATATTGAGACGCTTATTCATCACTTCCTAAATGTCAGCTGGGGCCCGGTTGTCCCTGCTGGGGAAGCATCCGTTATGGTTGAGGCGACAAAGGGATTAAATGGATACCATCTTGTTAGTGACGGCGGCACGACATCCTATAGAACCAGAATACGAACACCTTCTTTCCCACATCTCCAAATGATTCCTCTCATCAGCAGAGGGCTGATGATCCCTGACCTTATTGCTATCGTTGCGAGCATAGATTTTGTAATGGCAGATGTAGATCGATGAATAATTCTGTTAACTCGCTATCGACGGAAGAGCTAAGTGCCATAGATGAAGAATTGGAGCATGCTCCCTACAGATCTGCTGTTGCAATAGACGCGCTAAAAATTGTCCAGTCACACAGAGGATGGGTTTCCGATTCAAGCATAAAAGAAATAGCGAATTACCTAGAGATGTCATCGGAAGAACTAGACAGTATAGCGACCTTCTATAACCTAATTTTTAGGCGGCCAGTAGGAGAGAATGTCATTCTGTTTTGCGACAGTGTTAGCTGTTGGATAAGAGGATGCGCCAAATTGGAAAAGCACATCAACAAGACTCTGGGAATTACTAGAGGACAGACAACGGAGGATGACAAATTCACCCTTGTACCGGTCCCTTGCCTCGGCGCCTGTGATAAAGCGCCTGTGATGATGGTCGGTGATTCTCTTCACGAGAATCTAACTGAGGAATCAATTAATAGAATTTTAGAAGACGCAGCTGTCAAAGGTAAAGAGAGATGATCACTACTCCTTTGACAAAAAACGTTCATGAAGACAGAAGAGTTGTTCTCGTAGAAGACTATGAAGCTAACGGAGGATATCAAGGCGCTCGAAAATCCATTACTCAAATGACTCCTTCGGAATGTCTCCAGGTGATCAAGGACTCTAACCTTAGAGGTCGAGGCGGAGCGGGCTTCCCTACCGGGATGAAATGGAGCTTTGTTCCCATGGACAATGTATCTCCTGGGCATAAATACCTCGTATGTAATGCTGATGAAATGGAACCGGGAACATTTAAAGATCGGCTGCTTATGGAGTGTGACCCACATCAACTTATCGAAGGAATGATCTGTGGTTCATATACGATCCAGGCCGACATTGCATATATCTTTCTTCGTGGTGAATATGTCAAAGCTGCAGAAACGCTGTCACAAGCCATTAAGGAATGCTACGCCAAAGGTTACTTAGGAAGGAGCATCATGGGAACGAATTACTCTCTCGATCTCTACCTTCATACCAGCGCTGGTCGATATATATGTGGCGAAGAGACAGCACTAATAAACTCCCTAGAAGGCAAAAGAGCCAATCCGAGAGCAAAGCCTCCATTTCCGCAAGTCAGTGGTCTTTGGGGAAGACCCACGATCGTCAACAATGTTGAGACGTTGTGCAACATATCTCACATTCTTGATCATGGTCCCGAATGGTTTCAAGAACTAGGAATAGGTGAAGACGCTGGAACAAAAATGTATGGCGTCAGTGGCAACGTTCAAAACCCAGGGTGCTGGGAGTTGCCTATCGGAACAACGATTAGGGAAATATTAGAAGTGCATGCAGGTGGAATGTTACCTGGTTATAGTTTTCGAGGACTTCTGCCAGGAGGGGGTTCTACTGATTTCCTCGTCGAAGAACATCTAGATCTCGCAATGGATTATGGAACTATAGGCAAAGCGGGAAGCCGAATGGGTACCGGAACCATGATTATTCTCGACGATAAAACTTGTCCAGTCGGCATGGTGAAAAATTTAATAGATTTTTTCGCTCACGAGTCCTGTGGGTTCTGCACGCCTTGCCGGGATGGATTACCTCAAACTGCTCATATACTTCAAGATATGTCTTCGGGTAAAGGCGAATCCCGCGACATTGAAAACCTAGAAAGACTAGTTAAATTTATTGGATCTATTGGCAATACACACTGCGCTCTCGCACCTGGCGCAATGGAACCGCTGCAGAGTGCCATGAAATATTTTCCTGAAGATTTCGAAAGACACGCTAAAGGAAAAAAATGTAACTATTGTGAAACTGACTAAATTCCCATGGAGAAACTATGCCTACCATTGTAATTGATGGTAAAGAGTATGAAGTTCCGCAAGGCGAGAATATTCTCGAGGCTTGCTTGGGGCTTGGGTTGGACCTGCCCTACTTCTGCTGGCACCCGGCAATGGGGTCTATAGGCTCCTGTCGTCAATGTGCGGTCATCCAATACCAAAATCCCGAAGATGAGCGCGGCAAACTTGTCATGGGATGCATGACTCCAGTTCAGGATGGCGCTAGATTTTCTATTACCAATGAAGCTGCTTCATCGTTCCGAGAATTCATTATTGAATCGTTAATGGTGAATCACCCTCATGACTGCCCGGTTTGTGCAGAAGGAGGTGAATGTCATCTGCAGGACATGACAGTGATGGCTGGCCATAGGGATAGGCGATACAGAGGTCTAAAGAAAACCCATCGTAATCAGTATTTAGGGCCTCTTATCCACCATGAAATGAACAGATGCATTACCTGCTATCGATGTGTCCGGTTCTATAAAGATTATGCAGGAGGAAGCGACTTGTCGGCGATGGCTTCGCACGATCATGTATATTTCGGAAGGCATGAGGATGGCAAACTTGAAAGTCCATTTTCTGGAAATCTTGTAGAAGTCTGTCCAACCGGAGTTTTTACAGACAAGCACCTTGTCAACGACTACACACGAAAATGGGATCTCCAATCTGCCCCTTCAATCTGCCCTGGTTGTTCCGTTGGATGCAATACTAGTCCTGGTGAACGCTATGGAAAACTCAAGAGAGTACATAATCGTTATAACCCTGACATTAATGGTTATTTTTTGTGTGATAAGGGTCGATTTGGAGCCACCTACGTCAACAGTGAGAAAAGGATTCCCGCGGTAGGCCGACGATCAAAAGACGGTCTTTTCGATGCAATTGATTCTAGTCAGGCACTAACCGATATAGCGAAAGGTTTAAGCACCTCTAAAGTGATCGGAATCGGATCGCCTCGTACTTCCATAGAGACTAACTTCGCACTGCAAAACTTGGTTGGTCAGCAAAACTTCTGTACAGGAATCTCTGAAACAGAAACAGCACTCGTATCGGCCTGCATAGAAGCTATCAAAGAATCCGGAGCAAAAATTCCTTCGCCTCGTGAAATAGAAAGATGCGATGCTATCCTCATTCTAGGAGAAGATGTTACTAATACCGCCACAAGAATTGCTTTATCTCTTAGGCAAGCTGTACGCAATGAAGCTTTCAACATGGCAGAGGGACTTCAATTACAGAGTTGGCAAGATGCGGCGACCAGAATGTTGGTGCAAGATGAACGTAGTCCATTATTTTTAGCTAGCCCTCATGCAACTCAATTGGATGATATTGCCGAAGGTATCTTTAATCTCAGTCCGTCAAATATTGCACATCTAGGTTACTCGGTAGCTTCACTAATCGAAGGCAAGAAAGATGACGCGGCAAAGAAAACAGATGCCAACGACTATGGCAATATCGCTGAAGCCCTTCTTAAGGCTGAACGCCCGCTCATAATAAGTGGCACCGGGGTCACGGATACATCAGTCATTAAGGCAGCAAGTTCAATAACATCTGCCCTGGTGGCCAAAGGGAAGGAAACGTATTTGTCGCTTATTTATCAAGAAGCTAATACGCTAGGAATCACTCTGCTAGACCAAGGACAGGGACCTTCACTTTCAAATATATTTGAGCAGGGGGAAAATAATAGTATTCAAACTCTCATCATCGTTGAGAACGATCTTTACAGACGCGCAGCAAAGCACAAGGTGGATAAACTGCTACAAGCGGCAGATCAAGTGATTGTTCTAGATATTCTGGACAATGAAACTTGCAACCAGGCAGATATTGTTATTCCGGCATCTAGCTTTGCGGAATGTGAAGGAACACTTATCAATTTTGAAGGCAGAGCACAGCGCCATTTTCCGGTATTTGAAAGTAAACACCCATGTCGTCCTAGCTGGGAATGGTTAACAGAGATTGGCAAAATTTCAAGTAATAAAAATATGCTGGAATGGCAATGTTTTGACGATATTAACAAGGCATGCAGTGAATCCAGCTCCACGCTGACCGGGATAAATGAGGTGGCGCCAGATAGAAAGTACCGAGTCGGCGGAAGAAAGATTCCACGCCAACCACATCGCTATAGCGGACGTACTGCAATGGTTGCAAATCTCTCGGTTCATGAGCCGAAGCAGACAGATGATACTGAGACCCCACTCGGATTCACCATGGAAGGACATAGTGGCGATCGCCCTGGCGAACTGATCCCATTCGTATGGGCCCCTGGCTGGAATTCAAATCATTCCGTTCACAAACTTCAGACCGGTAGCGAGGGAGAACTAAAAGGTGGTCGATCGGTTGTTAAGATTGAAAGCAAAAAATTGATCCAATCTAAACAGCAGGTTAAATCAGTGAACCAAAATAACGATCAAGATCACTTCATTGCTGTGGCAATGTATAAGATTTTTGGCACTGGAGAATTAAGTTCCCAGTCCCCTGGGATCATTGAGCTTTGTGAATCGGAAAGCATTGAACTTGCTATAGAGGCTGCCGATAAGCTGGGTGTTAGTAATGGAGATGGAGTGACCGCGCATGGCGTTAATGGGACTGTAGATCTGGAAGTTAAAATCAATGACAGCTTAATTTCCAATTGTGTAGGAATCATACAGGGCATGCCCGGAGCAGCAAACATTAATCCGGGCGAAGGTCTTTCACTGACGCGCTCAGAAAATTGGGTGCGTAGAAGCGAGATAATCTCGAGCGATCAACTAGGTGGTAAAAATGTCTGAAGCTAACCTGCCTTTTATTGGCGCAATCCTACTAACAGTAGTAGGAGGTGCGGCAGTGCTTACTTGGTTTGAACGGCGTCTGTTAGGAATATGGCAGGATCGATATGGTCCAAACAGATTGGGGCCTTTTGGTATTTTGCAAGTTGCCGCGGATATGCTTAAGTTGCTTACTAAACACGATTGGATCCCTCCCTTTGCAGATCGGTTTGTGTTTGTAATCGCTCCTACCGCAATTGTCATTTCCATGCTGATGGCTTTTGCCGTTGTTCCTTTTGGTCCGAATCATTACCTAATAGATATGAATGTTGGTCTATTATTTTTCCTTGCGATGAGTTCTCTAGCCGTCTACTCGGTCATGCTAGGCGGTCTTGCAAGCAACAACAAATATGCATTGCTTGGTGGTCTTAGGGCGGCAGCGCAAATGGTGAGTTATGAAGTCTTTATGGGACTCTCTCTCATGGGCGTAGTTATGTTGTCGGGAAGCTTTAGCCTGGTGGACATCGTCGAGTCTCAAAAAGATGGTTGGTATTTTATTCCTCAATTTTTGGGACTTTACGTCTTCATCATTGCAGGAATCGCGGAAAGTCATAGACTGCCATTTGATTTACCAGAGGCGGAACATGAACTTACTGCTGGGTTTCACACCGAATACGGCGGGATGAAATTTACAATGTTTATGCTTGGAGAATACTGCGGCTTAATTTTGCTCTCTTGTATGATCACCACACTATTTTTTGGCGGGTGGCTCGGACCCTTCTTGCCTCCTCTAGTGTGGTTTGCACTTAAAACTTTTGGCTTTATATGTTTTTTCATTCTGCTGCGAGCGGCAATTCCAAGACCCCGATATGATCAATTAATGGCCCTTGGATGGACTGTTATGTTACCAATAACTTTAATCAATCTGGTTGCCACCGGTGCAATCGCGTTATGGATGAACCAGGCTTAGAATTATGATCGAAGCATTTGTAAGTCAAATTAGAACCATTTGGCGAATTTTACTCCACTCGTTCACCAAAGCAGAAACTGTTCAATACCCAGAGCAAAAACCATATCTCGCTCCACGATATCGAGGTCGGATTGTCTTGACGCGAGATCCAGATGGAGATGAACGTTGTGTCGCATGCAATCTATGCGCCGTTGCTTGCCCTCCAGACTGTATAGCGCTGCAGCAAGGAACTCGCGAGGATGGGCGCTGGTATCCCGAGTTTTTTCGGATTAATTTTTCTCGATGCATTATGTGTGGAATGTGTGAAGAAGCATGCCCCACAAACGCAATTCAACTTACACCAGATTTTGAGATGTGCGAGTACGACCGACAGAATATGGTCTATGAGAAGGAGCATCTTTTGATAAATGGCACCGGCAAGTATCACGACTACAATTTCTACCGTGTCTCCGGCCTAAAAATCGATGGAAAGGATAAAGGAGAAGCTCAAAATGAGGCTGAACCCATTGACGTTAAGAGCTTACTTCCATGACCTTAGCCCTATTTTATATCGCTGGAGCAATCGCTCTTGCCGCCACGGGGATAGCGCTTACCCGTGTTAATGCAATACATGCACTCATCTACCTTGTAGTTTCTCTACTAGCAGTCGCCTTTATATTTTTCTTGCTAGGCGCGCCCTTCGCGGCCGTGTTGGAGATAGTCATCTATGCCGGCGCGATCATGGTCCTTTTTGTCTTCGTAATAATGATGCTTAATCTAGGCAATCGGGGTACGGTTGTAGAACAAGAGATGATGAATCCATCAGTATGGATTATACCTTCGCTTCTATGCCTTATTTTACTTATCGAATTGTCCCTATCTATAGCGAGTTTGAAAAGCGAAACCAATCCTATAGTAGTTAGTGCAAAAGAAATTGGAATCTCGTTATTTGGACCCTATGTATTGGCAGTTGAGATAGCCTCTATGTTACTACTTGCTGGGCTCGTAGCTGCAAACCACATTGGAAGACGCTTATCAAAAATGGATCAGGAGAAGGACGAAGGATGAATCCACTGATTATCCCTCTTAGCCACGTACTAATGCTCGCCGCATTGTTGTTCACAGCAGGCCTGCTTGGCTTGTTAATTAGGCGCAATGTCATCTTCATTCTAATGTCTCTTGAAGTAATGCTAAACGCCGCAGCATTGGCTTTTGTGGGAGCGAGTGCACATTGGGGACAAACAGATGGACAAATTATTTTACTACTAATTCTTACCATAGCGGCAGCCGAAGTCGCAGTTGGATTAGGACTTGTTTTACAAATCCAGAGAAGGTTTAAAACACTTGACTTGGACGTCGTCAGCCGGATGCGGGGTTAGTAAATGGAAAACTTACCTTTAGTCCCCCTGATACCATTCGTTAGTGCCGCGCTTCTAATTGCTACAGCTGGTCGCCTCCCCAAGATGGTCGTTGGTTTGCTAGGCGCCGGATCAATCGCTGTGGCTGGCCTATTAGTTCTTAACATCGGAATAGAGTTCTTACGTGATCCGACACCTATGTCCATTCATCTCTGGACCTGGATATCAATTAATGAATTCAAACCTGCCTTTGCTTTTTACCTCGACGGATTGGCTCTGGTAATGATGTCAGTTATTACCGGAGTGGGGTTTTTAATCCATCTCTATTCAACTGAATTCATGCAAGATGATGCAAGTTTTAGCCGCTATTTCGCATACATGAATCTCTTTGTATCGGCTATGTTAATTCTTGTCCTGGCTGACAATTTACTCTTAATGTTTTTGGGCTGGGAAGGTGTTGGAATCTGTTCATACCTACTGGTTGGCTTCTGGTATCAAGATCCGGCCAATGGGGCCGCGGCACGAAAAGCTTTTATTGTCACAAGAATTGGCGACACCTCCATGGCACTAGGACTATTTTTACTAGTAGCTGAACTGGGCACTTTGAACATCCTTGAAGTGGCTGAGATCGCAAAAGAAAGATGGGAAGTCGGCGCCACCATTCCTACTATAGCATGCGCACTAATCCTTGGCGGCGGCCTAGGAAAATCAGCACAACTGCCTCTTCAGACATGGCTGCCTGATGCTATGGCTGGTCCTACTCCATGCAGTGCTTTGATCCACGCAGCAACCATGGTCACGGCCGGGGTTTATCTGGTAGCTCGAAATCATGAACTATTTATGATGTCTCCACTTGTTATGTCAGCAATTGCTATAATAGGTGTGGCCACCCTTCTGCTAGCAGCGTTCACCGCGCTCAATCAGCATGATCTAAAAAAGATTCTCGCCTACTCAACTATCTCTCAAATAGGCTATATGTTCTTGGCGCTAGGGGTAGGCGCTTATAGCGCGGCCATATTTCACTTGATGACACACGCATTCTTCAAGGCATTACTTTTTCTTGGTGCCGGCGCCGTCATTCACTGCCTCCACCATGAGCATGACATCTTCAAAATGGGTGGTCTTAGACAAAAACTCCCCGTGGTATTTTGGAGCTTCTTAATTGGTTCTTCTGCACTCGCCGCACTGCCTTTTACTTCGGGATGGTATAGCAAGGATGAGATACTTCTTGCCACCTGGGCCGTGCCAACATTAGGACCATGGTTATGGGCTGGTGGAATTGCAGGAGCGGTACTCACAGCGATATATAGCTTCAGGCTGGTCTTCGTTGTGTTCTGGGGGGAAGCGAAAACAATACCAGACAAGCAGCCAGGGCTCCGGATGTCGGCGCCCCTAGTTATCTTATGCGTATTTTCGATCGTTGGAGGACTGATTAACATACCTCTAGAACAAGTCTTCCCCTCTCAAACCAATGCGCATGCAACTGGCCCGGTGGCTTGGATAACGATGACAATTGCAATTGTCGGAGTTTTGGTCTCCTATCTACTGTACCTTCGTCAACAAATTAATGTAGAACCAATTTTAAATAAACCTGCTCTAAAGAAGCTCCGTTATTTTTGGTATTCAGGTTGGGCAATGGATGCACTTTATGATCGACTGCTTGTAAGACCATATAAACTGACAGCGTCTTTACTCAAAACTGAATTAATCGATCGATTTTATAACTTAATTGTCGAATCAAGTGTTGCATCACATCGAGCACTATCGATAACTCAAAACGGCAAATTAAGAACCTACGCAATAAATCTAGTGGTTGGCATTGCACTGCTCGCGGCCTTTTTGACGGGGATCGTCTGATGGAATTACTCAACCTGCTAATAATATTATTCATTGGCGGCGCGGCGGCATGGGTGGGCGAGCACTTTTCCAAGGGACTGTCTCGATGGATTAGCTTGTTATTTATTGCAATCGCCGCTGTCAGCTTATTAGAAATGCTGGGCAATATACCTGCCCCCACTTTCCTAAAGGACCCAATTACTAAAGATCCCACAACATGGCTAATTCATGGTAAGGCAGACTGGATTCCAAGGTTTGGCATCAGCTTCGAACTCGCATTAGATGGTCTAAGTCTATTATTAGTGGTGCTGACACTTTTTCTCGGGGCTGTTTCGGTAATAGCGTCCTGGGACGAGATAGACAAACATCAAGGCTTTTTTCAAGCCAACATCATGTGGACCCTAACAGGGGTCATAGGCGTTTTTATCGCGCTTGATCTGATTCTATTCTTCCTCTTTTGGGAAGTCATGCTAGTACCCATGTATCTATTAATAGCTATTTGGGGGCATGAAGATAAAGCAAAAGCAGCAATGAAGTTTTTCATATTCACCCAGGTAAGCGGTCTCCTTATGCTTCTAGCGATGATAACACTTGCAATATTTGTTAAAGATGTAAATGGGTATTGGTCGTTTAGTTATTTCACCCTCTTGGATAATAATTTAACCAGCTCGCTAGCCACGTTTATAATGCTCGGTTTCTTTATAGGATTCACAGTTAAATTACCTGGATTTCCATTCCACACATGGCTACCCGATGCACATACCCAGGCTCCTACTGCCGGGAGTGTTATCCTAGCTGGAATTCTACTAAAGACGGGCGCATACGGCCTAATACGCTTCACTGTACCACTGTTTCCAGAAGCATCTATAGCGTTTGCTCCCATTGCGATCCTGCTTGGAGCCAGCGGAGTGGTATATGGTGCCATCCTAGCTTTTGGCCAAACTGATTTTAAACGACTAGTAGCATATAGCAGCGTCAGTCACATGGGTTTTGTTCTGCTAGGGGTCTTCGCCTGGAATGCTCTAGCTATTCAAGGTGCGGTCATGCAGCTTGTCGCTCATGGATTAAGTACAGCAGCTCTATTTATGATCGCCGGAGCGCTGCAGCACCGACTGCATACCAGAGATCTTCAGAAGATGGGTGGTCTTTGGCAAAGTATGCCGCGAATGGGTGCACTGGCAATGTTCTTTATTGCGGCATCTCTAGGATTACCGGGTATGGGTAATTTTATTGCCGAATTTCTGGTTTTAGCGGGGTTGTTCCAAGTCTATCCCTGGCTAGCCGTAGTCTCATCAGCAGGACTTATCACGGGAGCTATTTACTCGCTAAAATTAATACAAGAGTCATTTCAGGGTGCGCCGGATGATACTTTGACCCCACCTGATTTTAGTGCTCTCGCCATGTCAGCAATGATCGCGATGCTAATAGGACTGATAGTGCTAGGTATTTTTCCTCAGTTAGTCCTAGATATATCACAGCCCGTTATAAATGCTCTGACATCCGAGATTACCCTATGACAGGAACAGATTTCCTTGCACTATCGCCCATAATTGCACTTGCCGTAGGTGCTTCGGTGCTGTTATTACAGATCGCTTTTCTTCGCAACCTGAAGTTAACCACAGGCATCACAGTCGTCACATTTTTGGCGTGTCTATTCTTCTTATTTTTCATCACTAAATTGAATCATCAGACGACTCCACTGCTACTTGTGGATCCACTAAGCACCTTCTTTTCAATAGTATTTGTCTTATGCGCATGTATAACAACTTTCATAAGCTATGAATATTTGAAGAACCGGCCGGGAAGAAATGATGAATTTTTCCTATTGGTTGTCTTAGCGACAATGGGATCTATAGTGCTCACATACGCCACCCATCTAGCCTCTTTTATCTTAGGGTTAGAGTTAATGGGGATCGCACTCTACGGATTGATCGCCTACCCCCACCAAGATGATATGTCTTTAGAGGCAGCCATTAAGTATTTAGTGCTCTCAGGAGCCTCTTCAGCGGCCCTGCTTTTTGGTTTTGCGCTTCTGTATGCGATAACCGGAAGTCTCTTCTTTCCCGACCTGTTATCAGGACTGGCAAGCCCCGAAGTTGCGGTCGGCCCTCAAAGCCCGTTTTGGGCAAGGCAACTAATTTTACTAGGCTCGGCATTAATCTTGGCTGGTATCTCTTTTAAGCTTTCGTTGGCACCCTTCCACATGTGGACCCCAGATGTCTATGAAGGATCTCCGGCACCAATCACCGGATTTTTGGCAACAATCTCTAAAGGCGCCGTCTTTGCAGCAACCCTGCGTTTATATGTCATTGGGGAATTTCATAATTTTCCAACGATTGTTACCGGTCTGACCATCTTATCGATTATCTCGATACTTGTAGGTAACTTATTGGCACTAAGACAAGAAAATATGAAACGACTCTTGGCATATTCTTCGA
>JAQWLX010000056.1 GCA_029247075.1 Halieaceae bacterium | reverse complement strand
AGCTATTGATTTATTTTCTTAAACATAGAGAAAAATCTGACAAGTTGCTAAGACAAAGTGACGTAAAGTATGCCGTAACATCTACTACCATCAAACGATTTTCGAGATATATTAAGTACAAATTTGACGATATAAAAATTAAAATAAATTAAAAGTAAGTGCCCACTTTATTTTCTAGCTATACCAGTTATTCTCTTCTGGAAATTCTCTATTTTTTACTGAATCCCGAAAGTTTTTTATTGCAGTAGTTACAGAATCCGCATTTCTGAGAAAATCTTTTGAAAAACCTGGTGAATTAGCTGTAAGACCAAGCATGTCATGCAGCACCAGCACTTGACCGTCAGTATTTGGTCCAGCCCCGATACCTATTACTGGTATTTTTAATTCAGCTGAAATCTCTGAAGCCAGAGTCTCCGGAATGCATTCTAAAACTAACAGACTGGCTCCGGCCTCCTGTATAGATAGAGCGTCCGAAAGTATGGTCGCTGCATCCGCCTCACTTCTTCCTTGAACTTTATAACCACCCAACATATGGAAGGACTGAGGAGTTAATCCCAAATGCCCGCAGACCGGTATTCCACGCTCTACAAGATGAAAGATAATTGAACTCAACCAAAGACCACCCTCTACCTTGACCATTTCTGCTCCGTTTCTCATCATAGCCGCTGCTGTTTTTATAGCCTCAGACGGAGTTGGATAGCTCATAAAAGGAAGATCCGTAATAACTAAAGATTGAGGTTCAATTTCTGTTACACACGCTGTGTGGTAAGCCATATTTTTAACAGTTACTTGTAGAGTAGTC
Organism: Halieaceae bacterium; assembly: GCA_029247075.1. Lineage (GTDB taxonomy): Bacteria > Pseudomonadota > Gammaproteobacteria > Pseudomonadales > Halieaceae > CABYJX01. Next base: position 49,056 of record JAQWLX010000056.1, on the reverse strand, counting down.
TTATGTCCTTGAATCACATTTCCAAGTGAATCTCCGACTAGGATTACTTCGATTCCACATTGACTGATTAGGTGTGAAAATGTTGAATCATAGGCGGTTAGGCAGGCAAATTTCCCACCTTTACTCTTAATTTTGAAAAGATCACTGATAGTTATTTTTGCCACAAGAAAATCATCCGAAGAAAATTGGGTTTAAATAATGTCGACCACTTTTAATATTCAGTAAGTAATCTACCAAATTTAAATAGTCAGTTTCTCGATTAACCAAGTCTATTTCGCTTGAATTTACAATTAGTAGTGGAGCCTCATCGTAGTACAGAAAAAATTCGCTGTATACCTCATTCAAGCTTTGAAGATAAGTTTTTGATATAGCTCTTTCAGTGCGATTGCCTCTTTGCTCAATTCTAGATAAAAGCACATCCGTAGATGCCTGCAGGTAGATGACTAAGTCGGGCTTTGGCGCATCTATAGTCAGTTGACTATAGACTTTCTGATAAAGTTCTAATTCATCTATAGTCAATGTGATCTTCGCAAATAGAGGGTCCTTTTCTATGAGAAAATCTGAAATTCTAACAGGAGAAAAAATGTCGGCCTGTCTCAGACTCTGTATCTTTTGAACTCGTTGAAAGAGGAAAAAGAGCTGAGTAGCCAAAGCGCTTTGCTCGGGGTTTTTATAAAAATCTTTCAGGAAAGGGTTTTGGTCTGAGTCTTCCAAAAGAATTTCATAATTAAAACTTTGAGCTAGTAGGTGAGCTAGCGTTGTTTTCCCAACACCAATGGGTCCCTCTATTGCTATATATGCGGGGGGTTCCCGACCTTTTAAATCTATATTTATCGGATCTCCCTTTTGCACCTATCACTCCATAACAATTTTACAGTTAATTATCCAAAAGTCGTATATTGGTTTTCTCTACCTTTTCAGAAGGACATTTTTCAATCACTTGCTTCAGCAAAAGTCCGGAAGGTAGGAGCTTACTGGGGCCACATATTTCTACTAAAGGTGTTAGCACAAACATTCTAAGATGAAGTCTTGGATGGGGTATAGTAAGGCGCGGGAAAGAAAGAGTTTTGTCTCCGAAAAGGAGTATATCAATGTCAATATTTCTAGCTCCCCAACGCTCAGTTCTAATTCTTCCTTGTGTCTTTTCAATCTCTTGAAGAGTGTCTAAAAGTGATAAAACGGGAAGTTTTGTATCAAGTTTTACCGCGGCATTAAGAAAATCAGGCTGGTTAAGCTTCCCTACAGGGCTAGTTCTGTAAACAGATGATGTGCAAGTCAAATTTGACTTCGGTATGGTTTGTAGATATGCGCATGCTGCCCGCAGTTGGTTTGCAGGTTGATTTAAATTTGACCCAAGTCCAATATAGCAGCTAATCAAGATCCTGCTCCTCTAGCTGAGAAATTGATAGTGATCATCTCTAGATCTGTGAGATTTTTTACTATAGAGAGATTTTAAAGTTTTTTATGGTTATTTTGTAGCTGATTCCATCTATTTTCCAGCCCAGCGCTGCAGTCTCCAACCCTTTCTCGTAATACAAGCAAATCATACCCTGCGCGGAATCTTCGCTTTGTCATTAAATATATGGCTTTTTGTCTTTTACTGTGTTCCAGGTGATATTGCATTTCCCATATTTCTCTTATAGAAGTAGAAAAACGCTTTGGTATAGCCATTTGAGAATTTGATTTCGCAATCACTTTAGATATAGCTGACTGAAGCGTTGTAAATGGATCTTGCCTTCCATTCGGGATTTTATTAATAATGGTAGATAATCTTGGCCACAACATTACTGCCAGAAGAAATGCAGGAGCCACACTTTTATTTTGATAAATTCTTAAGTCGGTATCTGCACATGCATTCTTAATGAGATTGCTCCACTTACTCTGATTCGTCATTTGGGCTTGGAGATCTGGGAAAAAATAATCTAGCAGAGAGTAATTAATTATGCTTTCGAGAGTGTTCCTTGCATTTCCTGAAAAAAAGAGTTTCAAAAATTCGTCAAATAACCTTGCTGAAGGGATCTCAGCTAAGAATGGAGACATTGTAGGTATTGATTTCGCCGTATTAGAGGAAATATTGAAATTAAGTTTCGTTGCAAATCTAATAACACGTAAAATTCTTACCGGATCTTCTATGAATCTCGTTGAAGGGTTGCCAATCACATTAATTTTAGATTCTGATAGGTCATTGAGTCCTCCAGTGTGATCGATAATAGAAAATTTTTCTGGATCGTAATAGAGCGCATTTACAGTAATGTCTCTTCTAGTCGCATCTTCCTTCATAGTGCCGAAGACGTTATCTCTTAACAGAAGGCCTCGGCTACTCTGTTTAAATTCCTCATGCACAACGTCACTTGGACAATTTTTTTGCTGATTACCCCTGAAGGTAGTTACCTCTATCAATTCTCTTCCACACCTAATGTGCGTAATACGGAATCTTCGACCTATTACTCTTGCGCGTCGAAAGATTTTGCGTATTTCTTCTGGTGTAGCACTGGTCGCCACATCAAAATCTTTTGGAATTCTACCTAAAAGAAGATCTCTGACTGCGCCGCCTACGAGGTAAGCTTCATGTCCTCTGTCGCTAAGACCGCTGATGATATTTAATGCATTATCACTAATATCTTTATTAGATATAGAGTGCTGGTCTCTTGAAATGACCTTCAATTGAAAGATGCCCTAAGCTTTGATTTGCATTAGCGGTTAGTTTATCACAGCTTATTTATTTAGTGATAAACCTATAAAATGAGGGGAAGAAACCTTCCCCCGCTCAGGTTGATACCTAAAATATTATTATTCACACCATTTATGATTATTATTTTTTTTATGATTCCCTGAATATGAACATTTCGAGAGGAAGGTGTAAACATTTTAATAAAAATTGGCAATATTTACATATTCCAACAACTCAAAGATGATGCCTATTTTGGTTGAGTTGCGTAAAATTTTTTCAATTTTTTATAGGTAAATTAGTAAGAGTCATTTCTTTCGGGATTGTATTTCTATCCCAAAATTCAATTGCCGAACGAAGAATTCCACTCGGTGTTTTCAGTATATTATCAGGTTGCTTTTGGCCCAGTAATAGAAGCGCTTGCCTGAGATTTTGAACCGCTTGATTTCCATCGATAGGGGGTGCAAAAGTCTGTTTGCTTAATTTCTTACCTTCTGTATCGGTTATGGTGGGGATGTGACCATATTTTAGTTGAGGAAAATTGAGTGCTGAGCCTATTTCGTGTTGTTTTGGTGTGGAGTCTAGTAGATCAGATCCCCGTATGACGTGAGTAATTCCCTGTGAAATATCATCTACAAGGACCGCTAGCTGATAAGAAAACAAGCCATCTCTGCGCCTAATAACAAAGTCTTTTGGAAGATCTTGATTCTTCCAGATTTTTTCGCCCAAGATAAAATCATTAATTTTTATGCTAGCCCGAGGATCATATTCAAAGCGGAAAGCAAATTTTTCACTCAGATAGTGTTGGCGTAAAAAGCACTTCGATGCACAAGTCCCATCATTATTAAGTCTTTTTCTCGGACAAATGCATTTAAACGCAGCATTTGTTTTTATAAGATAAGATAGAGCTGATTCATAAGCTTTCAGTCGACTACTTTGAAAAATAACCTCTCCATCCCAGTGCAGACCATGAATGATCAAATCTGAGAGAATATGCTTTGCAGCACCAGGTTTTTCTCTTGGAGGATCAAGATCCTCGATCCTTACCAGCCATTCACCCTTATTAGCACGCGCATCGACATAACTAGCTAACGCTGTGACCAGTGACCCCATGTGCAATGGACCTGAGGGTGAAGGTGCGAACCTGCCGCGATACAGCATAATTAAGCAGGGATCCTTTAAGACTTATTATCCCAGTTCCTGTTTTTCCCTAATTTCATCTAGTGTTTTACAATCTATACACAGCGTAGCTGTTGGTCGTGCCTCTAGCCTTTTAATGCCGATCTCAATTCCGCAGGCTTCGCAGAAACCATAATCATCTTGGTCTATTTTTTCCATTGTCTCATCAATCTTTTTTATAAGTTTTCTTTCCCTATCGCGTGTACGTAACTCGAGACTGAACTCTTCTTCTTGAGTGGCTCTATCTGCAGGGTCTGGGAAATTAGCCGCATCATCTTTCATATGCGAAACTGTTCTATCTACTTCTTGCATTAGTTGACCCTTCCATTCGGTAAGGATTTCTTTGAAATGTTGCTGCTGCTGGATTCCCATATACACCTCTCCTCGCTTAGTTGTGTAAGGGATAAAGCTTTTAAAATCCGCGGTTGGCAGGCCTTTTGATTTTATATTGCGGGTTCTGGTTTTTTTTACTACGGTTTTCCTGGTGGTGGTCTTTTTTGGAGCAGTCTTCTTAGTTGCAGCCTTTTTTGGAGCAGTCTTCCTAGTTGCAACCTTTTTTGGAGCAGTCTTCCTAGTTGCAGCCTTTTTTGGAGCCGCTTTCTTGGGCGCTATTTTTTTAGGCTTGATCTTATTAGCTGCAGTCTTTTTAGGTGCAGTTTTCTTAGTTGCACTTACCTTTACCGAGTGCTTTTTTTTTGGCGCTTTAGATTGTCTTGGCATCTTAATTTACTCATTTAGAACACAAATGTATTACGTTATCAATCTAGCTGACTCTCTTCCCGAATACAGCGGGCGCTGAAGCTACCAGAATTAAGGGCTTCATGCCACAAAAAAATTCCGTCAGTTCTAAACATTCAAATCTTGTTATAATAAATTTCACCTTAGATAGTGTTAATAATGAGTAATTCAAATGGATATATGAAATTTTCTAATAGAGCACTAGATATTGAGCCTTTTAGAGTCGTAGAGGTTTTGACTAGAGCTAAGGAATTAGCGAGACAAGGTAGAGACATTATACATCTCTCTGTGGGAGAGCCTGATTTTCCCACTGCAACTCCAATCCTTGAAGCTGGCATAAGAGCACTCTCTGAAGGTGCTACGGGATATAGTGAAGTTGGAGGGATACCTGAATTACGTAATGCTTTATCAAAGTTTTATGCAGGAGAGTATGGCATAGATGTTGCTCCGGAAAGAATTTTAATTACCCCAGGGGCATCTGGCGGACTTCTATTGATTTGTGCGCTGCTGCTTAATCCTGAAGATACTATGCTAGTAACAGATCCTGGGTATCCATGTAACCGCTCTTTTATGAGGCTAATCGAAGCCAAGGCTCAGCTTGTTCCAGTCACTAGCCAAGATAACTTTCAACTTACCCCCGAGCTAGTTGCGAAATACTGGCAAGAAAGTACGGTTGGGGCAATGGTCGCTTCACCTTCTAACCCTACAGGTACCACTTTAAAAAAAAACCAATTAATAGCAATTTCTCAGCAGGTGAAAAAATTAGGAGGGCAGCTGATCGTTGATGAAATTTACCACGGGCTAGGATTTAAAAAATATATTCCATCCGTTTTAGAAATCGATTCAGATGTTTTTGTTGTAAACAGCTTTTCCAAATATTTCGGGATGACTGGTTGGCGATTGGGCTGGGTGGTAGCGCCAGAAGGTGCTGTTAAAGAGATGGAGAAATTAGCGCAGCACTTATTTATTTCTTCGTCCACCCCAGCTCAGTATGCCGCACTTGCCTGTTTTGATGAGAAAACGAGGTTTATTTTAGATGAGCGTAAAGAGGTTTTTCGTAACCGTCGAGACTTCTTACTTTCCGCTTTGAGTTCTCTGGGTTTTTCTGTGCCATGTCTGCCAGAAGGGGCTTTATATATCTATAGCGATGCCAGTAAGTTTACAGAAGATAGTGATTTTTTCTGCATGGATCTTTTGGAAAGGCAGGGTGTTGCAGTTACCCCTGGCACAGATTTTGGTTTGATAGGGGCGAAACAGCATGTTCGTTTTGCTTATACTGCCGATGTGGAGCAGCTCTCCTTTGCTGTTGATAGAATTGCAACTATAGTAACTTGATTTGAAACTTCCGAAATTGATACCAGCGCTCTTAGTCAGGAGATACAAGCGATTTCTCGCGGATGTTGAATTTGCAGATGGAAGTAAGGTTACGGCTCACTGTCCTAACACTGGAGCAATGACTGGTTGTATAGACTCTGGATCAACAGTATGGCTTTCTCATAGTGAGAATCCGAAACGGAAATACGCTTATACATTAGAGCTGGTGGAAACGAAAAATGGATTAACTTGTATTCATTCAGCTAGAGCAAATAAAGTTGTAATGGAGGCTTTAGAAAATGGACTTATTAAAGAATTGTCTGAATACAGACAGATTTCATCGGAAGTGCGTTATGGTCAGGGTAGCAGAGCAGATTTCGTCCTGTGTAGAGAAGACGAAGCTTCCATTATTTTAGAGGTAAAGGCAGTCACCTTTCATTTAGGCGAGGGTCTAGGAACTTTTCCAGATGCCAAAAGTGTTAGAGCGCTAAAGCACACGGTTGAATTAACAAATGCTATTAATTCTTCTACACGGAGCTTGATAATCTTTTGCGTTTTGCATTCTGGTATTAATAAAGTCAGCGTAGCTAAAGAAATTGATCCAGCCTATTACGTTGCGCTTGAATCAGCTTTAAGAGCGGAATTGGAAGTGCAGGCTTGGGGTGTTGATATTTCAACTAGTGCGTTGACTCTTAGTAGGCGAATTCCTTTTAATCTGTGACTTTGTTTTGCTTCTATTTAGCACTTGCCCGGCAGCCCAGTCTGCATCTTTAAGTGCTAGCAAGAATCGCACTAAATTTTTATCTCGTATCTTTTCTAGCTTTCTAATCGAAATATTTCCAGATTGTTCTTCTGATTGTTTAACTATTTTTGAGATCAGCTCCTCATCTAACTCTGGAACATCGGTTAATTTTGACCAAGGAGCGGAAAGGCAAGGGCCAAATTGATTCAAAAAATGTTCCATTCCACTTTCACCGCCGGCTACTCTGAAGGTTTCGAACAAACCCATCTGCGCCCATCTCAAGCCAAAACCATGTGTAATGATTTCATCAATCTGCTCAGTTGACGCGACACCATCTTTAACTAGCCACAATGCTTCGCGCCAAAGAGCTTCCATCAGTCGATCCCCGACATGAGCCGGAACTTCCGATCTGATCGTTATCGGCTTCATAGAGATATCCTCAAGCAATCCTTCTGCTCTTTGAATTAAATCTTCACTGACCAATCTTGACGGTACTAATTCAACAATTGGTAACAGATATACCGGATTATATGGGTGTGCCACTAAAATTTGTTCTGGTTTGGAAAGACCGTTATGTAATTCGCTAGGTGTAAAACCTGAGGTCGACGAGCAAATAATGGCATTTGGATCGCACGACTTCTGAATGGCTGATAGCGTGTTGAATTTTATTGGTAGCCGCTCTGGAACAGATTCTTGTATCCAGCTAGCTTCACTTACTGCACAAGAAAGCGAGTTTGAGAGAGTTAATACTCCTTCTTTAGGTAACTCGTCTGGGTAAAGCTTAGGAAAGCTGTTTCTGGCATTATCCATAACGTTAGCAAGCTTTCGTGGCGTGTCAGGATCAGGGTCATATAATGATACATCCCACCCATGAAGAAGAAATCTTGCCGCCCACCCAGCCCCGATAACCCCGCTCCCTATAATGGAAGCAACTGGCATTAGTTGATTTCTCGTTTTATTAGGTTTAATTCGCTCCTTACTTCCTCTGGAGTCATAATTGCAACGCCCATGTTCTCGATAATCCTTCTCGCTTTCTCTACAAGTTGGGCGTTAGTAGCCAGAGTTCCTCGCTCAAGCCACAGGTTGTCCTCGAGACCTACGCGCACGTTCCCTCCACTTAATATTGCAGCAGCGACATATGCCATTTGGTGTTTACCGAGAGAGAAAGCGGAATATATCCAGTCTTCTGGGAGATTATTTACCATCGCCATAAAGGTATTTAGATCGTCTGGAGCACCCCAAGGTATTCCCATACACAATTGAACCATCACTGGGCTATCTATCAATCCTTCTGATGCCAGATTTTTCGCTAGCCACAAATGACCTGTATCAAAAGCCTCGATTTCGACTCGTATTCCTAATTCTTGCATTAATTTTGCCATTGCTCGAAGGGTTCCTGGAGTATTTGTCATTAGATAGTTAGCTTCTGCAAAATTCATGGTACCGCAATCTAGTGTAGTAATTTCGGGCAGACAGGCTACAAGATGTTCAACTCGTTCAGATGCTCCGACTAGATCTGTACCTTCTGCCAGTGGGAGAGGTTTTTCTGAAGAACCCAAAACAAGATCACCTCCCATGCCAGAGGTTAAGTTTATTACAACATCGATTTCGGATTCTCGAATAGCCTGAGTGACTTGACGATAAAGAGCGACACTGCGCGATGGTGTTCCAGTCTCCGGATCTCTAACATGGCAATGTACTATCGCGGCACCGGCCTTAGCGGCATCTATCGCTGCATTTGCAATCTCTGTAGGTGACCTAGGGACATGCGGACTTCTGTCTTGCGTGCTCCCTGATCCAGTTATGGCTGCCGTGATGAATACTTTTTCACGAAGTTTTAGCGGCATTTTTTGCTCCCATTACAGTTGAGTTATCTATTTTTGAGCGCTCTGTTCATTATTCTTGCGCACGAAAGAATTTCATCGCGATCAATATAAATTCCTCTTAGGTGTCTAGATCCGCTTCCATCGAAAGCATTTCTACCATGCAATATTCTGCGGTTATCAAAGCATAAGACATCTCCAGATTCGAACGGAAATTGGATTTGAAATCTGCTATCTGCAGCCAGTTTATACAATCTCTGCATTGCCGAGTATGCCATTGGGATATTGTTCTGTGGCATGTCTGGAAAAGCTCGCACGGGATAAAACGCCCTCAATGTAAGAGGTCTTCCAAACTCAGCTAATTCAATGATCGGTCCAGACCAACGATGATCTATACCTGGACCTCGATTAAAGAAAATCCAATTGCATGTGGTTAAAATTTGGTAATCCTCGGGCCAATCAGCTTTCAAGGTTTCTACTACCGCATAACCATCTGTCATTGTTGATTCACCTCCGCGAGTTTCATTTTTCAAACAGTGCAAGAATTGAAATCCGGGAGGGGTTTCTCTCGTAGGAAGATCAGTGTGAGGACTAAGGGCCAGTGATGTGTTTGCAGTTGAATTTGTATCGGCACTGCCAGCAAGTTTTACGTCAGCTTTTACGTCCCAGATTCCTCCAAAGTTAGTGGAACGAATTGGCCCGACTGCTTCAGATACCTCGTTTAAAAAATTAACATCATCTGGAGCATTTTGAAGCTTGGCAATGCCTTTACCTATCAGCGTGTTAATCCATTCTTTCCTTGATTTTTGACATGCTAGAATTTTCTTAGCATCAAATCTGCTTGGTTCGTTGAATTCCTCTGATGTCCAGGTTGCAATTTCAGGCGTGAAGGAATCAACGGTGTGCTGATTAAGAGCAATATGCCGCAGCCAGCCCGGATGATAACTTGCAGTCAATTCATCAGACTCCCATGTGATAATTAATGCTCCCTCATCCGTGATTTCAACCTTGTTAAATTTAATATCTCGACAGAAGTATTTTGGCTCGAAAATCCCTTCACGGGTTGCCTCATCTATTCCCCCTGCTCCAATAGCATTTTCCCTAAGCCAGAGGACGTAGCAACTGAGAGAAATATTATCACTCCAATGTAAATGCAAGAAATTTTCTGATTGATCGAGGGAGACAATTGGATCCCACGGATAATCATAGAAGTCAGGAGCCAAAATCTTGGAGCCTGTATCTGTACTAGTCGTATTCATTAATAGCTCAGAGACACCTAGTAAAAATAACGTGTTGCGAAAGCTTATTACAGTCTTAATGCCTTAACCAGTGTTCTCTTGTCGAGTTACTAAATTCTAATCTTTGAGTTTTCTTCAGTCATCTTAAAAAGTAATTCTGACAAGTGAGATGGAGGGAGTCCAGGGAGAACCGCGACTTCTATTTCCCCAAGGGTATTCAGTATAAATGTACTGAACCCATGGTCGATTCGTTGATTATCTCCATGATGTTTTTCCCTTTTCGGTAAAACTCCATAGTGGTTTACTAGTTCCGCCAGAGTTTCAGAATCTCCTGAAATTCCAGTAAACGAAGGATGGAAGTTTTTTAGGTACTTTGCTATTACTTCGGGGCTATCTCGTTCGGGATCTACGGTTAAAAATATTGGTTTTACTAACCTAAGTTCTTCTTTCATTTCACTTAGTGCAATGGATGCGCGAGCCATTTCTGTTGGGCAAATATCTTCACAATTAGTAAAACCGATAATTAGAAGCACTACTTTCCCTTTTAACTGATCGACTGAAAATTGTTCTCCTTGATGATCTACTAATTTCTCCTCTGCAGCTGTGGTAAATGAAAACATTACCAGAAAACAAATAAAGGCTAACTTTCCTAAAAATTCTGATCTTCTGTTAGTTGTCATCAGATCTCATTAACTATGTCTATTGTCTTCATATTCCAACATCGCCCACTACTTCATTCGTTGCCTCTGCAACAAGTTCTCTTACATTGCTTCCGGTCAGTGTATCTAGAAATGACGTTAAATTCGATATTTCCTGTTGATTCAAATTAAGTGGCTGGATTAAAGGGTCTAAAAGAGGATTAGGTATACCTCCTCTGTTATAGAAGTTTATTACCTCCTTGAGTGTCGAGATTGAACCATCGTGCATGTATGGTGATGTAAGAGAGATATTTCGTAGACTAGGTGTTCTAAATTTCCATCGGTCTTCAGGATTTTGAGTAATTGCATACAAACCAAGATCTGGTTTTACAGGATCGCTGACAGATTGAATGATTTTATGGTCCACCTCCGCAAAGACACCTGGAGCAATTTGTACAGTTTGTTTTTTTTGCTGATTAGCTACAGAGCGCAAATATCCTACCCCTGTATTTCTCATTTTATAATCACTAAAAAGTGCATATTCTTTACCAAGGACGTGGCAATTGGAACACCCAGCTTTTCCGATGAAAAGCTCAAATCCTTTTTTTTGATTAGACTCAAAAGTATCGCTTTCTTTTCCATAATACCAACGATCAAACAAGGAATTCCCGGAATTAAGACTATTTTGATAGGCCGCCAATGCACTTCCAACAGTCTCCATTGAAATCTTCGAGTCTCCGAAAGTCGAAAAGAAAAGAGGGGGATAGTCTGGTATGGATCGAATTCTGTTGAGCACGTAACCAACAGAAGGATTACCCATTTCATTTTTATCTAACAGAGGAGACCAGATCTGTTGAGAAAGAGAGTCTTCTCTTCCGTCCTGAAAAAGTTTTGGAGAAAACCCGACGTTATATAAGCTTGGTGCATTACGATCAAGTGTCCTGCCTTCAATGCCAACGGAAGTGGCTAGTTCGTTGTTGGTAAAACCCTGTTCAGGTATATGACACATGGCGCATGAGATAGTATTGTTAAGAGATAGCCTACGATCTAGAAATAATCGCCTGCCAAGGTGAATTTTTTGTTCTAATTTAAGATCTTTGTCGAGTTTGTATGGAGGAAGCCCTAGGTTTGATAGAATTCGTGTGGTTTTGGGTGGGCGAGTTAATTTATTTTTCTCCTTTAGGGGGCTAGATTGAGATTTAAAATTTTTATTTTCGTATCCTTCTCTTACATCGCCGGGCCCCAGTTGCGTAGATTGCGTAAGAAACATTTCCCCTCTCGATTTTTCTGGAGAGATCTGGCCATTCTTTAATAATGTAAGTAGATCGCGATATATGATTTCTGAATGCAGGTAGGGCACGCTGTAAATATTCCGAATTCTCTTTTGTGGATCAATAAGGAAGACACGTAATATATGGATCAGTTCTTCAGTATTAGATCCATCTATAAAGCGCTTTCTTTGAACATCTTGGTTATATGCTTCGAGAATAGGAATCAGCTCTGTCTCTGAAGATGAGGTCAGGAAATCCCATGACCCTTTGCTATTGGTTATATCAAAATTTGCTGCGTATTTTTGTATAACATTTGGCGTGTCTCGAGCTGGATCAAAACTGAGGCTCACAAGCTTCAGGTTGTCAGCTATGATAGAGTCAACTTGCATATTGCGTTTTAGTTGATAAAACACGTAAGCAGTTAGAGGGCAGCCGTTTACGTCTGCACAAGATGCATACATAAAACTTAATAAGGCATAATTTTCCCCAAGAGCTGAATGCAGACTGACTGTGTCTCCTGAGTCCGTTAGAACCATTCCATCGCCCGCCATTCCTAGGCTAGGTAGTGAGTAAGTTCCCGGATCGGGTAAAAGGAACGGAGTATCCCCATAACCAGGCGCTAACCTTTGCGCAATAGCACTACCGACCTGAAGACTTATTATCAAGCTAAGAAAAAGGTTAGATGTAATAAACGAACTCGTTTTGAGAGCCAATTTTTTCATCTCCTAGGGCGCGGCCTACTAGGACGTTCGAAAATTACTCAGTAGTTGCGACCAGAGAGCCGTCCGAATCTTTACTCATGTTTTTATAGGCACTTTGATACAAAGAATGCGCTCCAAATCGCATTTGATGGGGGCGCCCGAGTTTCATTTCAGTAAAATCGATTACAAATTGTTCGATCAATTCTTTTCCATTCCATTGGTACGCTTTAAAGAATTGTTCGTTCTGGTCGCCTTTTTTGTCCCAATTTGCTAACAGGGAAGATGTGTAATATGCACGCTTCCCATCCCAGCTTTGTGATACCATATTGACTTGGCTACCAATCTTTTTTTCATAGATTTGGACAGGCTTGTTAGGGTCACCGAGATCAAATAATCGAGTCTTTCCATCCATGAATGTATTTACCCAAAGGGCAGAATCATCTGACATTATTGAAATGTCTACGGGTAGAGGAATCTCGGCAGGATTGCCTATATCAGCGATCGGTTTTGCATCCCATATTCCATTGTCGCCCTCAAAAATCATCCAAATCTTAGATGTCAGCGCGGTAGTTGTGAGACACCAATTGTGCTCTGTTTTACATGCGCATCGAACTTCTAGAGGTGCCCCAGGTACATCTAGTACTCTTTTCGCTTTTCGAGTGTGGAGATCCCAAACAACAGCCGTATTTCCGAATCGTTTCATTGCTTCGGGATCAGAAAGCATTTTTCCAAAATCCATCATATAGTTTGTCCATCCGGTAAAGGATGAAGAGACCATAGTATTGAGTCGAGGCAGTGCCCTAACATCATATCCATAACCATCGGCAAACTGTCCCGATTTTATTGCGCCTTGCAGATTGCCATCTGTTGGCATCCAATAAGTAGCAATATATTCACCATCGTTAGTGTATTCGACCAAGGCTGTTCTTCCTCCATGATCGGTATTATTGGATAGCCCGGTTATAATCATTCGTCCTGCTAGAGCATAGGTAGTGTGTGGTCCTACAACACCTCCACTGCGCGCCACAAAGTCATCAATTGTCTTGTGCAGCTTTGGTTTTCCAGGGTCTGTGTGCACGTCAAAAATAAAAATTCGATTAGTATCGAGCCCACCTGCCCATAGATATTTCCTGTCATCTGATAACCCGGAATGATGTGCTTCGTTACGACCGCCCACTGATAAGGTTTCGATTACCTTTCCATAGTTATCTGAGTCGGGATTAACATTTATGGTTACAAGTTTATCTTGCTCGTCCCCTAATCCTTCTTGTCCAAGAGTCCAAACGTAAACGAAATCTTCCTGCCCTTCAATTTTTGCCATGTAAGGAGATTGACATGTTTCATCTGCAAGAAGAGACATTCCAGGCAGTCCCAACAGGATAATTGCAATAGAACGAATAAAGTGGGTCTTCATTTTTCTTCCTCTTAAGGTTATCGACAGCAAATTTTCTCAGTATCAGATCGCTTTACTAGATTTGGTGAGCCATTCTCTCCCTTTAAGCATGGCATCCCAATAGATTTTTGGTAAAACATCTTTCTTTAGTATCCAAGCGAGTCGTCCAGGCTTCAGACCATTAATTAGCCACGTTGGAAATGTGGGTATTATTTTTCCTCCATAACCAAATTCAGCTAATACAATTTTTCCATGTTCTACCGTAAGCGGGCAACTTCCATATCCGTGGTAATAACGCTTTTCTCCATTGTTTTGTATCGCTGCAATTAGGTTATTAGCTAATATGGGTGCTTGTGTCCTTACTGCAGCAGCGGTCTTGGCATTTGGTGCGCTAATAACATCGCCAATCCCGAAAATATTATCGAATTTATTGTGTTGCAAGTCGTGTTGATTTATATCTAACCAGCCACCATCGTTTGCCAAACTACTTTTGGCTATTATGTCTGGGGAAGCCTGCGGTGGGCAGACATGAAGCATGTCGAATTTTTGCTCTTTTCGAATAATATTTCCATAGTCATCAGTTACATCAAACCAAGCTGTTTTCGCAGATCCATCGACGGCAACAAGATTCTGATTAAAGCATAGATCTGCTCCGTATTGATTAACATACTCCATGAGCGCTGGCACATAGTCGTTCACGCCGAACAACGCTCCGCCGGCGTTATGGAAAGCTACATTTATGTTGGTGAGTACTCCTTGATCATGCCAGTGAGAGCAAGAAAGATACATTGCTTTCTGTGGGGCTCCTGCACATTTTATTGGCATGGGGGGTTGAGTAAATATAGCCGTCCCTTGACGCAGATTTTTTACCAGTTCCCATGTGTAAGGGGCCAGATCGAATCTATAATTTGAGGTGACACCGTGATTTCCTAGACACTCCTCAAGCCCTTCGACCATATCCCATTTTAGAGTCAATCCAGTAGCAACCACGAGATATTCGTATTCCAATGTGCTTCCATCAATCAGATTAACTATATTGTTTTCAGGGTCAAAAGATTTGACAGATGACCGTATCCAATTGACTTGATTAGGAATCACTGACTCAGTGGGTCTTTCCGTTTCAGAGGCATCAAATATTCCCCCGCCAACCATGGTCCATCCTGGCTGGTAGTAGTGGTGGTCATTCGGTTCTATAAGAGTTATTGAAAGGGAACCATCGCGTTTCAAAAGGCTTGCTGCTGCTGCAATTCCGCCTGAACCCCCTCCGATAACTAGTATTTGCGAGAAATTGCCATTCGACATCCTTTTCCTCCGGTGGTTTTAGGTATATCCCTCCTCTTGTATAACATTCACTAAGTTTCTTCTGCAAGACAAAAGCGATTTAACATTGTTCACGTCCTCATGAGAAAAACTGGTTATTCAAGAGGGATTGTCTAGTGCTAGATTACTTTCAATAATAAATGATCTGAGAAGATTCTATTTTTTTTCTTTGAAAAAAAAGTAGTCATTCAATGACTGGGAGTTCTCCAAAGTATCGTTAGATCTTAAACTAGTTGAATAAGTTTGGAATCAAAACTTGAATCAGAAAAAGGTCATAGGATACTCGTCTCAGCATGATGTTATATCATTCACTTCCAAACGGTACGAGTTTTCGCCCTATCGGGAGCGATACCCGAATCAAGATATAACCTATGGCCTCTATTCTGACCGTTTCTATCCTCTTGCTATAGCAGATGAAGATTTATTGGCAGACTATTGGTCTTTGCGAAAAGGAGCGATGCTTTATGACGTTCCAGAAAAACCAATGGAATTTATCGGACCTGATTCTACAAAACTTCTAGAGAGATTATTTACTCGAAAAATTTCCGATCTTAAGCCTTTTAGGGCCCGTTATGCACTCGCTTGTACTCATGCTGGTACGGTTCTTATGGATGGAGTGCTAATGAGGCTTTCAGATGACCATTTTTGGTATGTAAAGGCTTCTGGAGAGTTTGATGCTTGGGTTAGGGCAAACCAATATGGTCTTAATGTAACTTATCAAGATTCCAAATCTTGGGTTTTACAGGTTCAGGGACCGAAGGCATTAGAAGTGTTAAAGGGAGCTTCAGATGACGGATTATCGGATGAATTTGGATATTTTCATGTCGGTTGGTTTCGATTTGCTGGACAGAAAGTTCTGGTTTCTCGGACTGGCTGGACCGGTGAGCAGGGCTTCGAGATTTATAGTCAACCAGGGACTGATCATTTAGATTTGTGGGATCATGTTCTAGCTTCAGGAGATTCAGTCGGTCTGCGTTTTGGTAGTGTAGGGTCAATGGGAATCAGACGCATGGAAGCGGGCATTTTAGATAATGGAGTTGATGTAGATCAATCTTTAAACCCTTATCAGGTGGGGCTTGGATCATTCGTTGATTTAGAAAAATCTGATTTCATAGGTAGACAAGCCCTCTTGTCGGCATCAAAGGGACTTCAGATTTTTGGAGTCAAGTCTGAGGGTTATTCCCTTTTTGCTGGACTTGAGCTAAAGAGTGAGGGTCAAACAGTAGGTATAGTCATCACTTGCGGATGGTCTCCAACATTGGAAAAAAGCATAGGATATATGCGCCTTTCAAAATGTACGAGGGAAAATGTGAATTGGCTAGATCGTCATTTAACATATTTTGATAGATCAGGTTACGAACAAGAATGTGTGCTTGTAGAACTTCCTTTCTTCGATAAGGAAAAGTTCTTGCCAAGAGGCTTAGAAAGTCCCGAAGCTTATTTGTCAAATTAAATCGCTTATGACAAGCGGACACCTTGATTTTTTAGCGATTTTTTGAGTTCTGTTAAAGGCACCTCATCTAGATTTTTGTTTAAGCAGCTGGAAAGGGCCGCAGCCACTCCAGCAGCTTGGCCAGTGACTGTACAACACATCATATTTCGTGTTGATGCATGACTAGTTTTGTCTCCTCCAGTGATTCTTCCCGCCGCAATAAGGTTTTCGATCCTTTTTGGCAATAACGTACGGTATGGAATTTGGTAGTAACGACCAGTTGTTGGAAGAACAAGAGTTCCGTAGCCATCGATAAATTCTGGAAAGATCCCGATGCTATCTTCAAAGCGACCTTGTTCAGCAACATCGTTAGCGGTCATATTGTATACAGCATCTATTTTTCTGGTGTCTCTTATACCGAGTGTCATACCAAAATTGCGCAGCTTAGCTTTTTCGCATCCTGGGTTAAATGATTTCAAGGCTTCTATCGCCATCATCGCCTGTCGTCTTCCTTCAATTTCGCCATTTGTAAGATCTGAGGGATTAGTACCGTCCAAATTATGCAAATGAACGAGGTTTAGATAGGTTAAATCACCGGCCTCGTGTATAGCTCCCCAAGTTCCGCCAATAGTTTTTAAACCTTCGGGGATCATTCCGACTTCTTTTGCTTTATCAAATGGTTTTTTCAGATATGGAGAGAATAATTTATCTTCTTTTCCAGTGGTTTTAATCTGCCAACCAACACTATTCCAATCGCTATAAGTTTGTGGGTCTTCCTTTACGTTCTCTATAAATTTTTGCTTATTAACACCAGACATTGAAAACATAACCGATACGCCAATCATTTCTTCAATGGGGTTCTTTGTTGTTGGTGCACCGGATCTAAAGCACATATCCGCATCACCCGAGGCGTCCACAACTCTGTCGGCGAGAATCGCTTCCCTCCCGGCTTTACTTTCGGTAATTACACCCTTTATGGTATTCCCTTCCATAACTGGTGCAACGCACATTCTATGGAGCATAGCTTCAATGCCAGCCTCACAAACCATTTCGTCAGCCACATACTTAAACGCTTCTCCATCAATGGCATGGCTTTGCGATTGCGGCTCGGGTATGGCTGCACCCATAGATTTGGCACGTTCCTCAAACTCGATGCCTATCCCTTCGCTATCTACGGTATTTTCATGCCTATACCAGGCGAATCCTTCCACACCCACAGCAGTTATATTTCCTCCAAAGCAGCCATATCTTTCCACGAGACAGACGTCGACACCTGTTCTGGCGGCAGCAATTGCGGCGGCTAGACCTCCTGGGCCAGAGCCTACTACTAAAACATTTGTCTTGTGAATAACTGGTGTTTCTCTAGCTTCTTCAAAGATGATCAATTAGGTACTTTCCAGAAAATTAAATTATTAAGTTTCAGTCTAATACTCAATTAAAATAAATCATAGTTCAGCCTAATTTAGAGACGAAAAAATTTACTCGTCATTTGCCCTATGACAGGGGCATAGTCACGAAAATGATAAAAAATTCATTAAGATCCTAAATTGAAATTCAAGCAGATTCCAATCATTGATTTAACACCATGGAAATTGGGAGATTACACTCCTGAAATTGATGGCTGAATTGAACGTGCACTCGATGATTATCGATTCATGAATCTCGTCGGTCATGAAATCAGATGGTCAATTGTTAGATCTTTGGTATATGAGCTTCAAGAGTATTTCGATAGACCTTTTGAGCAAAAAGCATTAGATATAGTAAAGCCTGATAATTATAGGGGTTATATTCCGCTAGGTTTCTTTTCACCCAATAATGGGGTTGGAGAAAGTGACAACTATGAAGGATACAAATTGCATTTTGAAGTTATTATGCGCATCCGGTTTTGCGAGGAGTGTACCTTGTATGGTTCTAATAGGTGGCCCGTAAATAGCAGGAATCTGCGTCTTCTGATAATGGATTATTGGGCAGATTGCGATAGGCTTTCCACTCAGCTGTTGGGTGCGTTTAAACGTATTTTGGGTTTAAAAATAGGTGCCTTACAGAGTCTGTTTGATTTTCCCCTGACTAATATGACTTTGCTATATTACCCGGCATCGGAGGAATCCAGCGGAATTCATCTGCATATAGATACGGATGTGTTAACACTTCTTCCACCTGGTTTGGGTAAGGATGTTCAGATTAGACCAGCGAATGAGACGGACTGGATGTCAGTGGGGGATACGAAAGATTCTATAGTAGCTAATGTTGGTGAGATGATGGAGATATGGTCTGGCGGACGTTTTACATCTACACCTCACAAAGTTAGCCTTTCTCCGGGCTGTTCTCGCTATAGCTTCCCTCTTTTTGTCGTGCCAAGGCATAATGTCCTGATAAGGCCGCTTGTGGAACCTACTGAGAAAGAGTTATTTGGGCGTATCACTGCAGGGGAATTGTCTCGACGGATTTGGACTAGTAACTGGGTTAATTCTAGGTCTGTTGACAGTGAGTTTGATCCTTTTGTAGAGGAAGCTATAAATGATTGCTAGCGTCGGAAATTCAAATCAGAGTCGTTACTTCCAGCTTCTTTTAGTTACGTTAGCTGGAGGTTGTATTTTTCCGCTGGTTTATCTTCGTCAGAATTTTGAGGTAACCATTTTACAATCGTTTGGTATCTCCGCGGTGAATCTAAGAAATATCTACTCTGTAATGGGGTTGATGTTTTGGATCACCTATATTCCTAGCGGATGGTTGGCGGATCGAGTTCCGCCAAGATATTTAATGTCTTTTTCGCTTACCGTTACTGGATTGCTAGGTATCTGGTTTTCAACGTATCCTGACCATGACTCTATTAGGATGATTTTTCTCGGGTGGGGGATATCTACGGGATTAACCTTTTGGGCCGCCATGCTGAAGGCTGTCGCCATAATAGCGCGACCTGAGGAGCAGGGACGATTTTTTGGCATGCTCGATGGGGGGCGAGGGTTAGTAGAGGCAGTGCTTGCTACGATAGCTATTTCTCTTTTCGCTTATTTGATAAATTCCTCAGGACAAGAGGCAAGTGAAGCACTTAAAAGAGTTATTTGGTTTTATATAAGTTTCGTATTAATACTCATTCCGCTAATATTTTTTGTAATTAGCGATACAGATGTTGAAGCGCAAAATTCTAATTCGCTAGATATTGCAGTGTTATTAGCTGATTTTAAAACTTTGCTGTCTAAGCAAGAAATCTGGTTGGCTGCCGTTTGTATTCTGTGTGGTTATCAGTTATTTTGGGCGACCTATTCTTTTTCTGCTTACTTACAGTTAAATTTTGGCTTGTCCGCAGTGACAGTAGGGTCAATCACAGTGGCAAAGTTGTGGATGCGGCCTATAGGAGCGACAGCGGCGGGTTTTCTTGGTGATCGTTTTAACCGGGAAAAGATATTGGCGCTACTGTTGTTTTTTAGCTCATTAACGCTGGCTTCTCTCACACTTGTCAGCACCCAAGTTGGACCTTCGGTACTGATTGGATTGGTACTGACTGTGGGTATCTTGACGTATGGAGTGAGAGGTGTGTTTTGGTCTATCCTGGAAAGTTGTGATGTAGAAGATAGGATCAAGGGCTTGGCCCTTGGGATGCTGTCTTTTCTTGGATTTGCGCCAGATTTCTATCAGCCGTTGATCAGTGGCAGATTGTTGGAGGTATTTCCAGGCCGAGCAGGTTACGATGTCTACTACTTAGGGGTGGCTGGAATGGGGGCCTTGGGGGTATTTGCTGCGTTACGACTTAATTATCTTACGAAACTTAAAAAACCTGTCAAACATTTGTTTGGTGGAGTTGGTCAGTGATGGCAGATAAGCAACAGGTTAGTAATCTAGTTGAGTCTGCTCGAAAATTTCTTAAAGAAAGTGATTTTGAACTAGCGCTATCCCTGGCAAAAGAGGCTTTGTTAATAGATCCAAATCATGTGACTGCTCTATTTGTTCTCGGCACCACCCAGCGGCGAGCTGGACAAAGTATTGATGCTGAAAAGACCATGTTAAGAGTGGTGGACAGCGTTCTTCAGCTTGCGGCAGCGCATCAGGAGTTGGGATTAAATTATTTGGGGCGAGGTCAACTGAAGAAGGCCAAGAGGGCTCTCAGGATGTCGCTCCAGCAAGATGCATCTCTTCCTGCATCCTGGCCGTTTTCTGGGACAAGTTCTTTCCAGTGAGGGGGATGAAGAAGGAGCGGCTGAAGCTTACTACCAGCCATAGGAAAAATTGGTGCTCAATTGTCGTCCCAGAGCAGGTGTTCCCGGGAATCGCTCAAAGGTTTCGTCGGTAACATTGTCCGCGTTTAATCCGAAGACTATGTTCTTATTTGTAACTGGTTTCCACTGCAATCCTGCAGATAGGAAAAATGCTTTTGATGAACTTTTTCGCAGAGTATTTCTTTCTTGCTCGCGATATTCGGTATCTAATCTAAATTCTATATTTTGATTAATTTTTATTTTTGAAGAGACTACTAATCGGTGTTTTGGGAAATTTAGTGCGTAATAACTAGCGTCTACATTGGGCTGCCTATAATCGTTATTTTTATTAAGATGTGCGTAGCTCAATATAAGCTCTCCATGTTTCCATTGGCTCGTGATGGAAGTTTCTATACCGGTTACTTCGAGATCAACTGCATTGGCTTGACGAGAGTAAGGTGCCCCGCTGTAATAGGTCCAATCGACTGTATCGTCATCTTCTCGGTAAAAACCTGTTAAAACATAACGCCAGTTGTATTTGTTAAATCCAATACTAGCAGTAAGCTGTTGAGAAGTTTCTCTACCTAAATTTGGATTACCACCAAAGAGTCCATTGGATCTAGAATTTAGAGCAGTATAGCCCGGTAGTTGAGAGGATTCGGACCACTCTAAGCTTGCAAATTGTCTACCGGTTTCATGCTCCTTAGACAGAGTGATGCCCAGTAGCGGAAGAATCTTCGAATCGTCGCGATTAGACCAGTCAAAACTTGCTCCTCCCCTAATGCGCATCGATAGATTATCACCGTAAAAGAAAGTCCGTTCTGGCACGATACTAGTTTTTAAGTAACTGCGAGAATAGAATTTACCATGGGTAAGGTCAGTGGAATAGACCAGTTCATCGGCCGATAGTTGATTGCTAAATCTCCAGGTTACTTCTCTTGCATTAATCCGAGCTTGGATGCTGGCACCGTAGACGCGGGTCTCATGATCGAACGAACCTGGTAAGCCGGATTCTTTGGTTTTCCTATCATAGTCATAATCATCTCGAAGGCGTCTATAAAATCCAGCCATTTCCCACCAACCATTAGATGTTTCCTTTTTATAGTTAACTAAAGCAAGTAGCGTTTTTGTGTGGTCAGTTTCGGGATAAATAGCGAAGCCCGTATATGCACCCGGCCATGCGTAAAATTTATCTTGATAACCGAAAATAAAGTCAGTCTGGGTTTGATCGCTTGTATGCTGTATTTGTAAATTAAAGCGCTTAAATTGATGATCCCCGTCATCAATTGTTCCGTCACCAGATGAGCGCGCAGCATCTAACTTATAAGTGGTGTTCTCTTCAGAAGATTGTCTCTTCTCGATTGCTCCTTCCAAAGATTGAAAGTTCATAGAGTCATTGCCAAGCCCCATCGAAAATTTCCCGCCAGGAGAAATTTGATCTAGTTTATAGTGGATGGTGGCCATAGTTGCGTTAAATCCATATAAAGCATTATCAATACCCAAGGCGATATTGGAAATAGAGGCTGATGATGAAATTGGTAAGTCGATTGAGTAATGCCCTGTTTGGGGATCTATTATTGTTGCGGCACCAATTTTAAAACCTGTATTTTCAAAAAGTCCTCCGCGAACCGTCACATCAGATTGGGCTTCCGGCATCCCTCTAGATTGGATCTCTACAATAGGGTTGTAGCGTAAGTTACTAGCTAAAGAGGTATAGGTTCCAGCTGGATCATCGTTAGTGACTCGAATCGCTGTGACTATGATTTCAGTTAAGGCGTTTTTAGTGTCTTCTGCTGCGTAACAGGTCAAGCTTGTCAATAATAATATGGTTAGAATTCTAAAAGATGAGATGATGGTGTCCATGAAATCGTTCTCTATACGCGGTTGCATGTTCTTTTTAATACATATCACTATTCTTTCTAGATGAGATGCCTGTGATCTAATATTCTTTAGTATTTTACATGTTAAAGTATCTCATTAATCAATTTTTCTGCAATATTTTTGCTTGCTTGAGTAAACTCCTATTTTTATAGTTGCATAAATTCATCTTACTCATTTGGTACTTTAAAACGGACTGATACATTGCAAACATCTGGTAAAAAAGCTGTGATACTTTTGAGTGGTGGTTTAGACTCAGCCACGACGCTTGCGATTGCCAAATCTGCTGGCTATACCTGCTACGCATTATCTTTTTCGTATGGGCAACGAAACAAGCATGAACTCAATTCCGCAAAATTAGTGGCTGAATCCATTAAGGCTGAGAGGCATATAATACTCAATTCAGATTTGTCGATCTTCGGTGGATCTGCTTTAACTTCTGATATAGAGGTGCCAAAAGGAAGGACCGAAGAAGAATTATCTCATGGTGTTCCAGTGACTTATGTTCCGGCAAGAAACACTGTTTTTCTTTCTCTTGCACTTGCTTGGTCGGAAGTGTTGGAAGCGACAGATATATTTATTGGAGTAAATGCTCTCGACTACTCTGGATATCCAGATTGTAGACCTAATTATATTAAAGCATTTGAAGACATGGCTAATTTGGCTACGCGATTGGCTGTAGAAGATGATAGAAAAATACGTATTAGAGCGCCTTTGATCGATTTGAGTAAGTCGCAAATTATTCAACGTGGGCTCGAGCTCGGTGTAGATTATGGAATTACTAACACCTGCTATGATCCGAAGAACGACGGTTGTCCTTGTGGAGGCTGCGATGCTTGTCACTTAAGAGGAAAGGGATTTGCCGAGGCGGGTCATATTGATCCTCTATCATTGAGGTTTAATTCAGATGTCAGTTAATCAGTTACGCTTCATTGCAAACGCTTCATTTGAGGCAGCACGATCGATTGAACATGATGCCGCTCCTTCGAGAGAACGGTCTCTACATGGACATAGTTTTTTGGTTCGTGTAAGCGCAGACGGCGACAGCCAAGATTTCATGTCATTAAAACTAAGGCTTGAGAATACCGCAGCGATTTTGGACTATCAGTTTTTAAATGACCATATTGTAGAGCCGTCTGATACGGGGTTGGCTTTTTGGTTGAATGAGAAATTTGCAGATCTAGAAAGTGTACAGTGTGCTGTTCGAAGTTCCTATCGTCGAGGAGCCTTCGTTGAATTTGATGGAGGGTTGTGTATTTGGCAAAGTTTTCGTTTTGAAGCGGCACATTGGCTTCCTAATGTACCTGTGGGTCATCAATGTGCTCGCATGCATGGGCATGGATTTGAAGTGTTCCTTTATGTAAAGCTTGGTGTTGCTGGTGAAGAGGCTGCGATTTTGGCACGACTAATAGATGAGTTGAAAGCTGAATTGGATGGTCGTACTTTGAATCATATCTCAGGACTCACTAATCCTACTAGCGAGTTGTTAGCGATATGGATATGGGAGAGATGTCATTCTGAGATTTTCAATTTGTTAGGTGTAACAGTAATGGAAAATTCATCTTCTGGCTGTTATTACAATGGATTAACTCATCAGATTTGGACAGACATATATTTTGAAGCAGCAGTCCCAGCATTGCCCTCAGCCTCGTCAAGCGAAGTACTTGGCCATAGCTATTGTTGCCGACTCTACCTATCTTCGACAGTTGACGAAATTCTGGGTTGGACAGTGGATTATGGGGACGTAAAATTAAAATTCGATCCTATATATAGGCAGTTAGATCATCACTTTTTAGCTGATCTTGCCGACATTAAAGACACTTCCCTAGAGATGTTAGTTTACTGGATTAAAGAAAAAGCGATTTCCGACATTCCTTTATTAAGCAAGTTGGATCTATATGAGACACCGAAGTCAGGGGTATCTTTAACCTTATCTCGGGCGAACTCCAATAGAGATTTTCTCTTTCCATGACATACACAGTTAAAGAAATTTTTTACACTTTACAAGGAGAGGGCTTTTTCAGTGGACGGGCTGCAGTATTTTGTCGCTTTACTGGTTGTAATCTCTGGAGTGGGCATGAATATCATCGTGACTCAGCAGTTTGTCAATTTTGTGATACTGATTTCTTAGGAACTGATGGAGAGGGCGGAGGGAAATTTAAATCAGCAAAATCACTTGCCGATCAGATAGATAAGATCTGGTCTCGAGAGACTAGCAATCAAGATTCTCGATTTGTAGTTTGCACAGGAGGAGAGCCTCTATTACAACTTGATAATGCTCTCATTACAGAATTACATCGACGTCATTTTTTTATTGCGGTGGAAACAAATGGGACTCAGGATGCTCCCAGTGATGTTGACTGGTTAACTGTTAGTCCAAAAGCTGGGGCTCAATTGATTTTAGAGAGAGGAAATGAATTAAAATTAGTCCACCCACAAAATGGTGTTAATCCAGAAGCTTATGGAGATCTAGATTTTGACAACTTCTATTTACAACCTATGGATGGACCTCAGTTAGAGTCCAATACAAAGCATGTGATTGAGTTTTGTAGGAGAAACCCCATCTGGAAAGTAAGTTTGCAGACACATAAACTTTTAGATATACCTTGATTTTTTGATACTTAAAAAAGAGAGCTCCAGATAAATTTATACTTATTATGCTATGCACAAATTGAAATTTTATGCTGAATAACCTTACTTTAGATCAATTAGTCGGTCGTGATGATGCGCACGTTGTTGATTGGAATGGTACGGGTTTAAATTCTCAGGTTCTAAATTCATTTAAACGACTTAGTTCTGATGCAAAGAAAGCTGGATTCGATCTTCGTATAGCAAGTGGATTTAGGTCATTTGATCGTCAGTTAACAATTTTTAATGGCAAAGCGAGGGGTGATCGACGTATATTCGACGATAATGGAGATGTTATCAAAATTGATGACTTGTCTTCTTACGATTTGCTTTGTTCGATACTGCGTTTTTCAGCTTTGCCTGGTGCCTCTCGACATCACTGGGGAACTGATATAGATGTCTACGATGCAAGTGCTGTTTCTTCTGACTACGTGGTTAAACTATCTTTAAAGGAAGTTAGTTCAGGAGGCATGTTTGACTCGCTACATAACTGGTTGGATCTGCTCATGGAAGAAGATAAGTCTCATGGATTTTACCGACCATATGCGGTTGACGTTGGCGGAGTGGCGCCAGAGCGTTGGCATCTGAGCTTTGCACCTTTAGCTTTAATTTATGAGGATACTATGTCTCCAGAGCTCCTTAAGTCTGCCTTGGATGATGCGGCTAAAGAAAAAAAACTTGAGCTACATAATGCTATTGGTGAAAACATAGAGGAAATATATAACCGCTTCATAACTTCACCTCCCGAATGGGCCCCTTTTTTATAGTTTGAAATTTGAGCTTAATTTTTTCTGGATTCCAATGTTTTTTAATTCAATATATCTGGGGAGCCCTTTTCTATAATTGGGGTAAGCTTCGCCCTCAATCAATGGTTGTAAGTATTCGACGGCTCTTTTGGTTATTCCATAGCCATCTTTACTTATGAAACTCCTTGGTAGCATTTTTTCTTTGTTAGCTACTCTGTTAAGTGAAACCTCACCTATGGACCACTTATACCGCTTGGTATTTCCACGTACTATAGAAGGCATGACACTATTTTTTCCTTTCAGTGCAAATTCAACCGCCATTTCGCCCACAGAATAAGCCTGGTCTACATCCGTTTTGGAAGCAATATGTCTGGCCGCACGCTGGAGATAATCAGCTACCGCCCAATGAAACTTGTATCCAAGCTCGGTTTTTATCATTTGAGCCAGGGTGGGAGCCAGTCCTCCTAGTTGTGCGTGTCCAAAAGCATCTCGTGTTCCTGAATCTGCTAGAAATGTTCCATCCGTATATCTGGCGCCTTCTGATGCGACGATTACGCAATGTCCATTGAGTTTGACTGTTGCCGCCACTTTTTTAAGAAATTTTTTCTTATCAAATGTAATCTCCGGGAAGAGAATAATATGGGGTGCATCGTTTTTATTTTCTTGTGCTAGGCCCGCCGCGGCTGCGATCCATCCGGCATGACGACCCATAACCTCAAGAATAAAAACTTTAGTTGATGTTTCGCACATGGATTTGACATCCATAGCAGCTTCTTTGGTTGATATCGCTACATACTTTGCTACGGAACCAAACCCGGGACAGTTGTCAGTGTGAGGAAGGTCGTTATCTATAGTCTTTGGAATATGGATAGCTTGAAGGGGATATCCCATAGTTTTGCTTAGTGCAGATACTTTTAAGCATGTGTCGGCGGAGTCGCCACCGCCATTATAGAAAAAATAACCTATATTATGCGCTTTAAATACCTCTATGAGGCGTTCATATTCTGCTCGATTTTCTTCTAGACTTTTCAATTTATGTCTACAGGATCCAAATGCACCACTAGGAGTAGTTAATAGGCCGCGAATAGCACTTCGTGTTTCCTTTGAAGTGTCGATCAAGTCCTCTCTGAGTGCACCAATGATGCCGTTACGTCCAGCGTAGACTTTGCCGATTTTTTTTGGATATTTGCGTGCAGTTTCAATGACGGCACAGGCTGACGCATTTATTACTGCTGTAACACCTCCGGACTGAGCGTAAAATGCATTTTTTCTACTCATATTTTCTCCCTCGGATTAATGATCTTACTTGGTCATGAATGAGACTGTAATGATTTAAATCTATTACATAGCTAAGGAGTAAGTTAATTTAGATTGGAGATAGAGGGGCGCATGCTAACATGAGCAGCTTGTTAGAGGGAGTTTGTTAGTGGAAAAGAGCGTACATATACTTGGTGTTTGTGGCACGTTCATGGGAAGTCTAGCTATATTGGCCCGCGAAAGTGGATTTTCCGTCAGTGGTTCTGATGAGAATGTATACCCACCCATGAGCACACAACTTAGATCTTCTGGAATAAAACTATACGATAGTTATGAACCAAGTAATTTAGAAGCTCGCAATGATAAAATCATTGTGGGTAATGCCATGACGCGTGGTCAGCCTATAATAGAGCATATCCTTGATAAGCAATATGATTACACATCTGGACCAGCATGGTTAGCAGATAATGTGTTGTCAGGTAAGTGGGTATTGGCTGTATCAGGAACTCACGGGAAGACTACCACTTCAAGTTTGCTGGCATGGATCCTTGAATTTGCAAATCTCAGTCCTGGATTCTTAATTGGCGGTGTGCCTCTAAACTTTGGTTTATCGGCGAGGCTAGGAGGGTCGGATTATTTTGTCGTGGAGGCAGATGAGTACGATACAGCTTTTTTTGATAAGCGTTCAAAGTTTGTTCACTATCATCCAAAGACCTTGATCATCAATAATATTGAATATGACCACGCTGATATTTTTCCGGATATAGAATCGATTTACAAACAATTTCATCACCTAATCAGATGCGTTCCGAGCACAGGTTCCATCATAATTCCATCGGAAGATTCCGGAATAAGTGCAGTTCTAGAAAAAGGTTGTTGGACACCTGTTGAGCGATTTGCGTTTGGTGGAAGTTTTTCTGGGTGGAACGCTTATAGTGTCAAAGATGACGGATCCAGTTTCTTTATTAGTGATCCCAATGGAAACGCAGCAGAAATTAAATGGAAAATAAAGGGAAAACATAATGTGCAAAATGCTATGGCCGCCGCTATCGCTGCAAATCATGTTGGAATTTCTCTAGAAGTTATTGCGAATGCTATTTGTGAATTCAAAGGTGTTAAACGTCGACTTGAATTTGTCGGAAATATAGAAGGAGTTTCGATATATGATGATTTTGCGCATCACCCGACGGCGATTGCTAGTACGTTAGAGGCTCTGAGATCAAGTTATCCAACACGAAAGATTTTTGCGCTTATTGAGCTGCGATCTAATACAATGAAGGCTGGAATTCATGGTAATAGCCTGGTGGCTTCAGTAGAGAATGCTGATAGTGTCCATTGGTATGAGCGCACTGGGGAATGGTCAGGAATTCAGGGTTTGGATAATCCATCGAGCTCCTCTTATTTCTATACCAGCGTTGATAAGATTGTGACAGATCTGTCTAAGAGAGTGTCAGAGGGAGATATTGTTGTTCTAATGAGCAATGGTGATTTTGACGATGCAGGGGTTAGTATTATAAATGTCTTAGAACAAGGAGTTAGTAGGTGAGCGTGTTAGGTGATTTTTACATTAAAGTAGTTTTGCGAAGGCCAATTTTTTCTCTTCTTATATTAGTTTTCTTGACCCTACTAGCGTTGACCCAATTTGCAAATATAAAACTTGATGCATCTGCGGACGCATTATTGCTGAAAGGTGATCCGGCACTCGAATTCTATAGGGAGACGAGCAAAAGATATGGATCTTCAGAGTTTATTCTGCTTACTTGGCAACCTTCTTCTGGAGAATTATTAGGGGACGAATCTCTAGAGAACTTGGAATTAATGACCCTTAAGTTGAGGGAATTGCCCGGTGTTGAATCTGTCGTAACTGTTTTAGATGTTCCGCTTTTATCAAGCAAACCGTTAAGTTTGTCCGGTATAACCTCCGGAGAAGGATTGCCTACGCTCGATGATTCAACGATCGATCGGGATATAGCGCTAGATGAATTTATGACCAGTCCCATCTATTCTGATCTTCTGGTGAGTAAGACAGGCGATCTTACCGCTGTACAAATAAATCTTGAAAACAATGAAGGCTATCGTCAAGCAGTAGAGGAGCGAGAATCACTTCGGAAGTTGAAAGAAGCTGGAGCTCTTAATAGTTCAGAGAAAATCTTTTTGAAAAAAGCAGAAGCCTTAGTAAAGAAAATAAATGCTGAAACCTTGTATCAACATGGAGTGTTAGTCGAGAGAGTAAGAGCAATTGCCGCCGAATTTGATTCTAATGCGAAGATTTTTGTTGGCGGAGTCCCCATGATTGCCGCAGATATGGTTGCTTTTGTAGAAAGCGACCTATTGGTTTTTGGAACAGCGATAATCTTACTAATGATGATTATGCTTGCTATTATTTTCCGAGAAGTAAGGTGGGTAGTTATACCTGTCACAAACTGTTTAATTACTGTGACCATGATGCTTGGTCTACTAGGTTTTCTTGATTGGCGGATGACTGTCATTTCCGCGAATTTCGTAGCTGTTCTTCTGGTTGTATCTTTGGCTATTTCAATACATCTGGTGGTTCGGTACCGTGAGCTAGAGTCTCTGCATCCAAATGAAGAAAGATACAATCGAGTGGTATCAGTCATGCAATTAATGGCCGTACCCTGCATTTATACTGGCGTAACGACCATTGTCGCGTTTATTTCGCTGGTTGTTTCTGGTTTGCAACCAGTGATTGATTTTGGGTGGATGATGACGGTCGGTATTGTTATAGCATTGATTATTTCATTTATTGCTGTTCCTTGTCTGATGCTCGTATGGACCTCTAAAGAAATTGTTTCGACGGATATTTCATCTCAGACACCACCATATACGATGTATTTTGCGACTTTTGCAGACAGGCAAGGAGGCGTTGTTTTAGCTGTTAGCGGAGTGCTTCTTTGTTTGTCGATTTTTGGAATTTCTCGCTTGGAAGTAGAGAATCGTTTTATTGATTATTTTAAAGAGTCTACAGAAATCTATCAGGGTATGGAGTTGTTAGATTCAAATCTTGGTGGGACGATACCTTTGGACATTGTTATTGATTCGCCGATTTCTTCTCGTGATAAGGATTATCCTCAACATGCACCAATAAATAGCACTGAGGCTTATGAGCGGGCGAACTTAGATTTCGCCTCGGAAGATTTAATCGTTGTAGATAATTTCGAAGAGGAGGTTTGGGACGATTTTGATGATTTTGATGAAGGACAAAATAGTTTTGTTCCTAGCTTTTGGTTTACTTTTTCTGGCATGCAGACCATTGATGCTGTGCATGATGTGGTTGACTCTCGCCCGGAGACGGGGAAGGTGTTGTCTTTATCTACTACGTTTTCAGTGGTGAGAGATATCTTAGGGGATGATATTGGCGGTGTGGAGTTAGCTTTAGTTCAAAAAAGCTTGCCAGAGGAAATTAATGACTTGATGGTTGCTCCCTATTTTTCAGTCGAAGAAGATCAGGCCCGTGTCACTGTTAGGGTCAAAGAGACGAGCGAATCTTTAAGGCGAGATGAATTCCTTAAAGATTTACATAGACGCTTAATAAATAATACAGGATTGGCCGCAGAACAATTTACTTTTACTGGTATGTTAGTGCTTTATAACAATGTCCTGCAGAGTTTGTTTCGTTCTCAAATCCTTACCTTAGGAGCTGTTTTTTTTGCAATTTTAGTCATGTTTTGGGCGCTTTTTAGATCTCTTTCTTTGGCTCTTATTGCTATTGCTCCAAACCTTCTAGCAGCAGCCACTGTGCTTGGAGTTATGGGTTTTGCTGGTATTCCATTAGATATCATGACTATAACTATTGCGGCTATTGTTGTCGGAATAGGCGTCGACAATTGTATCCATTATGTATACAGATTTATGCGAGAGTTCAGTAAGGATCGAGATTACATGGCGACAATGTACAGATGTCACGGGAGTATTGGTAGGGCGCTATATTATACAACGTTCACAGTTATCATCGGATTTTCTACCTTGACGTTGTCAAATTTTAATCCGAGCATATATTTTGGACTGCTGACAGTTTTAGCCATGGCGGCAGCCGTTTTAGGTGCTTTGCTGTTGCTTCCCCGTCTCATTATATGGATAAAGCCTTTAGGGATATAGAAGATATTTAAATGAAGTGTAGAAAAAAATGTGGCGCTTGCTGTATTGCTCCTTCGATCACTACGCCATTTTTCGGTATGCCTATGGGGAAGCCTGCTGGAGTAAAATGTATACACCTTGATTATGATATGAGTTGTCAGTTGTTTGGAGATTTTCGACGTCCAGCTCTATGCGAAAAATTTATTCCTGAAAAGTCTTTTTGTGGAGATTCCTATCGAGAGGCCTACAGAAATTTAAAGAGTCTAGAAACTCTCACGAAAAAAAATCGATTGAAGAAATTGAGCATTTAATGGAGCTGCCGCTTTTTCCCTTGTCAACGGTTCTCTTTCCTTATGGAAAAATGCCTCTTCAGATTTTTGAGCAGCGCTATTTAGACTTGGTAAAGAACTGTATGCGAAATGATTCCAAATTTGGCGTTGTTCTAATCCGGGAAGGCTCAGAAATCGATGAAAAAGATCATGCTAAATCAAGTCTTAGTAGTATAGGCACCTTAGCTCGAATTGTAGATTGGGATCAGTTGCCAAATGGTCTGCTGGGAATAACTATCCAGGGTGATGAACGATTCTATTTACTGGATAGCTGGAAGCAAGAAAGCGGACTGGTACTGGGAAATATCAATATTTTTCAATCTGATACCTATGCTCCAATGAGAAAGGAATGGTCTCCTCTGCTAGATGTATTGCGAAGGATAAAGCAACATCCTCATGTTAAACGAATGAGCCTTGATATTAATGAAGAAGATGCATGGCAGGTAGGTTTCATACTATCTCAATTATTGCCTATAGTGGAAATAGATAAACATGAACTTTTGGGTCTTAAAGATATTGAAGAATTAATGGAGAAGCTAGAGAAGATGCTCAGTAAGATGAGTGGTGAAAAGCAGTAGCGAGTTCTAGAATTTTTTATTCTATCTGTATTCTAGTTCTCTCCAGCGATTTACAATCTTGCAAAACAGTAATGCCGTGCGTTCTGCATCATACAAAGCCGAATGTGCTCTGGAGTTGTCGAAATCAATATCCGCTTCTTGGCATGCTTTTGCTAGAACTGTTTGACCATATGCGAGTCCAGCTAGCGTAGCGGTATCAAAATAAGTGAACGGATGGAATGGATTTTTTTTTATATTACATCTTGCTACTGCTGCATTAAGGAATGATGCGTCAAAGTGAGCATTATGACCCACCAAAATTGCTCGGGTACAACCATTATTTCGTATTTCTTTTTTAATTATTTGAAAGAAATCGCTAAGCGCAGTTTTTTCGTCTACTGCATCTCGAAAAGGGTGATCAGGATCTATTCCAGTGAACTCTAAAGATGATGCTTCAATATTTGCGCCATCAAAGGGTTTTACATTAACACTATAAGTATCCGAAATAGATAAACATCCATCTGAGCTCATTTGAATTAAAGTGCCAGCGAGTTCGAGAATAGCGTCTGTGTGCGGAGTAAATCCGCCAGTTTCCAGATCTACAACGACTGGTAGAAATCCTCTAAATCGATCATCGATAGAAGTTACCTCGTCTCGAGTCATTTATTAATTACCTTCCATGATACGATTTCTTTAGACATCATCGGTATTAGCCAGTCCTCACCTAGCGGTAATTTTTCTGCGATCTCCCATTCTTCACGTATGAGTGTAATGGAATCTAAATTCTTTGGGAGTTCGTAAAAACGAGCTCCGAATTCGGAGGCAAATCCTTCAAGTTTGTCGAGTGCCTTCATTTGGTCGAAAACGTGAGTGTAAAATTCTAATGAAGCATGAGCTGAGTAAATGCCTGCGCATCCGCAAGCCGATTCTTTACTATGAATGTCATGAGGTGCTGAATCACTGCCTAAAAAAAACTTAGGATTTCCTGAAATTGCCGCCTCTAGCAGTGCTGTTTGGTGTATGGATCTCTTGAGGATTGGCAAGCAATACAGGTGCGGCCTAATTCCACCCCGAAAAAGGTCGCTTCTGTTATATATTAGGTGGTGTGGTGTTATTGTTGAAGCAATATTGTCTCCAGCGTCTAGGATAAATTGAACAGCATCTTTAGTGGAAATATGCTCCAAAGTTATTTTTAAATCAGGAAAGTCTTTTGTTATTGGTGCAAGATGCCGATCGATAA
This sequence comes from Halieaceae bacterium, assembly GCA_029247075.1. Classification (GTDB taxonomy): domain Bacteria; phylum Pseudomonadota; class Gammaproteobacteria; order Pseudomonadales; family Halieaceae; genus CABYJX01. Next base: position 15,676 of record JAQWLX010000056.1, on the reverse strand, counting down.
AAAATTTTTCTTTATCAAATGGATCAATTTCACTATCCGTTACTTCCCCATGGATCATTAGATTAAGTTTTTCGCGTTGCATGACTTCAAAAATCGGGAAAAGCGCAGAAATATCGACTACGCCACTTTGAGAGTTCGTTGTAGCTCCCGATGGATAAAGTTTGATTCCACATACTATTTCACTTTTAGCTGCTTCTATAATCTCTTGGTTAGATGTTTTATCAGTTAGGTAAAGAGTCATCAAAGGCGTAAATTGTCTGGGAAAAAGTTCCATCGCGACTTTGATATCATTGTAATATTCCTTTGCCAATTTCAGATTTGTTACTGGCTTAGATAGATTAGGCATTACTACTGCTCTCCCAATGTATCTAGAGAGGTCTCTGCAGGCATCTTTAAGTACAGTCCCTTCACGCAGATGGACGTGCCAGTCGTCAGGACGTCTTATAGTTAATTCTTCCAATAGATTTGCTCGTTATTAGTTAAAGGCATGCTACCTTAATCTCAATTTTTGGAAAACCATGTTATTTATGCTCTGTGAAATAAAATTTCGCCAGAGTACACTATAAAACAGTTCTATTAACGTGTTTGGAGAAAGATAGATGTCAGAGGTAAATAAGGTTGTACTTGCATATTCTGGCGGCTTAGATACATCCGTGATCGTGCGTTGGTTGCAGGAAGAATATAGATGTGAGGTAGTGACTTTTACTGCAGACATTGGTCAAGGCGAAGAGGTAGAGCCTGCCCGAGAAAAAGCTGAGGCTTTAGGTGTAAGAGAAATATTTATCGATGATCTGCGTGAGGAATTTGTTCGAGATTTTGTATTTCCAATGTTTAGAGCGAATACCATTTATGAAGGACAATACTTGCTTGGAACTTCTATAGCACGTCCCCTTATCGCTAAAAGACTAATTGATCTTGCTGAACAAACTGGTGCAGATGCTATTTCGCATGGTGCGACAGGAAAAGGTAATGATCAAGTAAGATTTGAGTTGGGTGCATATGCTCTCAATCCTGATATTCGTGTAATAGCACCCTGGCGTCAGTGGGATTTAGATTCTCGAGAATCTTTAATGAAGTATTGTAAGCAACACGATATTGGAGTGGACTATGCTCAGGCAGGGAAAAAATCTCCCTACTCGATGGATGCTAATCTATTGCATATATCATATGAGGGTGGAGTCCTAGAAGACCCTTGGGAAGCTCCCGATGAATCCATGTGGCGTTGGACTGTAAGTCCGGAATCCGCTCCTGACGTTCCTACATTTGTTGAACTCGAGTACGTGAATGGAGATATCGTATCTCTGAATGGAGATAAGTTATCTTGTAGCGAACTACTTACTCGATTAAACGTATTGGGAGGAAAGAACGGAGTAGGACGAGATGATATCGTAGAGAACCGCTATGTTGGGATGAAATCGAGAGGATGTTATGAGACGCCTGGTGGAACAATCTTGCTAAAAGCTCATCGAGCAATAGAATCTTTGACTTTAGACAGAGAAGTGATGCACCTAAAGGACGAATTGATGCCTAGGTATGCCGAACTTATTTATAATGGTTACTGGTGGTCTCCCGAAAGAAAAATGCTTCAGGCCGCAATTGATCAATCTCAATTAAATGTAAATGGATGCGTCCGTGTTAAGTTGTATAAGGGGAATGTGACTATAGAAGGTCGTCAATCGAAAGCTAGTCTATTTGATTCTGAAATCGCTACATTTGAATCTGATAGTGGTACTTATAATCAAGCAGATGCAGAGGGTTTCATTAAACTGAATGCCCTGAGGTTGAGGATCGCCGCCCGAAAGAGGAAAGGTAGTGAGAATTTGAATTAAACGAGACCTTCCTCAATACCTAACTTTATAGAATACTTTCTATATCACCTCGTAGCTTTGCTGGCGAAACACTACTCTTATAATGTTTTACAACTTTACCGGTCCTGTCCACCAGATACTTATTGAAATTCCAGCCAGGTGGTTGCGTTTGTCGTCCTAGCTCTGAGAAAACTGGGTTGGCATCTTCTCCAACAACGGAGGTGGTGGCCATCATGGTAAAAGTCACACCAAAATTTTTAAAACAGACGTCAGCAGCTTGTTCTTCGTCGCTGGCTTCTTGATTAAAGCTGTCACTCGCAAAACCTATTACAGCCAGCCCTTTTCCACCGTAAGTCTTATGGAGCGATTCTAGTCCGCGGAACTGCCCTTTAAACCCACAATAACTGGCGGTGTTTACAATCAGAATCGGTTTTCCGGAAAAGTTATCACAGAAATTTATATTTTCACTGGAATGAAGTTTCCTCATGCTGGTGTCTAGGTAGTCCGGGCACGTTGCTATAGAATTTGTGGCTACGCTAACTAAAAGCAGTGCCAAGTATTTTAAAAAATATTTTTTCATTTTGCCCTCCGGCTAATAGTGCTTACGCTGACTTTGTCGATTTTGGCGTTGCCACATCTTTTAGATCATCATGGAAATTCTCGTCAATGTAAAATGCTAAAAGAGTAAGATCATCCCTCAAAGGAGTATTTCCTCGATAATCCTCTATTGTATCAACGATACGCGTGACAATATGTTTCGGATCTGAGGTTGCCGTTTTCTTAAGAAGATCTACCAATCGTCTTCTACCAAATGCTATGGGCTGTTCTTCCCTGTTCATAACATCTGTTACACCATCGGTAAGCATGACAAACATTCCAGATGGATCAGTAATACGTTGCGTGGAAAACACGAAATCCGACTTTGTTCTTAGTGCACCAACTGATCGTCTGTCACCTTTTAACTCTACTACTTCGCCGTCATTGAGCATAAGAAGAGATGAATTAGCGCCTGCGAATTCTAATGTGTTGGACGATCTGTCTAGGATACACACGGTACCATCGAAGCCAGCATCAGATTCTGCTAATTCTGCGTTGTTTTGGAATAACATGTCTTTAATTAATCGATTAGAGACCGAGAGATAATCTCCTGCGGTAGAAACTGCCTCATCTTCAATGGCCCGATCAAATACTGACCGAGCTATGATCGAAGTAAATGCACCAGGCACTCCATGCCCTGTGCAATCTATGACAGCGATAATCGTTCTGTCCGCTGTGGTTCTTACTACATATATATCTCCCCCTACGATATCTCTTGGTTGCCAGGTTAAGTGAATCTTGAAGTCATCGGGGAATTTCTCGGCACGCAGGAGTGCTTGTTGTAGCTTCGCTGCGTAGTTGATAGAACTTTGGATTTCTTGATTCGCCGCTGACGCGAGCTCGTTAGCTTCTCTCATTTCCTTAGTTCTAGCGTCGATTAACGAAGAAACTTCTTCTGACATTCGCGTAAACGCGAGTGACATCATTTCAGTAGATGAGTCCTCTCCACCAAAAGCGGCGTCAGCGTCAGACATTCGACGCATTGTAGAAAGGTCTTCCAATATTAGACGTTTGGGTTCACCCTCAAGCTGATCAGCTAGAAGGCCCATTTTTTCTAGAATAATTTCATCTCTATCACGTCGTTTATCTTTCTGCTCTTGCTTTATTTGATTCATTTCAACCAAATGTGAGCGATAACGATCAAGAGCTCGTGACAAGCGAGCGACTTCGTCATTTCTCGAATGCAATAAGCCTTCTTTAGCTTTTGGTATTTGCACGTCGAGATCACCCTCAGTTAGCGAATGTAGCACTGAGATGGCTTTAGAAATGCCACCGAATGCGTAGTTCGTTAACCATAAAGCAACTATAAGAACAGCTATCACAATTGCTATCGCTGTAGAAAGAGTAGTGATGTAGTCATTTTGAAGAGTTTGAACAGGCGCTCTTTCATCTTTTAGTACGATTAATTGAGCTTTTTCTCCTTTAGCGTAGCTGCTTACCGGAAATCCGAAAAAAGCTACTCCCAAATCTTCATCTAAATATCCAAAACTTCCCGTAGCTAAAAGATTTTGTATATTTGCTGCCAGGATATTCTTTGATTTCGTTACTAATCCAGATATATCGTCAAGCCCAGAATAATCTTCTACTTCTAGAAAGCTGTTTAGCTCAGCAACCTCTTCGTTAAAATGTAAAGTCGTTTTTATTTGCGAGTCATATTCAAACATCTCTAGCGTTTCAAAGAGATTTTTTCCGATAACAACGGTGCCGAGAAGTTCAGTTTTAGTTTCGTCATTCTCAGGTCGAATTTCTATAAAAAGTGATTCATTAAGGGTCGATTGCTCACCACTCTCCTTGTCTTTTATCTCGACAAGTGTGCGTCTAGCTGTCAGACCTGAGCGCGTCATGCCAATCTTTCTGGTGGTGCTGCCATTAACCAAAAAATCTGGCTGTGCCGACAGTGAGCAAGGGTCAACTCCGTATCCCTCCATTGCTGTTCTGCAATATAGTAAGTCGTTATTTGGAGATATAACCATGGCAAAACTTAATAAGCTATCTTCTACATCCTCAACTAAAAAGCCATCGAAGACCGCAGCTATATCTTTCTTGTTTTGACTAGCTAGAGCATTAAAGACAGGGTTACTGAAATTTCCTTCTGTCTCTGTGTCTGGTGAGAAGTAGAATTGGCTATTTTCTTGCCAGACGGCTCTTTTTTCAAATGATCCAGTTATTGGATCCCATTCACCCACTGATTCATATGCCTGATTGGATGCCGTAGTCCAGGCTTGATGAATTAGTGATGCAGAGGAATCAAGACCATATTCTTCTTGACGTTCCTGCTGTAAGTTAGATAGCACGAAAAAAGTTGTGGCAATAAGCACATTGCCAAATAGAGTAAGCAGCAAAAGTTGGATTCTAGTTGTCATTTAGTATTCTTCTCTTTTGTATTGATGCTGTGTTTATCTTGGTCTAAAAACTATTTTTACTTTTGCATCGCTTACCTGAACCGCCTTGCCTTCAAATTGGGGAGGGTTATAGACCCAAGATCTTATATGTTTTAATGCTGATTTCTCAAATAAGCCAGGAGGGGAGCTTTCTAAAACATGTGGATCAAGGACCGTACCTTCAGATGAGATTGAAAATCCTACGGTGACTTCACCGACAAAATTAAACCGCTTTGCTCTAGGGGGATACCTCAAGCGACCTTTTTTCACTAGTTCACATTCGATTGTCACGTTGTCGCCATTATTGTTGAATTGGGCTTTTGTAGTTGCCGCTTCAACCAGATTTGACTTAAAAAGTGTCATTGACATAAATAAAGCAGTAACTAACGCAATTTTGAAAAGATGGTTTATACAAAGCATGATTTTTCCTGCATAAAGATGGGGTTGTTAATAAATCCTTTAAGTAACAAAGCTTTATTGGTCAAGATAATCTTGTTAGGCTAATTTGGCAACTGAATGCGTGAATTTTATTCTTAGCAGAGTCTTAAATTAGCGATATTATAGCGTGTTGTAAGAGAACACTAATCAAAGTTTTAGAGAATTTTGAAATAGGGAAGTATGCAAATAATTCACGAAGATCTATTAGCTATGGTGGAAGCAATGCCGGCCTTTCCTCAGGGCGTCATTAAAGTGCTAGATATGTGTTCTAAGACAGATTGTTCTCCAAAAGATCTCGTCTCTGTTGTTGAACGTGATCCTGTTCTAGCTATGCGAGTTCTCAAGTTAGTAAATTCACCGTTCATAGGCTTGTCTCAACCGATTAGTTCAATTTCACATGGGGTCGCTTATGTCGGTATGAACACGATAAAAAATATCGCACTCACAGTGGCGGCTATTGGAATGTTGCCACGAGAGAATAAAGCAAATTTTAATATGGATGAATTTCTACAACATTCTTTAGGAACAGCTGCAGTATGTAAAAGAATGGCTGGTTTAAAAGGAGTAAAAGAAACAAATTCTGCGGATTATTTTTTAGCGGGATTGCTACATGACTTCGGCAAGGTCATATTAGTTCGACAGATGCCTGATCAATTTTCTGAAGCGTTGGAGGAGGCACAAAAAAAGAAGCTGGCACTTGATGTAGCTGAGCGCATGATTTACAAAATTGATCATGCTGAAATAGGCGCTGTCTTAGCAGCGCATTGGGCTTTGCCCGAGGGGTTGGTTCGCGCTATTCGTTATCATCATTCGGCTGGAGATCTCTCCAATCCTTCGTTGTTAGAACAGATAGTAATGGCGGGTAATTTGGTTGTTCATCGTTTGGGTTTTGGTTCGTCTGGTAATTATTATCCCGCCGAGCTTCCCAAATCAATTATTAAGAATTTAGACATGAACATAGATGAAATCATTTCTGCAATTGGAGATACTGATGCTTTATTTGCTGATGCGAAGGCATTTGCGTCGACTTAAAGGAGCTAGCTCTAGATGAAATTTAAATTTTGGGGTGTGCGAGGATCTATAGCTACCCCAGGACCCAAAACAGTTCGATATGGGGGGAATACTACATGTATAGAAATACGTGGAGCATCCGATGAACTGGTGATTTTAGATGCTGGGACAGGTATTTTCCAACTTGGAAATACCTTGGCGCCTGAGTTTCCAATAAATATAAACATTTTTTTGTCTCATACCCATTGGGATCACATCCAAGGGCTACCCATGTTTTCTCCAATCTTTGTTCCAGGAAATCAGATAACTATTCATGGTGCTATGGATATTGTTTCTCAGCATAGTGTTAAGGAAGTTTTATCTAGACAAATGGAACATGCATATTTTCCGGTGAAAGAAACTGAATTGGCTGCAGAATTAAGCTATGTAGATTTACAGGAGAATAACTGCATCGAATTTGGAGAAACAAGAGTGACTAATTGTTTATTAAATCATCCAGTACTCAATTTTGGGTATCGCGTTGAATCAGCTGATAAATCGCTTGTTTTTACCGGAGATCATGAGTGGCCATACAATATCTATGATCCAACTGATCCTGAATATGGTGCATATCAAGAGATAATCAATGCCCGTCGTCAAAAAATCATAGATTTTTTTAAAGATGTAGATGCTTTAATTATTGATACATCATACGACGATATCGAATATGAGCAGTCGAAAATGGGTTGGGGGCATGGGACATTTGATAAAAGTATAGCGGCGGCAAAAGAGTCATCAGTGAAAAAATGTTATCTAACTCATCACGAACCAACACGTTCTGATGATGAATTAGAAGATCTTTATTTTGCAGCACTGGAACGCAATGATATATCAGATTCTGATCCAGAATTTATTCTTGCTAAAGAAGGTGTGGAATTTTTAGCGTAAAGAATTGAAGTATTAAGTGGAAAGGCTAATTTTCTAAAAGGTAAGCTAATGAAGAACGACAGTATTTTTGAACATGAACAAGCTCTGTTGTTAAGTGCAAATGAGTTACTTGATCAGAATTCAGATTCGATCTCTTCTGAGGATTATGAGGAATTAATTTCAGAATATAAGCGTTTATTAAAAACAACGTCACGGTTAGTTAGGCATAATGATAGAAATGAACAGCGCTTAAATGATTTGGCCAAAGAGGCAAACGAGAAAAGGCAGCAGCTTGAAGGGCTATCGAAGCAATTATCTAAGTATCTTTCTCCTCAGGTATATCAATCGATATTTTCTGGGGAGAAGGCAGTTAGTGTAGCTAGTACGCGGAAAAAGCTAACAATTTTCTTTTCTGATCTTGTTGGATTCACAACCATCTCAGAAAATCTTCAGTCTGAGGACTTAACGGGGGCATTAAATTTTTATCTAAATGAAATGTCGACAATAGCGTTGAATCATGGAGCAACGATAGATAAATATATTGGTGATGCGATTATGATGTTTTTTGGCGACCCTGAAACTCAAGGAGTTGAAGAAGATGCTTACCGCTGTGTTTCTATGGCTGTTGAGATGCGAAAAAGGCTATTAGATCTAGAGAGTAAATGGGGTTCTTTTGGTCTCCAAGAACCGCTTAAGACAAGGACTGGAATAAGTACTGGATACTGCACTGTCGGGAATTTTGGGAGTGAGAACCGTCTAGATTATACAGTCATTGGTGCGGGTGTTAATATGGCTTCAAGACTAGAGTCTGCGGCGACGCCGGGAGACATACTACTGTCTTTCGATACCTATAACGCAGTAAAAGATAGGATACCTTGTGAAGAGTGTGACAAAGTCGCTCTTAAAGGGATACAAAATCCTGTTAGAACTTTTAAAGTATTAGGCGATGAGGACGCAAAAAACTATCTGCAAGTAAGCGCTGAAAATACTTCGCTGAGAGCAAGGATTGATCGTCTGAGTGATTCTCAGCGGTATGAGCTTGAAGATTCACTTCGTTCGGCGCTAGAGAAACTAGCTTCTTATAAGGATCCAAAGCATCGTTAACTTAATTAGTTGTTTATTCAACCCATCCCCTATAAACAAAATATGTATTAGCATTATGTGCTAGAAAATCGTAATCAAACTTTGAGCTTCTCCGAGCCATTTCGATAAATCCAAGCCCAGCTCCTCTACTCCCATCGGGAGGCCCTGACCGCAATCTATCTTTATAGGCGGATTTTAGTTCATCTTTATTCATTTCGGTCAAGGGTTTGAGTATTTCTTCAAGTCTATCAACATTTTTAGGGTCTATTGAATTAACAGCTTCTATCATAAAGCCTTTTTCAGTTTTACTTATTGCAACTGATCCCACTCCACTTTGATCAAGGCGGTCAACTGAATAGCGGATGATGTTCTGAGCTTGTTCAACAAATATACCAAAGACTTTTTTAACCACAGGAAGATCTTCAGAATCGGAGAGTTGCTCTTTAACTGCGCCCGATAGGCTAGTAAGAACTTCTTCGCTAAGGGGGCCTGAGTAGCAGAAAAATGTGCCCCTTGAAATCATTAATTCGTGAAGTTTTAGTGTTTCATTTTCCATGCTACTAACCGTCCCTTAGAGATCAATTTTTAGTTTTTATACTATTTCAGTCTTCTGATGCCACAAGAAACCCTCTAACTAATGGCTTCTAAACTAAAAGAGACATTTTCCAAATCTTCTTCGAATTCGGATCCTGCTTCTTCCATGGCGTCATCCTCGGTGCGATATTTCCATACGATCCGAATCTGCTTTTCTTCTCCTGCTTGATCAAGATACTCAAAGAAATCAAATAAAAATTTGGCTGAAGAGCTATTAAAATAATAAAGTTCAATTGTTACGGTGAAGCTTTCTGAAGAGCTAAGATTTTCGCGAACCGTTTCCATAACTGGACCAGAAAATTCAGATATATCCTCGGGGTAACATTCGCCTTTAATGGAGCAGTTGGACGAATCAATCTTCACTTCAGGTGTTCTTGTGGTTCCGGCCATTTCCATTTGTTTCTGTATCCTTTTTTATTCCAATTCGAAAATCAATAAATCCGATCAAAAATATTATGGATCACGTTATCTCATGCGTCATAATTATATCCTTTTAAATCAGCGGAAAATAATTTATTAGTAACGCTCTCTGGGCACTGTGACACTTTGCCGATATACCTAACTAGTTTTGCAATACCTCCTTCAACGGTTTTGCCTTCTCGCAAGATATTTCCTCGTACTTTGTGCTGGAATGAAACCGAGCGATTATGGATCGCAACACCTAGACATTTAACGATTTCGATTGCAAGTTTAGGATGTTCTTCTGATAAAGATAAAAAAGAGGCATGTGTTAGTACGAGCACATCAGCTTCTTCTATAGCTGCTACGGTTGCGCTTCGTGCCGATTCCATTAATAGGTTAACTTCGCCTAATATCCCAGGAGCGGGGAAGGTGGCTGTTTGCAAGACAACATCACGTTGATTAATTCGAATCTTTTCAAACACCGAGAATGAGCCCCTTAGAAGCAGAAAAAGATCCGTATCTTTATCTCCTTGCGCAACTAAAATTCTCCCTGCTTCCACTGGGCGCTCTTGCGTATAAGACAGAAGTGTTTTGGTCCCGTCAAGGCCAATTCCGGGAAGTAAATTTTCTAGAATATCCTTTTTTCTGGATTCGCTAAGTGGGGCTGTAGAAGTATCTTTGGATAATTCAGGTTCTGACATGGGTGTTAATCAAGATATTCTTTATAATTCATATACTCTATATAGATGTTCGCGACGTCTAGCGCAAGTCCGTTCCATAAGTTTTTATTTAAAATAATTGGTGAGTCTTAGGTTTTTTTTTGTACCAAATATTCTGCGACAAGTGCTAAAGTTGATTTCGGACGCTTTTTATATTTAGAGATTTTGTTTTGATTCTGATTTTGCGATAAGGCATCTAAAGGCGGAAATATGCAAAGTTCTGACGTAATAATTATAGGAGCTGGACTATCGGGAATTGGTGCTGCTGTATATCTTGCTGAGCGCTGTCCCAAACGGCGATTTCTGATTTTAGAAGCTCGCGATGCCATAGGTGGCACTTGGGATCTTTTTCGATATCCAGGCATTCGTTCTGATAGTGACATGCATACCCTAGGCTATAGTTTTAAACCTTGGCTAGAAGCTAAGGCTATTGCAGATGGTCCTTCCATACTGAATTACATTAGAGAAACAGCATCTGAATATCTGCTTGAAAATAAGATTCTTTTTGGCCATAAAGTTGTACGTAGCGAATGGTTGTCGGATAAATCAAAATGGTTGATTGAAGCTGAAATCGAAGATCGTGGCGAAGTAGCTCAGTTTGAGAGCAATTTTTTACATATTTGTGCTGGCTACTATAGTTATAGTAAACCTTACGATCCAGTATTTACAAACCAGGTAGAGTATAAAGGTCAATTGGTTCATCCACAGTTTTGGCCAAAGAATTTAGATTATCGAGGTAAGCGAGTTTTGGTTATTGGCTCTGGTGCTACTGCTATGACTTTAGTGCCAGCGATGGCTCGGGAGGCCGAAGAAGTTATTATGCTGCAGCGCTCTCCGAGTTACGTTATTTCTAGACCTGCAATAGATCGGTGGGCTAATTTTTTGCGTTTTATTTTGCCTGATATGTGGGCTTATTCAATGATCCGCATTCGCAATACGCTTGGACAGCAGTGGCTATACCATCGAACGAGAGTCGCGCCCAATAAAGTAAAAGAATTTCTTTTGGGTAAGGTTCGTCAAGCATTAGGAGAGGATTACGATGTGGGCAAGCACTTTACACCGAAATATAATCCGTGGGATCAAAGGATGTGTCTTATTCCTGATGATGATCTTTTTGAAGTAATAAATAATGGTAGTGCGCGAATTGTAACCGACGAAATTAAATCATTTACTCCTGCTGGAGTTGCTTTGATGTCAGGTGAAGAGTTAAAAGCTGATATTGTTATCACGGCAACTGGTCTTCAATTGAATGTAATGGGAGATATTGAAGTCACAGTAGATGGTCAGATTGCTGATTTTTCTCAATGTTGGACCTATAAGGGTTTGATGCTGACTAACGTTCCCAACTTAACTAGTACCTTCGGATATATTAATGCGTCTTGGACGCTTAGAGCAGATTTAACGGCTGAATGGTTATGTAGAGTACTAAATCATATGGATGTTAATGACTTTCATAAGGTCGTGCCTCAATTGCCAGATGAATTGAATGATATGCCTGCAAAACCTTGGATAAGTGACTTTAATCCTGGATATATGAATCGAGTAATGCATCTTCTTCCAAATCAAGGAGACCGAGAGCCGTGGATTAATCCGCAGAGCTATTTTAAGGATCGTAAGATGTTTCGTCGAGCCGTGCTCGAGGATGGTTTTTTGCGATTTTCAAAGAAAGAAGCAGCATGCCAGGATAAGATTTCGAATTCTAAAGTGCATAGTGAAGTTGCTTAAAGTTTCAACTGCGGTTAACTTCATCTAGTGGAAATCTCGTGATTTTAGTTTAAGAGACTGTAGAGCATGCGAGTAATCATAAATTTTCGTTGCAATTACGTTAGCCACACCTTCCCTGTTTTCTAACAATCCTTCTACCAAAATCAGGTAAGCTCTTGTTAAAATGTGACTAAATTCTTTTTGGATTCTTGGCCAAACAATTACATTGCTGTTTCCCGTTTCATCTTCTAGTGTTAGGAATAAAACTCCTGATGCGGTACTTGGTCGTTGTCGACAAGTCACAAGGCCTATTATGCAGATAAATCGTTTATTTTTAAGGGAATTAAGTTCTGAGTTCAACTTGCATTTATTGAATGGTGCATACTTGCGTAATAGTTTTATCGGATGTGATCGCAAGCTTAATCCAGTTGCTTGGTAATCTTCTAAAATGTCTTGCATCATATTTGTTGAAGGAATGCCTGTTTGGCTCTTTAGAAAGTTATTATTCTTTATTACCTCTAATAATGGATGTGAAGGGGTTGGGATTAAAATTTCCCAGATGGAATTTTTTCGACTGCCAGTAATTGATTTTAGAGCATCGGCTTTGGCAAGTGCCTCCATGTCTTTTTGATCAAGTTGTGCTCTTTCTCGTAAATCAGTAGTGGATATAAAGAAGTCTTCTTTTGATGCTTTAGTTATACGAACTGCACCATTATGACTAAGATTCTTTATCAATCTAAAGCCTAGGCGGATAGTCCTCCATTGCCTTTTCGACAGCAACTGATGATCCCATTGGCTTTGATTGACATCAATTGGAAGTATGTTTATGCCATGTCTTTGGGCATCTTGGATTAATTGTGATGGTGAATAGAAACCCATCGGTTGGCTATTCAGTAAGCTGGTGAAAAATGCTCCAGGATGATGACATTTTAGCCATGCTGATATGTAGGATAAAATTGCGAAACTAGCGGCATGCGATTCTGGAAAACCATAACCACCAAATCCTTTAATCTGTTCGAATAGTTCTTCAGCAAACGTACGTTTATAGCCACGACGCACCATTCCCTGAATTAATTTTTTTTCAAATATCATTAACTGGTTGTTTTTCCCCCAGTTAGTAATTGCTCTTCTGAGTCGATCGGCTTCTCCGCCAGTAAAACCGGCTGCAACCATTGCTAATCGGATTATTTGTTCTTGAAAAATTGGAACACCTAAGGTTCGTTCTAATATGGATCTAATTTCATCACCAGGGTAAGTGATTTTTTCAAGATTTTGTTTGCGTCGTAGATAAGGGTGAACCATATTTCCTTGAATAGGACCAGGACGAATAATAGCAATTTCGATAACTAAATCATAAAAGCTAGATGGTTTTAATCTTGGGAGCATGGACATTTGTGCTCGAGATTCAATCTGGAATACTCCAATAGTGTCTGCTTTTTGAATCATCTTATATGTAGCAGGATCTTCTCTTGGTATATCTTTTATATCTTTAATTTTTGGATGGTAAGAGTTGATTATTTGTAGACTTTTTTTTATTGCGGATAGCATCCCAAGTGATAGTAGATCAATTTTAAGAAATCCTAGAGATTCAATATCTTCTTTATCCCATTGTATGATCGTACGATTTGGCATATTTGCATTTTCGATAGGTACTATGGTTGAAATTGGATTGTTCGTTATGATGAAGCCGCCAACATGTTGTGATAAATGTCTGGGCAAACCAATAACTTGTTCAACTAAATCGTAAAATAGAAATGCTTTTTTTTTGTAGTTTCTGATGTTTTTACCAGAAAAGCTTTTAAATATAGTTGGATCTTTATCTTCCCAATAATTTGAGAGCGTTAATTTATAAATAAGATCTGAATCTAAGCCTAAAGCTTTTCCAACATCACGAATCGCGCTACGCGAACGATAGGTGATAATACTCGCTACCAGAGCAGCTTGTGTTCTACCATATTTGTTATAAACATATTGTATGACTTCTTCTCGACGTTCATGCTCAAAATCTACGTCTATATCTGGAGGCTCGTTACGTTCTCGAGAAATGAATCTTTCAAATAACATACAGACTTCTTCTGGAGAAACTTCTGTAATAAACAAGCAATAGCAAATTACAGAGTTGGCTGCAGATCCACGGCCTTGGCACAAAATATTTTTTTCACGGGCAAAACGAACTATATCGTATACAGTTAAGAAGTAGTGTTCGTACTTTAATTCATTGATTAATTCGAGTTCATAATTGATTTGTTTTTGTATTTTATCTGGTACGCCACTAGGCCAGCGTTGAATAGAGCCTTCATTAACTAAATTCCTGAGATACATATTTGCATCACAAGTTCCAGATATAGTTTTTTTCGGGGCTTCATAGCATAATTCATCTAAGCTGAACTTGCATAATGAAGCAATGTGTAAAGTTTCAGAAATTAATTCTTCTGAATAGAGTGAGGTTAAGATGTCTATATTTCGTAGGTGATTTTGAGCGTTAGATAGACGTCTTGTTCCAAGTTCTTCAACAGATACGTTGTGTCGAATAGCACTAAAAACATCATGAAGTGGTTTATTTTTGGCATGACACATTTGTATATTGCCACAGGCCACCATTGGTATAGAAAGTCTGTGAGATAATTCCTGATTGGCTGAATTTTTTTTTACTTCATTATTGTTTAATAATCTTGTTATTCCTAACCAAATGCGATTGCGGAAGAGTCTTTCTAGGTGATGGCCATATTGATATTCAAGATTATTATTTTGGCTTGGCAACCAGATTATTAGGCATCGTTTAAGATAAAATATAATATCGTGCAGATAAATGCGATATTCACCTTTAGGACAGCGTCTTCTTGCCAAACTGATTAAGCTAGATAGTTCGCTATAGGCTAACTTGTTTGGTGCAAGAACTATTAATTTCATGCCATTATCAAGCTTAAATTCACTACCAATAATCAACTTAATGTCTAGTGATTTTGCTGCAATATGTGCCTTTACAGCTCCAGCAAGAGAACACTCGTCTGTGATTGCGATAGCTGTATAACCAAGTTTTGCTGCATATTTGACTAGTTTTGCTGGTTGAGATACTCCGCGTAGGAAACTAAAGCAACTTAAGCAATGTAGTTCTGCATAATGTTTCATTTGCATTTTAACGAAGGTGATTAAGGTTCTCATGCTGGCAACTTATTATACTGTATAAATATACAGTATAATAAGTTGCTAAATCAATCCAATTATCAGAAAGTATTACTAATCATTCCTCCACTTAGCAAAGATAGGTCGATAAATTTATGAAAAAGTATGTACAAATTCTTGGTTTGTGGATTTTATCTATTACTGCAATCACCATTGCAGGATGTATTGGAGTGCCGAAAAGTTTGGAACCCGTTGAGGGGTTTGTTGCGGATCGCTATTTAGGAAAGTGGTATGAGATGGCTCGATTGAATCATCGTTTCGAGAAAGATTTGGAGGCAGTTACGGCAGAGTATAGTTTGCTGCCTGAAGGAAAAATTCGTGTGATTAACCGGGGTTATTCAAAAGAAAAAGGTAGGTGGAAGCAGATTACGGGACACGCTAAATCTGTTAGTGATGTTAGTATCGGGCATCTTAAAGTGTCTTTTTTTGGTCCTTTCTATGCGAGTTATGTGATTTTTGGATTAGATCATCGAAATTATCAGTATGCTTTTGTATCAGGTTACAATACTAATTATCTTTGGCTTTTATCACGGGAGCCTAAAGTTAGTGATTTTGTAAGAGATGAATTTATAGAAGCGGCGCGCATGGCAGGTTTCTCTGTAAAAGATTTGATTTGGGTTGATCAGAATCTCAACCTCTAACTGCCCAAAATTTTATTTGAGTATTCTTTAAGGAAATATACCCTGTATATACCAGTGCTTTGTTCTTCTGTTACAGAAGATCCAGTAATGATTCCCATATATATTTTTCGCTATGTAGTAGTCACGACTTATAGGTTTAGACCACCAGTAGTCTTCAATTCGCTCTGGTCCAGAAATCAAATGAAGTTCATCCTTCCAATACAGTTTTT
>JAQWLX010000047.1 GCA_029247075.1 Halieaceae bacterium | reverse complement strand
CATATTTTCAAAATAATGATTTAACAAACTGTTGATATCCTAAATAAAAATGAAAGAGCCTGTTTGGAAACCAGATCCCTCCCGTATTGAGCAATCAAATATGAATAATTTCATAGTTTTCGCTCGGGATAAATTTGATTTTATTGGCCAGAGCTACGAATCCTTATACCGATGGAGTATCGATAATCCCTCAGGATTCTGGGAGGCTATGTGGAAATTTGTCGAGATTATAGCTTCAAAGCCTTATAAATTTGTGGTGGACGATGTTACTAAAATGCCAGGTGCCGTTTGGTTTGAAGGTGCAGAGTTAAACTTTGCAGAGAATCTTCTATCTCCCGTGCGTGATGATCAAACGAAAGAAAAGATAGCGCTGGTTTTTTATGGTGAAAGTGGTGATAGGAGAGAGATTTCATATCAGGACCTATACAATCAGGTGAGTCAGTTGGTTCAGGTTCTAAAAGTCATGGATGTCCATGAAGGCGATCGAGTCGCTGCATTCATGCCTAACACGATAGAATCTGTTATTGGTATGTTGGCGACAAGCAGCCTGGGGGCAGTTTGGACTTCATGTTCACCTGATTTTGGTATAAACGGTGTCTTTGACAGATTTAATCAGATAAAACCCAAAGTACTTATAGCCACAGATGGCTATTTTTATAATGGAAAAAAGATAGACACTGCATCTCGAGTTAAGGAGATTGGAGATAAGATAACCTCCATCGAATCTATTCTAGTAGTGAATTTTTTGGGTGGTTATGAAAATAGTCTCTTAGTCCATCAAGCGAATGCGATTGAATGGGAGTGTGTATTAAGTCGTTATAAGCCAAGATCTATAGAATTTGTACAAGTCTCATTTAACCATCCGCTTTATATTTTGTATTCTTCGGGAACAACAGGAATTCCGAAATGCATCGTGCATTCGGTTGGCGGAACGTTAATACAGCATTTGAAAGAGCACTTGTTACATACAGACCTGAAACGCGAGGATACGTTGTTTTATTTTACTACCTGTGGGTGGATGATGTGGAATTGGTTGGTCTCAGGGTTGGCAGTTGGATCGACATTGGTTTTGTATGATGGAGCTCCTATTTATCCAGGACCAGAGGTGCTTTGGGATATAGCAGAAAACGAAAGAATTACGGTATTTGGTACCAGTGCTAAGTATCTGTCTGCCATTGAAAAAGAAGGTTTCAAACCCAGAGAGAGAAACAACCTTAGTAGTTTAAGAACCATACTTTCCACGGGATCGCCGTTATCTCATGAAAGTTTTGATTACGTATATAGAGATATAAAAGAAGATGTGTGTCTTTCTTCGATTTCTGGTGGAACCGATATTGTCTCCTGTTTTGCCCTAGGCAATCCCCTTCTTCCAGTTTTTAGAGGAGAGCTTCAGTGCCGGGGTTTAGGAATGGCGGTCGAAATGTTCGATGAAGATGGTAAGTCTATCTTTGACGCGAAGGGAGAATTAGTTTGCACCCAGGCATTTCCATCTTCGCCGGTGGGATTTTGGAATGATAAAGATGATTTAAATTTTAAAGACGCCTATTTTTCTACATATGACAACGTATGGGCACATGGAGATTATGGAGAACTTACGGAAGAGGGTGGAGTCATTATTCACGGTCGATCTGATTCAGTTCTTAACCCAGGAGGGGTGCGAATAGGTACTGCCGAAATCTACCGGCAAGTTGAAAAAGTTGATGGTGTTCTGGAAAGTATAGCGATTGGTCAACAATGGAAGGATGACTCTCGTGTTGTCTTGTTTGTTCGTCTTCAAGAAGGGCTATCGTTTGATGAGCAGCTGGTTGATAAAATAAAGAAAACTATAAGAGCAAATGCTACCCCGAGGCATGTTCCATCTAAGATAATTGAGGTGCCAGATATTCCTAGAACCCTCAGTGGAAAAATAGTAGAGGTGGCGGTGCGCAAAGTGGTGCATGGTGAGGCAGTTAAAAATACCGATTCCTTAGCTAATCCAGAAGCACTAGAATTTTACAGGGACTTAGCAGAGCTTCAGTGTTAGTTATTGGTGTAAGGTTTGGATAGGTCTGACGCTAAAAAAAGTCTAGGGTTTTGAAATAGAGCATTCCTAAAGCCATTCCAGGGCGTCGCAAGAATCGACCACCTGGGAAAGGCCAATGACGGATCTTTGCCATGATATCAAATCGTTTGTTTTCTCCTGCAATATGCTCAGCAGTGATTCGAGCCATCATGTGTGTAGGAGCTACTCCATGACCGGAATATGCTTGGATAAAATAAACATTATCAGTAAGCTTTCCAAGTTGTGGCATTCTGTTGATCCCAATTCCCATTTGTCCATCCCAAGCGTAATCAATTTCAATGCCTTCAAGTTGTGGGTATACCTTAAGCATCTTTTTGTACATGACGTTTTTATAGTTACTTGGAACTAAGCCTGTGTAGTTGGATAGGCCACCGAATAGCAGTCTTCGATCTGCGGTAAGTCTAAAGTAATCCAGAGCGGTTCTAGGATCGCACACAGCTACATTTTTAGGGAGAATAGACTCTGCTAAGGATTCGGATAGCTGCGTTGTTGCGACCACGCAGGTGCTTGCCGGGAGTACCCGTTTCGCTAGTTTAGGCACGAGGTTTTCCATGTATGCATTACCGCATAAGACAACTTTTTTTGCTTTTACGGATCCCTGCTCTGTATGCAATATTGATGGAGTGCCATAATCAATCTGTAGCACTCGAGACTGTTCAAATAATACCGCGCCATGATCTGCCGCTGCTCTTGCTTCTCCTAGGCAGAGATTAGTAGGGTGTAAATGGCCACCGCCGGTTGCGTTGTACATGCCGCCAAGATAAATATCGGAACCGACATATTCTTTGAGTTCCGCGGCGTTCAATAATTTTAGAGGATGCGGGTAATTATTGTCTTGCTCTTCTTTGAATGTTTCTTCCAGCCAGTGCATATGTCTAGGCTTCAGTGCTACATCGCAATAGCCCCAGCGTAGGTCACAGTCTATAGAATATTTATCGATTCGATCTCGTATGATATCAACACACTCGATTCCCATTTTATAAAGCTCTTCTGCGCCATCATCTCCGATAGATTTTTGAAATCTATCTCCACCACCTCCTACGCCTCCAATTATCTGGCCGCCATTGCGTCCACTAGCACCCCAGCAGATTCTATTGGCCTCAACTAGCACGACGTTGAATCCACGCTCAGAAAGCTCGAGAGCGGTATTAACTCCGGTAAAGCCTCCGCCAACTACACAAATATCAGTTTCAACATTTCCCATTAGAGTGGGATATTGGTCTTCATACTTGATACTAGCGGCGTAGTAGGAGTGAGTGTGTTCGCGAGTGTTTTTAGGAAAGCTTAGGCCGAACATTACTAAATCTCATAAAAAATTTTGCGTGATTTTATCAGGCTTACTTTTCGTTGTATTTGATTAATTACAATAACTTGTTTGATTTCAAATTAATAACTATCCTGATGAATTACAATCTCGTCTTTAACTTATATCGCATCAATAGATGCAATTGCTCCAAAGGATACAAAACTTCTATTGAGCCAAATTAAATCTGAGTGTTTGTAATTACCAAAAATCTTGCTGAGTCTCTAGGATGGGGAGAGATCAAAAAATGAGCCGTTTGCTGAAAAGTGATTGGGCACTACTTGCCACTATGAGCGTCGTCATCGGTTCGGCTGTCATCTGGGAGATGAACAACATTCAAATAATAGATGGTCCGGCGGTTTCAGCGATGATTCAGTATTCGGTCTGGTGGTCAGTTCCTTGGCTCTATCTCGCATTTGCAACATCAGCGATTAGAAGCCTATTCCCAGGCTCTTTTAGTCCTTTGTTGATGAGATATCGGCGCTTTTTTGGATTGTGCTTCTCGGTCGGGATGACTTGGCAGCTTACTTTTATCGTATGGTTGGTGTTTGGTTTCACAGATTATTATATTAATGAGGTATATCTTCTTTCAGATGTCATTATCCAGATTCCTGGTTATATCTTTTTAATAGCGATGACTTTCACGTCGCTTTATCCGGTGCGTCGAAGAATGAATCCAAAACATTGGATATTACTGCACAAGGTAGGCATTTACTTTCTCTGGCAGACTGTGTGGAGTACTTATTGGTATGAGCTCTATTATTACGATGATATTCAAAAGATTGATTATATTTATTATTGGGCTGGATTTTTTGTTTGGGTTTTTCGACTTGTCGCATGGGCGCTCAAGAAGCAGTTAACTCTTATAGGAAAAGGGTTTTTATTTTTTTCGATTCTCTTTAATTCTCTTGCAGTTATTTTTGCTTCTGTTTGGGCGCAATCAGCGATGGATTTTTTTGTGCTCAATCCTGTTTTAGTGGTTTTCGAACTTGCCGTGCCTTTTTTGCCGATTTTTGCCACAGCACTAAGTGTCTATTTAATTGTTCGATGGCAGGCGAAAGAAATTCGCATGAGTTCTGATGTTATAAATTGAGAGAAGGGCGGTTAACTTGTCTATGCCCAAGTTATCTTTTTCGATCGAAATATTTTGTGTCTTTGAAAATGTGCTTCAAGCTGCCAAAGAAATGACAGCTTGAAGAGATTAAGAAGTTGAAAGGAGCTTAGAAATTGTATCTCAGACTGACTCCAGCCCACTTAGGCCGATTATAGTACTGTTCAATCATGCCAAACAGGGCATCAGTCGATAGATCAAAGGTCTGCACAAGATGTTCCTCACCAGTAACGTTCTCAACAAATGCGGAGGCGACCCATGCTTGATCTGCGGTGGTGTATGTCAGGAAAACATTTCCGATAGTATAACCGTCTTCTCTGTTAGCCGGCAGATTCGGGAGTGCGAATATGTGCTTGCTTCGATAGTGCATATCACCTTGTAAAGCAACTGTAGCACCGCTAGCAAGTGACCACTCGTATCGCACCATGGCGTTGGCATTCCATTTTGGAGACTGCACTGGGCCGGTCCTAAATCCATCCCCTAAGGTAAGATCTGTATCGTTATAAGCAACGCCCAATAAAATATCTAATCCATCCGTGGGGTTGGCCATTAACTCTACTTCAAAGCCTTTACTATCCGCAGTCGAATTCTTGAGCAGAGTGTCCAGACCGGTAATAGTAAACGCCTGATAGTTATCGAAGTCGTTATAATACATCGCTGCATTAAGTCGCGCGCGTCCGTCAGGAGTGCTTAATTTAACACCGACTTCAAAGGCATCTACTATCTCTGGATCAAAGGACATAGTTGCATCATCGTAATCGTTCGGAGGGCTCAGTGGGAAGATAGGGGCGTTATAGCCACTGGTCTTGACGCCTCGATTCCAGCTTGTATAGATAAGTGTGTCGTCAGACAAGGTCCAATCCAATCCAAGTCGTCCGGCCCACTCAGTGTCTTCTCGGGATGCCACATACGACGCGAGTGGAGCAAGTAAATTTCTGTTGGATGGGTCGTTAAACATTGCAGGATCTGGATTGACAAATTCTACGATATCGACGTTGAACGCAAAGTCGCGATCATCCCGCACGACTCGACCACCTATCGTCATATTAACGTTATCCGCGATGGCAAATTCTACCTGTCCAAAGACGGACATAGATTGTACCTCTGAGCGATATGGGTTGAACAAGCCTGCTTCAGCGCCTGGGGTCGGTGCAGGTCCTACAAACGGGTCAGTGATCGCGCCATTAGCATCATTTATATCCAAATCTAGGTAATAAACTCCTGCCGTCCATTTCATGGAGTCAGTTTCCCCGTCTAGGCGAATCTCTTGAGAAAACTGTTCGGAGTCAGTAACAAGGAAAAAATCAAAAACGGGCGCAGGAGACGCGTCCGAATCCTCTATGTAGTCACGCTCAACTGTGGAGAAATCGGTAATAGATGTGAGCTTCATATTGCCGAAATCCCAGGTCAACGTACCAGAATAGCCACGGGTTTCAAGATCATTAAAGCCAGGATCATCATAGTCTCCCGCATAGACATCTCCGTCATTATCGATATACCCAAGGACGTAATTGACCTCATTAGGGGTATATTCGCCAGATGCACCTACCGCAGAGACATGCTCAAAAAAGCCGGTTCTTATATCTTGCTGCGAACCTCTAAGGCTGAGTAAAAATTCTATATCGTCAGAAGGATTCCAAAGGAATTGGAGTCGAATACTTTGATCATCCGCATTATTAAGATCCTTACCGAGTCTATTTGTGATATAGCCGTCATTGTTATGCGTTGAGACAGATAAACGAGCCGATGCGGTTTCACCGATTGGTCCACTGATCGCGCCCTCGAATTTGAACTGGGAGTATTCACCGACGGTAGCTTTTGCGTAACCTTCGGTTTCTCGGGTAGGCTTTTTAGAGATGAAATGAGCTAAGCCGCCTGTCGCATTTCGTCCGTACAGCGTACCCTGAGGGCCTCGCAAAATTTCTACACGCTCCATGTCAAATAGAGAAAATCCTGTACCGGACATCTGACTGACATAAACGCCATCAAGGTAAATGGCGACAGGACTTTCCTGGTTAGTGGTGAAGTCACTATTGGCAGATCCGCGGATAGCTATGGAATAGTTTGCTTCCCCGTTTGGCTGTACCGTATGTACTCCGGGTGCCATGGTTGTGACGTGCTGAGCGCTGTTATAGCCAAGGGCATCCATTTGATCACCAGTCATCGCCGTTATAGCGATACCGATATCTTGCACGTTTTGCTCTCGCTTCTGTGCCGTCACAATTACTTCTTCTAATACCGAAGCAAAAGAGATTGTTGAGCCACCAATAAATGTGGTTAGAAGAAATACGATGAAACCAAGTTTGATTTTTGCAGTCACTTTGCCGCTCCCTGTCCCAATAATTTATTAATTTTTAATGTTACATCTATTGTAGATATATGGTGAAGATAAACTTTAGGTCAAATGTACCACTTTCTATAGAGTACTCCAAAAAAAGTAGCAATAAAATCATTCATAAATGAAAAAAATTAAACTATCGCATACGAACGATGAGCCGCTCTCGTTCATGTGCCACGTCGCCCAAGGTCTTCCTCCGCCACTGAATGACGTCTGCTTCGTTGTAGGGTAGGAAATCTTCAGGTATTTGATCTGGCGATTGCGTGTGTAATGTCCAGTTAAGAAGTTCGGCAATGGCGGTATCAGAAAGTGGCGCGCTGGCAACTCCAGGGACTCGGATTAGAAATTCACGCCCGCCCTCGACATTCAGAAAATTACCCAGAAAATCTTTCATTCTTGGAACGTCTCCATCAGCCGAACCGGAGCCTTCCGGTCCGTGACAACCTTGACAATTTAGAATGTAATTGACGTGCGCTCTTTGTGGATTATCAACGCCCGGCATATCCTCCGAGAGTGTTTCGATGCTATACGCTAGAAAGATTAGGCACAGAAGCCGTGTCATGCGCTTATTATTCGAACGCCATTCCAACAACGATTGCAGTTGAGCAGTGATAAACGGAACTTTGCGTACCAAGACACCAGTTAATGTCGTTGCTCTTAGCAGGAACATACATGGGTCTGTCCCCTTCATTGGTATTGCAAAGGCAGTTCCCACACCCGGATTTTCCACAGCAATCATTGTAGGAAACAATATAGCTCTTGCCGTCTTCTGGATTCTTGCAGGTGCCAATCCACGTGATTGGGGACATTTCCGTTCCTGGTGGACAGGTATTTACACTTCCGCCACAGCATGTGCACAAAAACCCATCAATGGAGCAATATCTCCAATAATCGCAACTCTGATCATCTCCAGATTCCTGCAAATCCGAGGCTTGAGGCTGCCCATTACCTGCCGCTCGTGCAACGGGTAGGAGGGGTATGGACGACATTCCAACAATGCCGGCTCCGAGCAAGCCAAATAAACCACGTCTTGATGTATTTTGCGCAAGTCCTCGACTTACCTGCTCTGAGATCCTATCGAATAAATTTTTAGACTCTTTCATGGTTCTGCTCCTTGGCCGTTGTACTCTCTAACTGCATTATCCGTATTCTCCATTTCTTTGGAGTGTCGTTCAAGATACTCTTGTATCGATGCGACACCCATTTTACGTGCTTCAAATAAACTCTCCAAATGTTCGCGTGAATTGACGATTCCCAGGCTGGATATAACACCC
Organism: Halieaceae bacterium; assembly: GCA_029247075.1. Classification (GTDB taxonomy): domain Bacteria; phylum Pseudomonadota; class Gammaproteobacteria; order Pseudomonadales; family Halieaceae; genus CABYJX01. The sequence goes on along the minus strand of JAQWLX010000047.1, from coordinate 2,015 downwards.
TGCTCATCTGTTAGAACACCATATGGGAGTTTACTAACACCAAAGCTCCTTCCAACAAGTTCAGAGACAATATATGAAAAATCCGTTAACTCATATTCTTTTATAAATGCTTCATGCCCATCATCCCCATCACTGACTAAGATAATACTGATATCTTTCTCCGATTTCTTGAGGGTTTTCAGAACAGGTAGCAATGTCTTGCAGATGGGGCAATCTGGTGCCAGGAAAAATAAAAGTTGGTTTGCTAAGCCCACGGTTAGGGCGGTCTCGTCAATTCCGCGAGCTTCTATTTCCGGTGCAGCATCCCCAGGTTTTAACTGCTGATTAACCATAAGTGCTCCAGCAGGAGCAACTCTTTCATAGAGTACCCCGACCTGTCTCGCAAGCGCGAGTACCACAATGATTAGGGCAATGACTGCGATCCAAAGGATGACAACGGATGCGGTTATCAGATTCATTAGTTTACTTCTCCAATCCAAAGTCGTTGATGTCTACCACGATTAGCCAGCATTTGTTCAAAAATCACATAGATACCGAAAAAAAGACCAGCAGAAGCCAAGGCAAATATAGAAATATTCCAGAGCAATGATGACCAGCCGATAAAGTTTTGTATAGCCAAGTAAGCAAAGCCTACTAAGACGAGGTTACGGACGAGTAGCAGTATTGATATTGGCGTTGGTTCATCTCCACAACCACAATCGATGTGGGTTCTACCACGAATCAAATTAATACTTATGACTCCAAAATATAGTACCAGTAATACCATTGCGAGGATCAATCCAAAATGATGCAGTGCTAAAAGAGAAGTACAGGCAGCGATTTCACCGAAAATCAGTGCCAGGCCCGCCAGCTGAGGTGCTATCCAATTTGGTATGATCTTGTAAGCGGACATGGACGCCAGAAAACGCGGCCATGCTGTTATTTTATGATAGCTAGCAAAGCCAAATATAAGCGCTAATAACCAGCTGATGATAACCGGACCTAAATTGGCGACATGCGTTATTTCCTTCATCTCCACTATTTAATTAAGTCCATCAATAACAAAGGGGTTACTGCCGGCGCCAGTCAATGTGCGAACGTAATTGGCCGTAGGTAATTTATATACGTCAATAGCCATATCAGTATTGGTGGTGAGCAAGAATTTATTTTTACCAGTACCCGATGTGCCTACCACGAGGCTCCAATTCTTTAGTTCAATACGGTTGGTTCTTTTCTTTTTTTCTAAATCGTAAACCCATATTTCGCTACCACCATTTTTGTGAGTGCCCTCACCTCCGTCTGGATGCATTAGGACATATACGTTTCCATTAGTATCGGAGGTCATAGGGGTTATGCCTCCGGGACGCCAAGATTTTTCATCTTCTGTGGTAGCAAGGGACAACCAATCTCCCGCGGGTATCTGTTTTTCGTCAATATTCACCGGCAGTAGTTTGCCTGAGAATGAGAGAAAATATGCGTTGTCGTCATAGGCGACCGGAGTCTCAAATACAGGATCTCCAACAGGGTCAAACATAGCCTCAGTTCTTGTAGAACTTGTAAGGGCGCCTGATGCATCTAAATTACTGGTCAAAAAGCTTCCGTCACCGCAAATAGATGAAAAGCTTCGAGCTCCATTGGGGATAACAAATCCGCATCCTTCAGTAGCGACTTCGTTAACAAAGACTCGTTTTTCTAGGTCTACAATGCTGACCGATTGCGCTGGCGTAAAGTTGTAGATGCCGAGAAACCTCTCTTCTTCACCAATGAGGGCTGCCTGTGTTCCCTTCGGCATACCAGTAAGCCTCTTTGCCGGTATCTCGATTTCATCAGAGACGGATAGTGATGTGGGATCGTAGATAGTGACAAGGTCAGTTCGTTTGCCGCCACGACCACCTCTAGAGAAGAAAGACTCTATAACGTAGTGTTCGTTACGGACTTTGCTATGCTCAAAGACAGCTATAAAACTGGAAGTCATTTGTCCTTTATACTGAGCGCCAGTCGTCTCTTTCGAAGGGTCTATGACTCTTACCGCACCT
>JAQWLX010000046.1 GCA_029247075.1 Halieaceae bacterium | reverse complement strand
CCATTCCGTTGCATCTATTACCCCTGTCTGTAGGGAAGTATAAAGTTCACCCCCAGCAATTTGAACAGTCGTTCCACCAATCGCTGTAAATACCTCACCTGCCATTCCTGGAATACGCATTTTGAGACCCTTAACGTCTTCCACAGAGTTTATTTCGCGATTAAACCACCCCGCCATCTGCACACCTGTGCTGCCTCCTGCTAGAGGAATCACATTAAAGGGAGCGTAAACTTCTTCCCAAATCTCCAAGCCACCACCGTAATGAAACCAACCATTCATCTCTTGAGCCGTCATGCCAAAGGGAATAGCTGTAAAAAAAACGGATGCGGGTATTTTTCCCTTCCAGTAATAAGACGCTCCATGGCCCACTTCCGCAACACCAAGAGAAACTGCGTCAAATACGTCTAAGGCCGGCACTATTTCGCCGGCACCATACACACGGGCTGATAGTTTTCCTCCGCTCATTTCTCCAAGATAGCGAGCAAAGGTTTCTGGACCTTGACCCAGACCGGGCAAGTTTTTTGGCCACGTAGTTATAATCTTCCACTCGATCCGAGCTTTTTCTAACTCACCTTGATGTTGAGACTCGTCATTGGAAGAGGTATTCGTTTTCTCAATAGCCCAAAATCCTACTACGGCTACTAGTAGCACGATGAGAAATAATATTACTAGCGATTGCTTATTTGAATATGTCAACATAGTTAACTCTCATTCGGCCTGATCAAACAATTTGGAGATTCGCATACTGCAGTACAAGCCACTTACTACCCTCTGCGTCAAAATTAACCTCAACCCTGGCATTGTCACCACGACCTTCAAAGTTTAAAACGATACCTTCTCCGAAAATCTGGTGATACACCCTTTGACCTAAGTCAAAGCCAGTATCTGGGATATTAGCCCGTGGAAATTTATTATATTTAACTCCTGATTTAGTCACTCGCACTTCACATAATAGCTCCGGTGGTATTTCTCGAATAAATCGAGACGGCGTATTAAATGATTCGCTGCCGTGAAGACGCCTGGTCTCAGCATAAGTAATTATTAAATTTTTCATGGCTCTTGTAATCCCTACGTAGCAAAGCCTCCGTTCTTCTTCAAGTCTACCGGGTTCTTCGAGAGACATGCGATGTGGGAAAAGATTTTCTTCCATACCAGCCAAAATAACCAATGGAAACTCTAGTCCTTTAGCTGAATGGAGTGTCATTAACTGAACACTATCCTCATAATCGTTTGCTTGGCTGTCACCTGCCTCTAACGCCGCTGCATCAACAAATTGCTGCAATGGAGACAATCCGTTCGTCTCTGGCGAAAATTCGCGCGCTGCGCTGACGAGTTCTTCAAGGTTCTCGACACGAGCTTGTCCTTTCTCTCCGGTCTCTCTTTCATGATAAGCCAATAGTCCTGATGACTTAATAGTGCGATCGACTAATTCTTCAAAGGAAAGTGAATTCACCTCTGTATCAATTTCATCGATCAAGCTTTTGAATCCTAAGATAGCTGTTAGTGATCTTGTTGCTAGAACACCATGCTCGGATGCAAGTGTAATTGTTTCCCAAAGGGAAACATTTTGTGAACGCGACAACTCTCGAAGTACTTCTATTGTTTTACTTCCAATACCTCTGGGCGGGGTATTGATGACACGCTCAAAAGCAGCGTCATCAGTTCGATTAACCAATAACCTCATGTAAGCGAGCGCATTCCGAATTTCCATGCGCTCATAGAATCGCTGACCTCCGTAAATTCTATAAGGAATTCCTTCACTAATAAATGTATCTTCCAAGACTCTTGATTGTGCATTTGATCTATATAAAACACCTACCGATGATCTATCTTGCCCTTCCAAGACCCAGCTTTGTACCTGCTCCACGATATATCGAGCCTCATCCTGCTCGTTGAACCCTGCGTATAGCCTAATTTCTTGTCCTTCATCCCCAGAAGTCCAAAGGTTCTTTCCCAAGCGACCTTGATTCACTTCGATTACAGCGTTTGCAGCCCGGAGTATGGTCTGAGTTGATCGATAATTCTGTTCCAGCCTCACTGTTTCTGCACCAAGAAATTCTTCGGAAAAACTATGAATATTTTGGATCTTCGCACCGCGCCACCCATAAATCGATTGGTCATCATCTCCAACTGCGATAACAGGAACTTTGGAGCCGGATAATATTTTTAACCATGCGTACTGGATAGTGTTGGTATCTTGAAACTCGTCTACCAAGATCTGTCTGAATCGTTGTTGATAGTGGCTCAGCAAATCCGGATTTTTCAAGAATAGTTCATAGGCCCTGAGAAGAAGCTCAGCAAAATCTACGAGGCTGCCGCGGGCGCATGCTTGCTCATATTCGTGGTAAATTTTGACCATCGTTTTGATATGTAAGTCACCCAACGGAAGTTCAATATCCGCTGCCCGGAGACCCTCATCTTTCTGGCCATTGATATACCATTGCGCTTGTTTTATCGGCCAGCGAGATTCATCTAGACCTAAACTTCGAACAAAGCGTTTTACCAATCGCATCTGATCATCATTATCGAGTATTTGAAAATTCTCTACTAAGTTAGCCTCACGCCAATGATGTTTAAGTAGTCGGTGGGCAAGCCCATGGAATGTGCCGACCCACATTCCATGGGCCGGTATTTGCAACATTTCTTCTATTCGAGTACGCATCTCTCTCGCCGCTTTATTTGTGAAGGTGACCGCGAGTATGCTTTGGGGAGAAATGTTTTTGGCTCGTATCAGCCAAGCTATTCGATGAACAAGAACACGGGTTTTGCCACTTCCTGCTCCGGCAAGTACGAGCATGCTTGGATTCTCTGAAGCAACGGCATTGCGTTGAACATCATTTAGTGGAGACAATATTTCTGAAACATCCATTAATATAGTTTACCTAAAATAATCGAATCCCTCACTCAACTAGAACTAAACAGCTAAAAGAATTTTTAGTTAATTGGAGCTTGGCAGATCTCGCTTAGCTTGTTACTGTATATTCAATAGTTTCTATTTTTGTAATTATTTTTATTAAAAAAGGGGGAGAGAATGATTCGGAAAAGCATCCTATTAATAAGTCTTTCGTTTTTCAGTATTTATGCCATCGCCGAATGTGGTTCGCCTTCAACACCAAAACTTCCTGATGGGGCGGTGTCGACTCTTGAGGAAATGCTTGCTGGCCAGAAGGCTATGAAAGCTTTTCAAGCAGAAGTCGTCCAATATCGAGCTTGCTTGGTTGGAATAGATGAAGAGGTCGGCGACGATCTTTCAGCTGCTCAAGCAAGCATAGATGCTAAACTCGATAACATGAAGGAACTAGCTTTAGAGGCCGACGACGAAGCAAAAGCAGCTCACCAGACTCTGCTGGCTAAATACAACGCTGCAGTGGATAGTGAAGCGGCAATTGCAGGTGAGTTTAATATTGAAATTCGTGAGTATAAGGCGGCCAATCAATAAGAGCTTTATCCTCAGTTAAGTTTAAGTACTAGAGGTTTTGCTGGCTCATTAAATGAGATGTAGGCATATTAGACTCCTTTATCTTAATGCGTCGCCGACAGCCAGTTGCTGGCAGGATTAGTTTTCCTTTTCCTATATGACTTCTTTGAATTTCTTAGTAGCGGCGAGTCTTCTAACCATTCTTGTCATTTTAATTCTACTTTGGATAACAAATCGACAATTAAACGAAAAATACTTGAGAGAAGTACAGCGCGCAGCAAAACTAGAGGCTGAGCTTCAGGCCGAGAAAAAGAATCTCGAGGAAAACAGGGAACGAATGGAAAGCGCTCGACTGGAATTGGCTAAAGAGTTCGAAGTTACTGCCAGTCGTATTCTTGATAAGAAATCTGAAAAATTTTCCAAACAAAATAAAGAAGCTGTTGAGCAACTCATGAATCCCTTTAAAGAGCAGCTCGACAGATTTGACAGAAGAATTGTCACATCTAGAACAGAGGATGCTAAAGAACGCCAACAGGTTAGAGACGAACTAAAACAAATTCGTGATCTAGGTTTAGCTTTGAGTTTAAATGCTGACAATCTCACAAAAGCATTGAAAGGTGATTCCAAGACTCAAGGTAACTGGGGTGAAATGGTTCTAGAAAAAATACTGGAAAATTCAGGACTAAAAAAGGACCTGCATTATTTAGTGCAAAAAACTCAAAAAACAACAGAAGGTAAAACTGTCCAACCTGATATTCTAATAACATTACCTGACAACAAAGTCATAGTGGTTGATTCAAAAGTTTCGCTGATAGATTATGAAAAATCAATAAATTCAGAAACTACAGAAGAGGAGAAGATTTTTCGTCGGAAGCATGTAAATTCTATCGAGAGTCACATTAAAGGACTTGCCAAAAAGAACTATCAAAACCTTATATCACACCAAACGCTAGATTTCGTACTAATCTTTGTAGCGATAGATGAAGCGCTTTTAAGAGCTTTAAAGGATTCACCTAACCTTTTTGACTTAGCGATGACTCACAATATAGGATTAGTATCTCCTAGCCTTTTGATGCCCTCCTTAAGAACTATAGAAAATCTATGGAGAATAGAAAATCAGAATCGAAATGCTGAACAAATAGCGCGTGAAGCTGGCCAACTTTACGACAAATTTGTTAATTTTTTCAAAGTTTTTTCACAAGTTGGCGAGAGACTTGAGCAAGCACAAACGTCTTTTGAAGACGCCAAGAATAAGCTGGAAGGTGGGCGCGGGAATATGATCAGTCGAGCAGAAAAACTGAAAACTCTTGGGGCCAAAACATCAAAATCATTCCAGAATAAGTCTGACACACCAAAATCGAAAGATGCTCTTAACTGAAATAATCTAACCAATATCGATGACGAGTCCAAGGGCAAATAGAATTACGTCAATTAAGATCTAACTCATCTATGGACTTATCTCTAAAAATAAAGCTGGAGGGAAGATTAACAGATTTCACTACCCCGAAGGTAAAAGGCTCTTTTGAAGCAGGGAGTTTACTTGTAGGAAAAATTTTATACGCTCTGTTAAGATTTTGATGTTGCTCCACACCTGTAAACATAGAGCTTATAAACATCAACCTCTCTTTACTTAAATCCTGAGAAGAGGCAGTCACTAAAAATGTTGCTGTTATCCAAATAATTGATTTAAATTTAAAAGTTTTATTCACTGATCTGAACTACTCCACAGTAACTGACTTAGCAAGGTTTCTTGGTTTGTCTACATCTGTTCCCTTATTAAGGGCTACATAATATGCCAGTAACTGCAGGGCAACGGTGTAGACAATCGGCTTAATATACTCAACACAATTAGGCATCATTAAAATCGATAAGTCAGAACTAGGCTCTAGGCCAGAATGCGGGTCAGCAAACACACTTAATTGTCCGCCCCTGGCTCTTACTTCTTCAAGGTTAGAACGCAATTTTTCTAGTAACTGATCGCCTGGTGCGATGGCGACGACAGGCATATCTTCATCGACTAATGCTAATGGGCCATGTTTGAGCTCACCAGCTGCATAAGCCTCAGCATGAATATAGGAAATTTCTTTTAGTTTTAATGCTCCTTCCATTGCTACTGGATAGTAGACCCCACGACCTAGAAAAAGCATATTGTTGCGACGCGTGAACTGTGCGCTTAGATGGCGAATCTGATAATCCATCTTCAGGATACTAGATACTGCATCTGGAAGAGCATCGAGCGCAGATGAAATTTCTTTCTCTTTATCTTCGGGTATTCCGTTCCTGCGACCCAGGGCTAATGTGATGGATAGAAATGATGCGAGTTGGGTGGTAAAAGCTTTTGTCGATGCTACGCCTACTTCAGCGCCAGCTTTTGTCATAAAAGCCAAGTCACTTTCTCTAACTAAGGTGCTATTTTCTACGTTTGAGATCGCCAACGTAGCGAGAAACTCTCCAGGACTTATTCCACGCAGTGCTGCTAACGTATCGGCTGTTTCGCCTGATTGAGAAACAGTGATTAAAAGAGTGCCTGGCTGCGAAACCCTTTTTCGATATCGAAATTCAGAAGCTATTTCAACCTGACAGGGTATACCCGCCAGCTCCTCTAACCAATATCGAGCCACTAATCCAGCATGATAGCTTGTGCCGCAGGCTACAACTTGGATCGCTTTCACTTTATCAAAAGTTTTTTCGGTGTCCGTCCCAAATAAGCTTGGATTTTCTGGATCACTAGTCTGATTTAATGTTGAGCGAAGAGCCTGCGGCTGTTCGTAAATTTCTTTTTGCATGAAATGGGAATAAGAACCCAACATGTTTTCCTCTGGTGCAGAAGTTATTTGCGAGACTTTTCTTTGAACTACCACATCATCGCGATTCCTAACTTCGAGAAAATCCGGTGTGACTAAAACCGTATCGTTTTCCTCAAGGTAGATAAAACGATCTGTCACTTGTCTCAATGCCAATTGATCGGAAGCAATAAAATACTCACCAATGCCAACTCCAATTACTAATGGACTGTCTCGTCGAGACGCCACTATTTGGTTAGGGTGTGCAATATCTATTGCTGCCAGAGCGAATGCTCCCTCCAATCGCTGCACCACAGAACGCAATGCTTCTGGTAAGGATTTTTCGTTCGTTTCAAGGTTAAAATGTAATAGATGGACAATAACCTCAGTGTCAGTATCTGAATCAAACTTATAACCTTTTTCTATTAATTCATCGCGTAATTTTCCATGGTTCTCGATAATTCCATTGTGAACTACGGCGACTCGCCCACCAGAAATATGTGGGTGCGCATTCAATTCCGAGGGCTCTCCATGGGTCGCCCATCTTGTATGTGCAATACCAATAAACCCTGTTATCGGTGTTTGCTTAAGAGCATACTCTAGCTCTTTTACTTTCCCTGGTCGGCGATGCATCTGCAGGGCAGCGTTGTGGCTTATGAGAGCTATTCCAGCTGAGTCATACCCTCTGTATTCAAGGCGGCGTAGTCCCTCCATTAATATCTCAGAAACTTCTCGACTTGCCGTCGCCGCCACTATTCCGCACATATGATGCCCCTAAGAAAGATTCTTTTTTTGAGGTCGCTTCCAGCCAATTACATTACGCTGGGGCGAACGACCAACGGCAAGCTCTTTTTTGGCAACGTCTTTAGTAACGGTCGATCCCGCAGAAACAAAGGCTTCGTCCGATATTTTCAAAGGCGCAACCAGCGTGCTATTTGATCCAACAAAGGCATTGTCCCCAATTTCAGTAATATGCTTTTCAACTCCATCATAGTTACAAGTGATAGTGCCGGCTCCGATATTGCTTGAAGAGCCAATCTTTGCATCTCCCAAATACGACAGATGACTTGCCTTACTTGCTTTACCAATCGAAGTGTTTTTTGTTTCTACAAAATTTCCAATTTTCGCATCGCGCGATAGTTTTGTTCCTGGTCGAATCCGCGCAAATGGGCCAATGCTGCATGAAGTCTCTATAGTTGCACCCTCTATCGTGCTCATCGGATGTACTACAGTTCCTGCTCCTATAGTGGAATCTGATATACATGAGTTGGCACCGACATTAACCTTGTCGTCCAAAACCACGTGCCCTTCCAGAATTACATTGATATCTATTACAACATCGGACCCGCATTTAACGTCTCCACGTATGTCTACTCGCGAGGGATCTATCAATGTAACGCCTAGATCCATAAGAGCCCTAGCTCTAGCAGCTCGAATGATAGATTCAGCGTGAGCCAGCTGTACTTTGTCGTTTATGCCCAGAATTTCTTGAGGGGATGCACTCACAGTAAAAATCTGTTGTTTATCTTTTACTAACTGTGAAAGTATATCGGGTAGATAATACTCACCCTGCTCGTTATCCGATGTTACGGATGGCAGATAAGTATTTAGATAATCGGCAGAAGCAACCAAGACTCCTGTGTTAATCTCATCAACCTCACGTTCTCTCGGAGTCGCATCTTTGTCTTCAACTATTCTTTCAAAACAACCTGATTCATCTCTTATTACACGACCATAGCCAGTTGGACGATCTATATTTGCGGTAAGAACTGCAGTGCCGTTACCTGCCTTATCAATCAGTTGCCTTAAAGTTTCTTCACTTATAAGTGGTACATCACCATATAAAACTAATACGCGGCTTGCTGAATTGATTTGTGGCAAAGCCTGAAGAACCGCGTGACCTGTTCCCAACTGCTCTTTTTGAAAGACCCAGTTGACCGGAATATCCGCACACGCGCTCTTTACTTCTTCAGCACCGTGACCCACGACAACGTGTAAGGTTGATGGGTTTAGTAGGGCGGCAGTGTTCAAAACGTGTCGTATCAATGGCTGTCCCGCCAGGGGATGCAATACCTTTGGCAAATCAGACTGCATACGAGCCCCGCGTCCTGCTGCCAAGATAACGACTTCTAATTCCATACAAGGACTCCTAAATGTCAAATATTTACTGACATTTTTTTTACTAATCGCCCATAATAATTATATAAAATTCCAAATCAACCCAATGCGTCATAAAAAAAATGACAACAAGCAACGATTTAGCATTCTTAGCTATAGGCCTCGAGCCAAGAGAAATTCAGATATACAAAGCGCTTCTGCAGCTTGGCCCCGCATCTATAAGAGACGTCGCAGCAGAATCTGGAATCAATCGAGGAACAACGTACGAGACACTTAAAAAGCTAGCGGAAAAAGGTATTGTAAATTACTTCCCACGAGGAAAACGGCGAGTCTTCCAAGCGGAATCCCCAGAGAGATTGCTAAGCCTCGGGGAGGAGCGCCAGTCTGCTATCGAGACAGCAATACAACAGCTGCGAGACGAGATAGTCCCTTCTTTGAAGCAAGCACAACCAGAAATGAGCCTTGGAAACGTAAGATTCTACGAAGGGTACGACGGAGTAGCTTTGGTTTTAGGCGATATTTTAGAAACTACTGAAATGGAATCAGAGGCCGGCTACTCCGTAATATCTACCCAGCGGCTTCGAGAACACCTCTACAAGCCATTTCCTAACTTTACAAGACAGCGTGTAAATAAAGGAATAAAGGTAAGAGTAATCGCGGTAGGTGAGGGCGGAGATGATGCCGAACTCGCTGAACGAAAATGGCTCCCCGGAGGCAAGGCGTCAGATGCGTCGTACATAGCTATATATCCACCAAAGGTCGCAATGATTACTTTAGCTCGGCCCAACTATCCAGTTGTAATAATTATCGATTCAGAAGCTATCGCCTCCACCCAACAAATCATGTTCAATACTCTCTGGGGGTTTTTGTAACCGCAATCTCTTTCTAAGAACGTCCACGCATTTTCTTTATCGCTGCAAGCTGAGCAACAGCCTCTGCAAGTTGCGCGGAAGCTCGCCCATAATCAAGCTCCCCCGCTTGGTTCTCCATCGCTATTTCAGCTTCTCGTCTAGCTTCTTCTGCCGCAGCTTCATCCATGTCATCAGCTCTAATAGCAGTATCTGCCAAAATAGAAACTACTCCTGGCTGAACCTCTAGAAATCCACCCGAGACATAAAACACTTCTTCCTCACCAGAAGAAAAGACTATTCTTACAGGTCCAGGTCTAAGAGTAGTGAGAAGCGGAGCATGCCCATGTACTACTCCCAATTCTCCTAGAGAGCCGTTGGCAACTAGCATTTCTATCTCGCCAGAGAAAATATCCCGCTCTGCGCTAACAATGTCACACTGTATAGAAGATGCCATTTTAATTTCTCATTAAACTTTATTGCACGAGTAAGCTTATCTTTATAGCGACTTCGCCTTTTCAAGAACCTCATCTATACTTCCAGCCATATAGAAAGCCTGCTCTGGTAACTGATCATATTCCCCTTCCAATATGCCCTTGAATCCGGCAATGGTATCTTTCAGCGAAACATATTTGCCGGGCGAACCAGTAAACACCTCTGCCACATGGAAAGGCTGCGAAAGAAAGCGTTCAATTTTTCTAGCACGGTCGACTGTCAATTTATCTTCTTCTGATAATTCATCCATACCTAAAATAGCTATGATATCTTTAAGTTCTTTGTATCTTTGAAGAACTGACTGAACGCCGCGCGCCGTCTCGTAGTGCTCTGTTCCAATCACCAAAGGATCCAATTGTCGAGATGTAGAATCCAGAGGGTCAACTGCGGGATATATTCCTTTTGCCGCTATATCTCGACTCAAAACAACCGTTGAATCTAGGTGAGCAAAAGTTGTGGCAGGAGATGGATCTGTTAAGTCATCTGCTGGGACATACACAGCCTGGATCGAAGTAATAGAGCCAACCTTCGTCGACGTAATCCGCTCTTGCAAAACGCCCATTTCTTCTGCAAGAGTAGGCTGATATCCCACCGCAGAAGGCATCCTTCCAAGCAAAGCAGAAACCTCTGTGCCTGCCAAAGTATATCTATAGATATTGTCTACGAATAATAGTACGTCTCTACCATCATCGCGAAACTTCTCCGCCATGGTCAGTCCAGTTAAAGCTACTCGCAGTCTATTGCCTGGTGGTTCATTCATTTGGCCGTAAACCATGGCCACTTTAGAATTAGATAAGTTTTCTATATCTACAACTTTTGACTCTTGCATTTCATAATAAAAATCATTGCCCTCGCGGGTTCTCTCTCCAACACCAGCAAAAACAGATAAGCCTGAGTGTTCCGTAGCAATATTGTTAATCAACTCCATCATATTAACGGTCTTACCAACGCCAGCACCCCCGAATAGCCCGACTTTTCCGCCTTTTGCGAAAGGACATACCAAATCAATAACCTTTATCCCTGTTTCAAGGAGTTCATCAGAGGCCGCTAGCTCCTCATATGTTGGTGCAGATCGGTGAATCGCAGATCTTTCCTTTTCTCCAATTTCACCGCGCTCATCAATCGGATTTCCTAGAACATCCATGATCCGCCCGAGAGTTTCTTCACCCACCGGAACAGAAATCGGAGCACCAGTATTTTCAACGGCCAACCCTCTGCTTAACCCCTCTGAAGATCCCATGGCTATGGTGCGAACAACTCCATCCCCCAACTGCTGCTGAACTTCCAACGTCACATTTTTCTCACTAATATTCAGCGCGTCATACACTTGCGGCACTTGATCACGGGGAAACTCCACGTCGATAACTGCACCTATGATCTGCACGACTTTTCCGCTACTCATTTCAGAATTCCCCTAATTTTTCGTTATTAACTCTAGCGACTTAAACCCGCTAGAAAAAGTATAGTTAATTGCATCATCCAATTGCCGCAGCACCGCTAACAATTTCCGACAGTTCTTGTGTAATTGCCGCCTGACGCGCCTTGTTGTAAACCAGTTGCAAATCGTCTATGAGCTCACCCGCATTTTCCGTCGCATTTTTCATCGCC
>JAQWLX010000045.1 GCA_029247075.1 Halieaceae bacterium | reverse complement strand
TTCAGCGAAATGCATCTAATGCAATATTGAAATTTCTAGAAGAACCTCCAGAAAATACCATCGCTCTTCTTGTTTCAAACCGTGATGGAAACCTTCCTGCTACTGTTCATTCCAGGTGCCTCAGATTAGAATTTAGCTCTCCAGATTACCAGGCGGCATATCATTGGCTCTCTGAAAAACTGCCTAACGAGTGTGAATTTTCAAAAACCATAGCATTATCTTTGAGACAACCATTAAAAGCACTTGCATTAATTAAAACTAAAGAGTTTGACAAATTAGTGACTAGTCTAGGCTCCCCAAGCTCGCAGGCTGGACTAAAGATTGGTCTTCTAAGATCTTTAGCCCAGCAAAGAGATCCGAACAAATTATTTCTAGAATATCTGTGCTTAAAACTTGAGAAGTTTCTTAAAGAAGCGCCCAAAGCGACGCTAAATAGTCATGTCAGCAAAGACATTTTTGAATGCCAAGCCAAGCTTCGGTCACTTATAGCTAAATTAGATCAAGGTATCGCTCTCAATATTAGCCTCAATTTCACAAATATTGTGAATAAACTAATTAAGGTTATGGAATAAGATCGAGATTCTATGCAGTATAAATTTTCAAATCCGATTGGAATGATCGAAGGCTTTTACGGAAACCCTTGGCCTCATTCTGTAAGACTTAAATTTCCGGAACTTTTGGCTGAGCTAGGATTAAATGCTTACCTATATTGTCCAAAGTCCGACCCTTATTTGCGAAGGAGATGGAAAGAAGATTGGCCATCACTTGACTGGAGCAATTTAATGGCATTTTCATTTGAATGTCTTAATAAAAAAATATCTCTTGGTATAGGAATTTCTCCATATGAGATTTATACCGCATATACTAATTTTGAAAAAATCAAATTGCGGGCAAAAATCGAGAAGATAAATGAACTAAATCCAGTATTCATATGCGTACTTTTTGATGATATGAAGGGAAATTTTAAGGATGCTGCTTCCATACAAGCCGACATCGCTAACGATATTCATAACTGGTGTCCCCACACTAAAGTCTTATTTTGTCCGACCTACTACTCATTTGATCCGATTTTGGAATCTATTTTTGGTAAGAAACCTACTAATTATCACGAATCTTTAGGGGAATGTTTGCATCATGAGATCGGCGTTTTATGGACAGGAAACGAAGTATGTTCGGAAGAGATAAGTAGTTCTCATGCTGAGCAGGTCAGCAAAATATTTAAGAGGCAAGTAACATTATGGGATAACTATTCGGCAAATGACGGTAAGAAAAGATCGAAATATCTCTATTTGCGGCCATTACCTGGTCGAGACGACATGTTGCCAAGGTATTTGAGCGGACATCTTTGTAACGCGATGACTCAATCTGAATTATTTCTTATAACTTTATCTGGATTATCTAAACTCCATGGCGCAAGTTCGAAGGCAGAAATATGGTTGGAAAAAAGATTAGGTAAGCAAGCTCTAAAAATGATATCGAGAAATTTAACCGAATTTGAAACAGGTGGTCTTGAAGCTTTATCTGAATCTCGTCTTATGGAGCTTAAAAATGAGTATGGTGTGATTAAATCTGCGGCAACAGAAGAAGTCGTAAACTGGTTAGAAGGCCGCTACAGGTTTGATCCGAACTGTTTAACTGATTGATTGGTAAAAAGTCTATAAAATAAAAAGCTTAATGTAGGATTATGTTGAATGGTTGGTTAGCTTATGGTACAAAACAGCGCGTTGGTTGTGAGGATCGATTTGCTCGAAGTTTCAAGGTATTTTACGTTTAAATTCCATGCTTATTCGACATCTTTCAATCGCTCAAAACTCATGTTTTGACTTTAATGGTTTACAAGTAGCGGAAGTGGCGGAATTGGTATACGCGCTGGATTTAGGTTCCAGTGCCGAAAGGCGTGAGAGTTCGAGTCTCTCCTTCCGCACCAATTTAAACGGTCATTCAAGTTTAGCTCGATCTCACCTAAAACTGTAAGTAGAGGGATAATTTGATGCAAGTGGATGTTGAAACTACTTCTAGTTTAGAACGGCGACTAACGATAGGAGTGCCCGCAGATAGAGTCGAAAATGAAATATTAGCTAGACTTCAGAAGGCCTCTAAGACCGTTCGTTTGTCTGGGTTCCGGCCTGGCAAGATTCCTATGAAAGTTATGAAACAGAGATTTGGATCGAGTGTTCGTCAAGAAGTTTTGGGCGAGGTAATGAATCAATCATTTCAAGAAGCGGTGATTCAAGAGAACCTCCGGCCTGCCGGATCTCCGAGTATTGAACCTAAAAATCTAGAATCAGGACGTGATCTAGAGTATGTGGCTACCTTTGAAGTAATTCCAGAAATCACAATCAAAGATATTGATACTTTTGATCTCGAGAAGCCTGTAACTAATATCACCGATGAAGACGTTGATCAAATTATTGAGGTGTTTCGCAAGCAACATGGAATTTGGAACGCTACTTCACGACCAGCCTCAAATGGAGATAGGTTAAACATTGACTATAAAGGCACGATCGACGGAGATGATTTTGAGGGAGGCAGTCGAGACTCATTCGATATTGAAATTGGAAGCGAATCAATGATTCCGGGTTTTGAAAATGGATTGATCGGATGCTCGGCAAAAGAAGAAATTACTCTTTCATTAAGATTCCCTGATGATTATCACCAAAAAGATTTACAGGCCCGCGATGTAACCTTTGCTGTAGTAGTGAATGATGTAAAAGAGTTAGAGCCAGCAACCGTTGACGAAAAACTTTTTACCGCATATGGCTTAAAAGATGGTGATGAGGAAGCGTTTAGAAAAGAAATTTCCGGAAATATGGAACGTGAGTCAAAAGCGGCTATTAAAGCTCGCGTAAAGCAGCAAGTCATGGATATGGTAATTGATAAATACGATGTACTCGAAATTCCATCTGCGCTAATTAATCAAGAAATTCAAGCGCAAAGGAGCAGAATGTTTCAAAACATTGGAGGTCAACTAGATCAGAATATTAATTTAAATGAAATACTGCCCGATCAGATGTTTTCAGAGATGGCGGAAAAACGAGTTAAGCTAGCGCTAATACTAAACGAATATATTCAAGATTTTAAGCTTGCTGCCGACGGTCAAATAGTTCGTGAAACAATAGAGGAATTAGCGTCAACCTATGAACAACCAGAGGATGTTGTTAATTGGTATTATTCCAATCAGGAACAGTTAGCATCTATTGAATCACAGGTAGTAGAAGATCAATTAGTTGATAGATTTCTAGAAAAAGCGATTATCAAAGAAATTCCATGTACTTACAAAGAAGTTCTATCCTTAGCGCAGCAAAATGGGTGATTTCCTTTTGTTTCGTTTTTCAACTTTATTTTATTAATGTCAAGGGCATCGACTAAAATGATTTTTAATGAAGAGAAAAGTATGCATAACCCTAAAAACCTAGGTCTCGTGCCCATGGTAGTTGAACAAACATCTCGAGGAGAAAGGTCCTACGATATCTATTCTCGGCTTCTTAAGGAGAGAGTGGTATTTGTTGTTGGAAATATTGAAGATCAGATGGCCAATTTAATTGTAGCTCAGCTCTTGTTTTTAGAATCAGAGAATCCAGACAAGGATATAAGTTTGTACATCAATTCTCCCGGTGGGTCAGTTACAGCGGGCCTATCAATATACGATACGATGGAATTTATTAAGCCAGATGTTAGTACCATGTGTATAGGACAGGCGGCATCGATGGGAGCGTTCCTGCTGGCGGGCGGCAAAAAAGGTAAGCGGCTATGCTTGCCTAATGCAAGAACCATGATTCATCAACCAAGCGGAGGAGCTCAAGGTCAAGCGACTGATATCGATATCCAGGCTCGTGAAATACTAATCATCAGAAAACGGCTAAATGAGCTTTTAGCGCATCATACGGGACAAGAGATAAGTACTATTGAGACTGATACGGAGCGGGATAGGTTTATGAATGCTGAGCAAAGTCTGGAATATGGGTTAGTAGATGAAGTGGTTAGTAGCAGGTCTTAAGAAGCGTTAGTTTTATCAAAATAACGTTGACCTCATGCGTTTTGACTTGCAAAATTGGCATAAAAACCGCAATGTGTAGAAATAATGATGCTGCGAACATATAGTTGTGAGATTTTTTTATGACCAGTGAGACTGGAAATAGCGATGATGGTAACAAGCTGCTTTACTGCTCGTTTTGTGGTAAAAGTCAGCATGAAGTCCGTAAATTAATAGCCGGACCTTCAGTATTTATATGTGATGAATGTGTAGATCTCTGTAATGACATTATTCGTGAAGAAGTGCAAGAAAATGAAGAGAGCAAGAAAAGCAGCTCTCTTCCAGTACCTCATGAAATTAATGCAATCTTAGATGAGTATGTGATCGGGCAAGCTAGAGCAAAAAAAGTTCTTGCGGTAGCCGTATATAATCACTACAAGAGACTGCGCTATGACGGGGCTGCTAAAGAAGACGTAGAATTGGGGAAAAGCAATATTTTACTTGTCGGCCCTACAGGCTCTGGTAAGACACTTTTGGCCGAAACACTAGCGCGACTTTTAGACGTCCCCTTTACCATTTCTGACGCCACTACTCTTACTGAGGCTGGTTATGTAGGAGAGGACGTTGAAAATATTATTCAGAAGCTTTTGCAAAAATGCGACTATGATGTGGAAAAGGCCCAAATTGGAATTGTCTACATTGATGAGATAGATAAAATTTCTCGCAAGTCAGACAATCCTTCTATTACTAGAGATGTCTCTGGTGAAGGAGTTCAACAAGCCTTACTAAAACTTATAGAGGGGACAGTAGCTTCAGTTCCCCCTCAAGGTGGTCGCAAACATCCGCAGCAAGAATTTCTCCAAGTCGACACATCAAACATTCTATTTATTTGCGGAGGAGCTTTTGCCGGACTAGATAAAGTAATTCGCAATAGATCGGAAAAAGGGGGCATAGGTTTCAGTGCCGAAGTAAAGGGTAAGAATGAACGAAGTAATATTGGCGACCTACTGCAAGCGTTAGAGCCGGATGATTTAGTTCAATATGGTCTAATTCCTGAGTTTGTCGGCCGTCTGCCTGTAATAGCAACCCTTGAAGAGCTCGATTCAGATGCTCTTGTCGAAATTCTTACAGAACCAAAGAACTCTCTTACTAAGCAGTATGGAAAATTATTTGAAATGGAAAATGTTCTAGTTGATTTTCGAGAAGATGGCCTCAGGGCGATTGCTGAAAAGGCTATGGAGAGAAAGACTGGTGCGAGAGGGTTGAGGTCGATATTGGAAAACGTCCTACTGGACTCAATGTACAATATTCCATCCAGAGATGATATTGCCAAGGTGGTAATAGATGAATCAGTGATACTTGGAGAGTCGGAACCTTTGCTTGTTTATCAGAATTCAGAACGTCCATTAGCTGCAGCGTCTACGGAAGAGTAGTTTATTTATTGAGAAATCTGCATGTCTATATCTCGCATGTCAATTCTTACTTAGCAACTGAAACAGTCGCTTGATGTCTTTTTAGGAGGCGATACACCATGGCAATACCAGATTCTGTGGAACTGCCGCTCTTACCTCTAAGAGACGTAGTAGTTTATCCAAATATGGTTCTTCCTCTCTTCGTTGGAAGAGAAAAATCTATCGCGGCTCTCGAGTACGCTATGGCTTCCGATAAGCAGATTATCTTGGCCGCACAGCGAGTGTCTTCAGACGATGACCCTAGCTTTGAAGAAATTTATCACATCGGAACTGTTTCAAATATCTTGCAGTTATTAAAACTACCAGATAGAACCATCAAAGTTCTAGTTGAAGGCGGCTATAGGGCTAGTGTACAAAGCGTTTATGACAAGGACGGATTTTTATCCAGTAAAGCAAGTCCTTTAATAACTCAAGAATTAGACGATCTACTTTCAGAAAAGCTTATAAAATCTACCACTGAGCAATTTGAAAAATATGTTAACTTAAGCAAGAAGGTGCCTTCTGAAGTTTTATCTTCGCTCTCAGGGATTGATAATTTGGGCCGCCTTACAGATACAATTGCAGCTCATTTAGTGGTTGATTTAAAAGAAAAACAAAAAATATTAGAGATATCTGATATACAGTCAAGAATAGCCCATCTGTCGGGATTGATGGATGCAGAAATCGATCAATTTCAAGTTGAAAAACGTATTCGTGGTCGAGTCAAGAAACAGATGGAGAAGAGTCAGCGCGAATATTATTTAAATGAGCAAATGAAAGCTATTCAAAAGGAGCTTGGTGATCTAGACGATGTTCCGACGGAGTTGGATGATCTCCATGAGAAGATAAATACTGCAGACATGCCTTCCGAAGCAAAGGAGAAAGCACTGTCAGAATTAAATAAACTCAAGATGATGTCCCCAATGTCCGCTGAGGCCTCTGTCGTTCGTGGGTACATCGATTGGATGATATCCGTACCTTGGTCTAAGCGGAGCAGAGTAAAGCATAATTTAAATAGAGCTACCGATATTTTAAATGAAGATCATTATGGTCTTGAAGAGATCAAAGATAGGATCTTAGAATATCTTGCGGTCCAGAAACGTGTTAGAAAAGTAAAAGGCCCAGTTTTATGCCTTGTCGGTCCTCCTGGCGTCGGGAAAACTTCGCTAGGAGAATCAATCGCTCGAGCTACGAATAGAAAATTTGTAAGGATGGCTTTAGGTGGGGTTAGAGATGAAGCCGAGATACGTGGGCATAGGAGGACATATATTGGCTCCATGCCTGGTAAACTTATTCAGAAAATGGCAAAAACTGGTGTCCGTAACCCTCTTTTTCTTCTCGATGAAATTGACAAAATGGGGATGGATCATAGGGGGGATCCGGCCTCTGCTATGCTGGAGGTGCTCGATCCTGAACAAAATCATGCATTTAACGATCATTATCTAGAGGTTGACTATGATTTGTCGGATGTAATGTTTGTATGTACTTCAAACACAATGAATATTCCTGCACCCTTGCTGGATAGAATGGAAATAATCAGAATTCCAGGATACACAGAAGATGAAAAGAGAAATATTGCTGAGCGATTCCTGCTGCCCAAGCAGATTAAGCGAAATGGTATTAAGGAATCCGAATTTGTTTTAGAAGACGGCGTCCTTATTGACCTAATTAGATATTATACCAAAGAAGCGGGAGTTCGTTCGTTGGAGCGTGAAATAGCAAAGATATGTAGAAAAATGGTAAAAGCCTTTACCTTAGGAGATTTTGACTCAGGTACTGTTGTTGATAAGGATATGCTCGCAGATTTATCCGGTGTTAGAAAATTTAATTTCGGAGTGGCTGAAGAGGAAAGCAAGATTGGACAGGTCACTGGGCTAGCCTGGACATCTGCCGGTGGTGAATTGCTAACCATTGAAGCCGTGGCTTTTGCAGGAAAAGGTCGCACTGTCAGGACGGGCTCTCTTGGTGATGTTATGCAGGAATCTATACAAGCAGCCGCGACAGTTGTGAGGAGCAGGTCCCAGATATTGGGTATAGCAGCTCAATATCATGAAAAGCATGACATACATATACATGTTCCCGAGGGTGCCACTCCTAAAGATGGCCCCAGCGCCGGAATAGCAATGTGTACTGCGTTAGTATCAGTAGCCAGCGAAATTCCTGTGCGTGGAAATGTGGCAATGACGGGCGAAATAACCCTTAGAGGGGAAGTTTTACCCATTGGTGGTTTAAAGGAAAAATTACTTGCAGCACGCCGAGGAGGTATAAAGACTGTTATTATTCCAAAGGAGAATGAGAGAGACCTCAAAGAGATTCCAGAAAACATCACAGAACATCTTGAAATTATCGCGGTTAAATGGATTGAAGAGGTCCTTTCGATAGCACTTGAAAAGGAGCCTAAGCCGCTCAGTGATGGGGAGTATGCCGAAGAAAAAAATGCACCAATTGATGCATCCGAAAAAAATCAAGTTATAAAACCGCACTGATTTGCAAGACTAAGTTGACCACTACACAGCGTGTAGTATAGAGTCACGTAGTAGGTAGCCTTGTCTAAAGATAAGTGCTCAATCGAGAGACACTAAAGATATAAAAGGGGATCAAAGTGAATAAAACAGACTTAATAGACGCAATCGCCTCTTCAGCGGACATTTCTAAAGCTTCCGCTGGAAGAGCACTCGACGCGGTAACCGATAGCATCGCTTCATCTTTAGCGAAGGGCGATTCTGTATCCTTGGTTGGGTTTGGAACTTTTACCGTAAAACACAGAGCCGCTAGAGAAGGGCGAAATCCTAGAACAGGCGAAACAATTCAAATCTCAGCTTCTAATGTAGCTAGCTTTAAGGCAGGAAAGGCTCTTAAAGATACAATAAATAGATAAACCTAGAACTAGATGGAGAGAAACCTTAGGCTACCATAAGCATAGGCTCTATCATCGTTAAAAGCCTATGAGAATACACTTTTGGGTTCGGGCGCATTAAATGCGCCTTTTCTTTTATTGCCCCAGCTGGCGGAAGATAGTTAATGCTGCAAGATATACGCTCCAATTTTTTAAAGGGCCCACTAGCTAAGGGGATAGCAGTCGTCATCGCCTTATCCTTTGCTCTATTTGGAATTCAATCAATACTAGTTGGAGGATCAGACGATGCGATTGCCACTGTTGATGATGAAAAAATCTCCGAGAGCACTCTGCGCGATACAGTAAATAATCGCATGAGAAGATTAGCTGCGATGCTTGGCCAAGATTTTGATCCGACAGAACTAGATCAGGAAAGAATTAAGGCTGAAGCACTAAGTTTTCTCATCTCAGACAAGATCCTAACAAATTTTATTTCAGAGTTAGAACTGACAATTGCTGAATCCGAGCTAGGCAAGGAGATTTCCTTAATGGAGTCTTTTAAGGAAGGAGGAAGATTTTCGCCAGATTTATATAAGACGGTTATAACTAACGCGGGCTATACACCTGCTTCATTTAAAGCTGAGGCTAAAATCGACATCCTAAAAAGGCATCTATACACGGGAATCATAGGATCCGATTTTATTACCCCACTGGAACTAGAGCTCGAAGCCAGAGTTAGCACTGAAAAGAGAGACGTAAGATATGTCAAAATTCCAATGTCTCACTTTGATAAAAATGCTGTAGTAAATGAGAGTGAAATAGAGGACCTTTATCTAAAAAATCAATCTTTTTTTTCTACAGAGGAAGAAGTTAGCGTTGAATATATAGAAATTAAATCTGAACAATTTATAAAGCCAGTGGAACAGCAGATTTTAATCAATGAATATGAGTCAGTAAAACAAGACTATGAACAACCCCAGGAAAATAGAATTTCCCATGTGCTACTAATCAAAAAGAATGAGGAATCAGAGCAGGAATACCAACAACGAATTAATCTAGTTGAGATTAAGCTATCCGAAGGTTTAGAACTTGAGGAAGCCGCACGACAATTTTCAGATGACACAGGTTCTGCACAATCTGGTGGCGATCTAGGCTTCTCATCAGGTGATGTGTTTCCAGAAGAGATAGAGATTGCTGCTTCAGAGCTTGCAGTTGGAGAAGTGTCGGATAGAGTAAAAACTGAGGCAGGAATCCATTTTTTATTGCTAACCGATAGACAAGAAAAATCTCAAGCTAGCTTTGAAGATCTTCAAGAACAACTAACTCGAAAGATACAAGAACGTGTAGCTGATGCTTTGCTTCTCTCTCTAGTAGAAGAGCTAAGAGATGTGGCCTTTAATTCTGTCGGTCTCAACAAAGTTGCGGAAATCTCAAATAGCCAAATCAATATCTCAGATTTGTTTTCTCGCTCTG
>JAQWLX010000028.1 GCA_029247075.1 Halieaceae bacterium | reverse complement strand
ATCAGATTAACTTTTGGTTTAACAGGACTGTTCTTCCACTATGCATTGTAAGGGTTGTACAACGAGTAGGATCAGAGTATGTCGGTAAATAGCTGGAAGATGTCCATAAATAGGTCGTTGGTGAAAATGGGTAGTGTTCTTATTGGCAAGTGCGCACTACTTATTTTTTTGGTCAGCTGTGTGATTTCGTTGACCTCGATGGGGCGCTTTTCCTAGAGAAAGACCGCTCTTTCCCAATGAGTTATGAGAGGGGCGTAGTGACAGATTTGGTGCCTGAATTATGGGGCTGAGCAAGGGACACTAACTGGCCCGGTTGGGTCGCCAAAGGTTACACCCCGTTTTTGTTTATCAAGAAAGCGGTAAGGTTGTCGTAAATTTTAGTTCACGCAGTGCAATGTTTGATCGCACCTGAGAAATCTGCGGTAGAGTAAAGAGGCTCTCCGAAAGGAAAACGTCCAGGGATTCAATGCTCTCGGTGACGACTCGAAGAATAAAGTCAGCATCACCAGTGGTGGAGAAACATTCCAGTACTTCCGGTCGTTCCAGAATGGCTTCTTCAAAGGATGTGGTGGTCTCTTTGGAGTGCCTTGTCAGGGTGATATGTACGAAGGCGCAGAGATTGAGGTTGACTTTGGTTCTACTGAGTATCGCCGCGTAGCTGGTAATCAAGCCTTCATCTTCCAGTGCGCGAACCCGCCGCCAGCAGGCTGCAGTTGATATTCCCACCCGATCGGCGAGGGCCTGGTTGCTAATGCGGCCATCTTGCTGCATGATCTTGAGTATTTTCTTGTCTGTCCGATCCATATCAATTTACACCTAAGTTTAATAGATTATTTGTATAAATAACGTATTTTAGAAATAATTTATCAAAATAAAGTGTTTTAGTCTAACAATTAGAAAGCACATTTCGCTGGGGCTTCGATAGAGTTACTAATCTCTCAAATAATAGAGTTGCATCAGTGAACCACTCTAATTTAGAACCACCGCTTGACAATTATGCCCTCAAGGATCGCTACATCCGTGAGAAGGGGCGTGTTTTTTTGACTGGCACACAGGCACTGGTGCGACTGCCCATGCTGCAGCGTGAGATGGATAGACGCAGTGGACTCAACACAGCGGGATTTATTTCTGGTTATCGAGGTTCTCCTCTAGGTGCCTACGATCAGGAACTGTGGCGAGCCCGAAGCTTTATCGAAAACTACGATATCCAGTTTCTGCCGGCCATCAATGAAGACCTGGCGGCCACCGCCGTAATGGGCACTCAACAGATAGAGAGTGAAAAGGAACGTGAAGTCGATGGTGTGTTTTCGATCTGGTATGGAAAAGGTCCCGGGGTAGATCGGGCTGGTGACGCCCTGAAGCACGGTAATGCTTATGGCAGCTCGCCCCATGGCGGAGTGCTGGTAGTGGCGGGTGATGACCATGGCTGTGTGTCTTCCAGTATGTCACATCAGTCCGATGTTGCGTTCATGGCTTACTTTATGCCCACCCTTAACCCAGCCAGTGTGGTGGAGTATATCGAGTACGGCTTATACGGCTTTGCCATGTCGCGGTACTCCGGCACGTGGGTAGGTTTTAAGGCAGTGTCGGAGACGGTAGAGAGTGCTTCTTCGGTAAACCTCGAATCATTCCGTGAGTTTATCGAGCCACAGGATTACCGGTCGCCGGACTATGGCCTCCACTATCGCTGGCCAGACCTACCGGGGCCGCAGATTGAGGCGCGTATGGTGGCTAAACTTGATGCTGTGCGCGCCTTTGCTAGGGCAAACCCGATAGATCGAGCCATTTACAATATTCCGGATGCAAAATTCGGTATTATCACCACGGGTAAGGGGCACCTCGATCTCATGCAGGCACTTCGCCTTCTCGGTGTTGATGAAGCTCGGTGCAGAGAGTTGGGCATCGATATCTATAAGGTGGGTATGGTCTGGCCTCTGGAAACCGAGGGTGTAAGAGCATTCCTGCGGGGTAAGAATGAAGTGCTAGTGGTAGAGGAAAAGCGCGGCATCATCGAGAGTGAGTTGAAGGAAGCACTTTACGATTATCAGAGCGACAAGCCTAGTCGCATGGTGGGCAAGTACGATGAGGCGGGCGCAGCACTGATACCATGGACGGGGGAGTTGTCTCCCGGGATATTGGCGCCTATTGTGGCAGCCCGTATCATTCACGAATTCCCGCACGTCAATTTTGATGCCCAACTGGCAGACCTTGCATCCACCCAGGTATTCATTGATGTGCCTACCGACGTGAAACGCACGCCTTACTTCTGCGCGGGTTGTCCGCATAACTCTTCTACCAAAGTGCCTGAGGGCAGCAAGGCTCTAGCGGGTATTGGTTGTCACTTTATGGCTACGTGGATGGATCGGGATACTGAATCGCTGGTCCAGATGGGGGGAGAGGGTGTCAACTGGGTTGGTAAGTCACTTTACATGGGCAACAAACATATTTTCCAGAACCTTGGGGAGGGGACCTACTTCCACTCTGGCTATATGGCGATTCGTCAGGCAAAGGCAGCCGGAACCAATATTACTTACAAGATCCTGTTTAACGATGCCGTAGCCATGACCGGAGGTCAGCCGGTAGACGGTCAGATCACAGCGCCCGCGATTGCGAACCAGGTGCGCTCTGAAGGTGTTAAGCGTATTGCCATACTCAGCGATGAGCCGGAAAAATACCGGGACAAATCACTCTTTCCCATCGGTGCCAGTTTTCATCACCGGGACGAGCTGGACGAAGTGCAGCGAGAGTTGCGTGAAATTGCTGGTGTGACTGTACTGATCTTCGACCAGACCTGTGCTGCTGAGAAACGTCGTATGCGTAAACGCGGTGAGTATCCGGATCCCGACAAGCGAATGTTCATCAACGATGCAGTCTGCGAGGGCTGTGGCGATTGTTCGGTTCAATCGAACTGCCTGTCCATCTACCCGCTGGACACTGAGTTAGGTCGCAAGCGTAAAATTGACCAGTCTTCCTGTAACAAGGATTTTTCCTGTGTGAAGGGATTTTGTCCCAGTTTTGTAAGTGTAGAGGGCGGGCGCTTGAAGAAGGCGGCACCTCTGGGTTCCAGCGATGATTTGGAAGCCCGGGTCGAAAGATTGTCAATACCAGAGCTGCACTCGCTAGAGCAAAATTTTGACCTATTGGTGGCGGGTATCGGCGGTACAGGCGTAGTTACTGTTGGTCAGCTGATTACCATGGCCGCTCATCTGGAAGGAAAGGGTGCCAGTGTGTTGAACT
This sequence comes from Halieaceae bacterium, assembly GCA_029247075.1. Lineage (GTDB taxonomy): Bacteria > Pseudomonadota > Gammaproteobacteria > Pseudomonadales > Halieaceae > CABYJX01. Next base: position 9,046 of record JAQWLX010000028.1, on the reverse strand, counting down.
TTACCGGGTTTGCCCAGAAAGGCGGTGCGGTGATAAGCCATATACGTATTGGCTCATCACCGGAGACGCTACACCAGGTGCGTATCGTAGACGGCCGTGCCGACGCGATGGTGGCCTGTGATGTGCTAGTAGGGACTGACCCTCGCTGCATCAAGATCCTCGCCAAAAATCGTAGCCAGGTTCTGGTCAATCAAACGGAAATACCTACCGGCCAGTTCGTGCAAAATCGGAATGTCGATATCCAAATGCAAGAGCGTATTGAATCACTGCAGGAGGCTGTGGGCTTGGACAAGCTCGAGACCGTGCAGGCGGATACGCTGATGGAGCGGATTATGGGCAACACTGTCTACTCCAATGTCTTCCTGCTGGGCTATGCCTGGCAGCGTGGCTTGATCCCGGTGACGCTCGAAGCGTTACAACAGGCTATCGTGTTAAACGGCGTGAATATAGCGGAAAACAAGCAGGCGCTGGCTTGGGGGCGCCTCGCGGCTGAGACTTCTGATTATGTAATACAGGCAGCTGGATTGGTAGCTAAGTTAGAGCCGACCAAGACAGTGAATGAATTGATAGCGCACCGTGCAGAACTGTTGGTTGCTTACCAAAACGAAGACTACGCACAGCATTACAGGAGCTTCCTCGTTCGTGTTAAGGATCGTGAGCAGTTGGTTTCTCCTGGAGGTACAGCTCTAACGGAGTCGGTAGCCAGGTGCCTCTACAAGCTGATGACCTATAAGGATGAATATGAAGTAGCCCGCCTCTATACAAACGGCGATTTCCTGAAAAAGCTGAGTGAAACTTTCGAGGGTGACTACCAGTTGAGGTTCCATATGGCGCCACCGATCTTCTATCGAGGGCTCGATGCCCAAGGCCGCCCCAAGAAGAGTAGCTTTGGGCCCTGGATGTTGGCAGTACTGAAAGTGCTAGCGCGGTTTAAGGGAATACGTGGTACTGCGTTTGATCCGCTCAATTGGTTTCAGGAGCGACGAGAGGAGCGGGCGATGATTGGTGACTACCGTGACTTTATCGAGGAGCTGCTGACGAGCTTGAACGAAGACAATTATATGGTTGCTGTGGAATGCGCCTCCCTGCCTGAAGGAGTGCGGGGCTTTGGGCCGGTGAAGACCGAAGCCATGAAGGTGTATCGTCAGTTGCGTGCAGCGCATCTGCATCGATTCCATAATTCCGCCAGTGTTGTTCAAATTCAGGAGGTGGCTTGATCAGCCAGGTTAACAAAACTTTATTTGGTCAATTAGGAACGCTTCCCGCCGCCTGTCGACACACTTTTCTCCGTTTTTAAATCAAATGAGAATGAGCTGGCATGCTATTTAGCCGATAGCTTGATACCCTAACCTACCCATGACTGGGTAGATATCTATGTCAAGCTGGATTGTACCTTCAAAACTCAAGACACCTCCTGGCAAGTGCGCACTACTTATTTTTTTGCTCAGCGCGTCAGTATGCGGCGCATCCAATGTTTTGCTCGTTATTACTGATGATATGAATACGAGGCTGGGTATTTATGGAGACCCGCTGGTGAAGACCCCATACCTGCATGCACTGACGCAGCGAGGCGTACGCTTTGATCGTGCGTATGTTCAGTTTCCTCAGTGCAGTCAAAGTCGAAGTAGCTTAATGACCGGTCTATACCCAGATCAAAATGGAGTAACACGCAACAGCTATCACTTTAGGAATGTGGTTCCAAAAGTGAAGACTTTACCTCAAGTTTTTCAGGATGGTGGGTACTACACGGCAAGGGTAGGTAAAATATTTCATTACGGCGTTCCGCAAGAAATAGGTACGGATGGATTTGATGATCCGGCATCCTGGGATGAGCGCTTTAATCCGATTGGGGTGGATCGGACATACATTGATCAGGTTCATTATATAGGGGCGCGACCGACAATGAAAAGAGACATGAATGCGGCTCGTACGCGGTATTTTGAGCGCACCGGAATCTCGAATGAAAATATTTATGGAGGCTGGCTTAGCTGGATGCGTGTCGGTGGGTCAGCAGATGATCATACAGATGGCAAGGTAACTAAGCGGGCCCTAGATATTTTGGAGAAGAAGGATCCTAGAAAGACTCATCAACCTTTCTTTCTTGCAGTTGGCTATTATCGTCCCCACGTTCCTTTTTCAGCACCTGAGCGATTCTTTGATCTCTACCCTATGGATGACATCCCTCTGGATGACTCGCCGGAAGGGGATCGAACAGATATTCCAGTTGCTAATCTCTTAGATAGGCCCTATCAAGCCAATATGAACGAAGAGCAACAAAAGCGGATGATTCAGGCTTATTTCGCCTCGATCAGCTTCATCGACGAGCAAGTGGGTCGACTAATGCAAGGGCTTGAACAATTAGATTTGTTAGATTCCACGATAGTTGTTTTTGTTTCAGATCATGGGTTTCTTTTGGGAGAACATGGTCTATGGCAAAAACCAAACTTATTTGAAGAAACGCTTAGAACACCATTAGTTGTCTCGGCACCAGGAAGACTCGCCATGGGTCAAACGAGTCAATCACTGGTAGAACTGATCGATCTTTATCCGACTATTCTTGATTTGGCGGGGATTGCGATACCTGATCACACTGCTGGGCGAAGCTTTGCGCGACTCCTTGACGAACCTAGCTATACAGTGAGAAATTCAGCTCTGAGCCAGTCGTATAGTGCTACAGACAAACTTATGTTTGGTTATTCAATCAGAACACGACGATTCCGTTATACGGAATGGGGAAATGGAATTCACGGTGCGGAATTATATGATCACAAAAATGATCCGGGTGAACACAACAACCTTTATGCAAATCCGCATCATGTGAAGACTCGAGCGAAGTTAACACAGCTTCTGAAGAAGAGGGTTTTGCAAGCGCGCGAACCTAGGTTGGAACTTCAAAGGCAGCAGTAGGAAAATCTGTTTCGAATTGTATTCTGGATAAAGGGCTTTCTTGAGAGAGAGTTTGAGTCGTTTGGCATAAAATTTTGTTACTCAAATATAATTATAAAAAATCTTTGCAATAAGTCCTGTCGCTTGTTAGATGAGGGCTTAGAGCTGAGATTTCTGAGTAGAAAAGATGTTACTAGCTGTTCTATCGTGATAATTGCTAACAATTTACTTTTATAGAATAACTAGCTAGCGTTGACTGAATCTATTGACACCGGTATCATTAGCGTTTGTGAAAGTACCTCTCACCATAAACCTTCTATAGGATTGTTCTGGTTTTTAAAGCATATGATCAGGTATTTTAAATTAATAGCCCGACAGACCCTGATATTTTGCTGTTTATTTAGCATTAGTGGAACAGTAATTGGGGGGGATACCTTAATCCTTAGAACAGCGGAAACTCATCCTATTGACTATCCTACTTCGGCTGCGATTAATTATATGGGAACTTTAGTTGAGGATTGGTCAGACGGTGAAATCGCGATTAAGCTATACCCGGGTGGTCAACTGGGAGAGGAAAAAGATACGTTAGAAATAACCATCTTTGGTGGCATTGATTTAAACCGCGTGAATATGGCTCCTTTAAATTCAATCGCACCGGAAACTAGTATACTTGGGCTACCGTTTTTATTTCGCTCCACAGCTCATTTGCGGGCTGTGCTCGACGGTCCGATTGGCGAAGAGATTTTGGCTTATCTTGAACCCTACGGTCTTATTGGATTAGCCTACTATGACTCGGGAGCACGCAGTTTCTATAACAGTCAGCGAGCTATTTTGGCTCCATCAGATTTAGCTGGACTAAAAATTCGTGTACAGAATTCCGCATTGTCCGTTGCTATGATGGAAGCTTTGGGTGCCAACCCTACAACGATGGGATTTGGACAGGTCTACGAATCTCTATTATTGGGCACCATTGATGGTGCCGAAAACAACTGGCCCTCTTATGAATCTACCCGGCATTATGAGGCTGCTCCATATTACTCAATAACTAGACACACGATGATGCCAGAGGTGTTGGTTATGTCAAAGTATCGTTGGCAGAAGTTATCATTGCATCAACAAGAATTAATTCGCCGAGCGGCAAAAGCATCCGTTCCTTATATGCGAGATAATTGGGATAAACGAGTGAATTTATCTCGTGACAGAGTAATTAAAGCGGGGGTCAAGGTTCAGGATGTACCTGATTTGTCGCTTTTTGCTGGAGTCATGGAACCTGTCTACCAAAGATTTGTTACATCTGAAAAAATGCGTGACTTGATAAAACGAATTAAGGCGGTAAAGGAGATCCCGATATTATGAGTGCGGTATTTGCTCTGTTTATTAATAAACTTGCTCGTATAGCTATTATCATCTCCTCTTTCGGCTTAATCCTAATGACATTAATTGTCGGTTGGCAGGTGTTTGCGCGCTACGTGCTTAATGCCAGTCCAGCTTGGTCAGAATCTTCAGCATTACTGTTGATGCTTTATTATATTATGCTCGCGGCAGCGGTTGGCGTGTATGAGAACTTTCATCTGGGCTTGAAAGTGCTGATGGATTTTGTGAGCGAAAATAGCAGATATAGATTAACGATATTCAATAATTCACTGATTTTGATCTTTGGTATCGCGATGTTCATTTGCGGTGCTCGTTTGGCTCAATTTACTACAGAGCACATTATTCCAACTTTGGAAATCTCGCGAAGCTTAGCCTATTTGCCTTTCGCGATTGCGGGTTTGTTAATCAGTATCTTTGCTCTTGAAAAGATATTGGTTGCTATTGCAAATAAAAACTCGCTCCAATCAACGAAAGATGCGCAAGCCGCATAGAACTAGATTATGGAATTATTAATACTATTTGGAACTCTTATTACCCTGCTTGTCATTGGTGTTCCCGTTGCTTTTTCACTGGGTCTTGCTTCTTTAGCCACAATGGTTTATCTCGACATTCCCCTAGTGGTTGCCTTTCAACGAATGGCTGCAGGGATGAATATTTTTGTCCTGATGGCTATCCCGTTCTTTGTCTACGCGGGTGAACTCATGAATCAATCAGGTATTGCCGAACGCGTAGTGAAATTTGCACATTCCCTTTTGGGTAGAGTCAGGGGTGGTTTGGGTCTGGTTAATATTGTGTCAAGCATGATGTTTGGAGCCATATCTGGCTCCGCTGTTGCTAGTGCCTCTGCTATGGGTTCAACGTTGATTCCTATGATGAAGAAGGAAGGCTATGATGCTGACTATGCGGTCAATGTGACCGCAACTGCAGCCACAACAGGTCTGCTGATTCCGCCTTCACATAATATGATTATCTATGCCGTCTCGGCAGGTGGCGGTTTATCGATAGGATCATTGTTTTTGGCTGGTATTATTCCTGGAATCCTTCTGGGTGTAGGTCTTATGGTTGCTGCTTATCTGGTTGCAGCTAGGAGAGGTTACCCCGCTGGTAAGTTTTCCGGCTGGGGACAGGTGCTTAGATATTTTGTTGGTGCACTACCGGGATTGTTTACCGTACTGATTATTCTTGGTGGTATTCTATCGGGCATTTTTACTGCTACTGAATCTTCGGCCATCGCTGTTATTTATACAGTGCTCGTTGCAGTTCTTGTATATCGATCTTTGGATTGGGCGGGTTTTGTCACTGCAAGTATTAATGCAGTAAAAACAACGGCTATGATACTTTTAATAATAGGTACCGCAGCGTCTTTTGGTTGGTTATTAGCTTTGACTGAAGTTCCGGCACAATTATCTGCTGCGTTGCTGGCGGTATCAGATAATCCGCTGGTCATAATGCTGCTTGTTAATCTGGTGCTTTTGATATTGGGCACCTTTATGGATATGTCACCGCTGATCATTATTAGTACACCCATTTTTCTTCCAGTTATGGTGGGTATAGGTATGGATCCAACTCAATTCGGGATTATGCTTATTCTTAACCTTGGCCTGGGTGTTGTCACACCACCGGTAGGGACAGTTCTTTTTGTAGCCTGTGCAGTAGGAGATCTTCGTATAGAAGACACCTTGCGATCCATTTTACCCTTCTATCTGGTTTTTATAGCAGTGCTAGCCTTGGTTACTTATATTCCAAGCACAACGTTGTTATTGCCTGGTATGTTTAATCATTAGTAATTTAATTGAATAATTCATGCAAAAATTAAATCAACGTAATCTAGCGGATAAGTCGAGTGAATGGATAGATCACAAACATAATTTTTCCATAGAGCGGTATGACAGAGATTCTGTTCAACCCGGAATAGTGCACTTTGGAGTTGGTAACTTCCATCGCAGTCACCAAGCTATTTATATAGACAAGCTTTTAGGTCAGGGTTATTTAGACTGGGGAATAATTGGCGTATCAATGCGTTCCGCGAAAATCAGGGATGCGCTGAAACCACAGGACTTTCTTTTTACTGAAGTTACTCTGGGTAATAAAATTGAATTCAGAATAATTGGTTCGATTCTTAATATTTTGGTTGCACCGGAGAATCCAGCTGCCGTGATCAACCAGATAGCTGACGGGAAGATCAAGCTAGTGACGACTACGATCACCGAAAAAGGTTATTATTTGTATTCTGGACAGCTGGATGGTAATCATCCTGATATAGTTTCGGACAAATCCTGTCTGGAAAATCCTCGATCAATCTACGGATATCTAGCGGCAGCTATTATTCAACGCAGTACCTATAAAGGACCACCACTTAGCGTGCTCTGTTGCGACAATATTCATGATGGTGGAACGAAGATAAAAACAGGTGTGCACATTTTGTTGGAAAAGCATTCAAGGGTTGCTCATGAATGGGCAATGGAAAACGTAAGCTTTGCCTCGTCAATGGTTGATCGAGTTTCTCCCGCAACAGATGGAGTGTTAAAACAGCTTGTCAATTCAACGCTTGGATTGGAGGATGCTTGGCCTGTTGCCGGAGAACCTTTTACTCAGTGGGTGATTGAGGATAATTTGATCGGTTTGCGACCTGCTCTTGACCAGGTAGGCGCACTGTTTACCGTTAATATTTCTCTGTATGAAAAGATGAAGTTGGGATTTCTTAATGCAGGACATTCTATTATCTCGGTATTGGGTTATCTAAATTCCCGTGCGATGGTGCACCAAGCGTTGGAAGATCCCTTAATTCTTGAATTCGTGCAAAAGGCATTGCACGAAAACTTTTTGCCCGTTACTGAAGTCCCTAAAAACTGTCGAGCTGAAGACTATATCGTTGAGGTGATGCAGCGGTTTCAGAACAGAGCTTTACCCTATACCGTGCAACAGGTAAATAATGATAGTTCGCAGAAAATACAACAGCGTTGGTTTCAAAATATTGACAGTGCATTAGCAAAAAACATTGATACTAAATTAATGAGTTTTGTTATTGCAGCTTGGGTTCTCTATGTTGAAAAGGCCCTAGACAGAGGAGATTTATGCGATCCACAAAAAGATAGCTTTGTTGAAGCATACGAAAATGATTCAGAACCTGTTAAGCAGTTCCTTATTATTGCAGGCGCTGATGGTTTTTTCTTCAGTAATCATGCCTCTTTTATGAATGATGTGCTGTATCTCTACAAAAAAATAAAATGCTCTGATATTAAAAGTGCCATAAGACAATTTTTGTCAGAGCATTTGTTAGAGGAGGAAGAGACAAGCTACCCTTGAATTGTTATAAATAATTTGTTTCAAGTGAGGTGTTCGTTCAGACGGGTTGTTGATTTTGCTAATCTATTACTCTTATCTATAGTTAAATCTGTTTAGATTTTTAATGAGACGACGATTTGGATGATATGTAAGTCAAAAGAGAAGGCACGAGTAGTATGATTAAAGTCATGATCAAAATACTTGCGGTAATAGGTCGATGCCAAAGAAAATCATAATTGCCATTCCAGATCAGCAATGCTCGACGTAAATTGTCCTCCAGCATGCCGCCGAGGATAAATCCGAGAAGCATTGGTGCCAAAGGATAATCCAAGAGCCTAAATATTAGTGCGGTGATACCAACAACTAACATTATTGATAGTTCAGCGGAGTTAAAGTTGACTAAATATACGCCCATCAAGGATAGGAAAAGGATAATAGGAGTTAAGAATTGACCGGGCACTTGTAACATCTTAGCGATAAATGGAATCAAGGGTAGATTTAGTACTAGCAGGACAAGATTTCCGAAATACATTGAAACGATAACTGACCAAAACACTGTAGGATTATCGACATAAAGTCGTGGTCCAGGTTGTACACCGTAAGATAGCAGCGCACCAAGTATTAATGCAGTAGTTCCAGAACCAGGAATACCTAATGTCAAAAGAGGTACAAAGGAACCTGTTGAAGCGGCATTGTTTGCCGTTTCTGGTGCCGCTAAACCAATAGCACTCCCCTTGCCAAACTGCTTCCTCTGTTTTGCTGATGCAAAACTTCTTTCCATCCCATAGCCCAAGAATGAGGCGATAGTGGCACCAGCACCAGGCAATATTCCAACCAAGAAACCTAACAAAGAGGAGCGTGCAATAGGTGCGGTAATTTCTTTCACTTCTTGGCGGTCTAGTGTTAGTGACTCAAACTCGACTTCAGTTAAGCGCTGAGACTGCAATCTGTCTGACTTAGTTTTATTCTTTAAAACCACAGATAATGCTTCTGCAAGTGCAAATGTAGCCATCGATATCATGAGAAAGCTGAAACCATCGGATAGCTCAGGATTACCAAAGGTCAATCTTTGAGCGCCCGATGGATCTTCTCCTATGGTGGCAAGCATCAATCCCACTAACGTCATTAGAATGGCTTTCAGAACTTGACCTTTTCCAGAAAATGCTGCAACAGCAGTGCAGCCAAAGATCATCAAGGCAAAGTATTCGGAGGATTGAAAACTTAGGCTCACACGGGCGAGGAAGGGAACAAACAGTAATAATAGCACTGCACCAATGGTACCCCCAGCGAAAGAGCTATAAGCTGCTATTGCCAGCGCCTTGCCTGCGTGCCCTTTTTGAGCCATGGGGTAACCATCGAATGCGGTAGCAACAGCTCCCGAAATGCCAGGCGCGTTAATAAGAATTGCGGATGTTGAGCCGCCAAATACGGCACCGTAATAAACACCAGCCATAAGTATTAAACCCGATGCTGGATCTAAGCCATAAGTGATTGGTATCAT
>JAQWLX010000024.1 GCA_029247075.1 Halieaceae bacterium | reverse complement strand
GTGATACTGAGCTTAAATCCTAGCAGTTGATTTAATAAAGTAGATTTGCCAACATTGGGCCGCCCCAAAATTGCTACATATCCACATCGATTACAAAAAGTCACAGAGCAGATAACACCAAAGAAGCCGCTATCTGTTCGGCTTCTTGTCGATTCTGTGCGGAACCTCTACCTACCCGATCACTGCCATTTATTCTACAAACTACATGATATATTGGTTGGTGTGCATCTCCAGACACCGACTCCAACTCATAAATCGGAAGCTCTAGTCCTTTAGCCTGAGTGTATTCTTGTATTTGAGTCTTAGAGTCTTTCTCTGCTAAATCCTCTGACATAGCTGAAAACTTAGCTGAATATAGAACTAAAATGATTTCACGAGCAATCTCAAACCCACCATCAATATAAATTGCTCCTACTACCGCCTCAACTGCGTCGGCTAATATGGATTTGCGGTTTCGCCCACCACTTTTGCATTCTCCGGTACCAAGAAGAAGATATTCTCCAAGCTTTAAATTAATACCCAATTCCGCGAGAGATTCGCGTCGCACTAAAGCGGCTCTAATTCTAGATAGAGGACCTTCGCTGATCTTGGGAAATTTTCTATATACATGTTCTGCGACCACATGATTAATCAGAGAATCACCTAGAAACTCAAGCCTTTCGTTATTACTACTACTGATACTCCTATGGGTTAGAGCTAACTCGAGAAGTTGAGTATCAGAAAAATGATACCCTAACTCTACTTGCAAAAGATTTAAGTTTTTCACTGAGGCCGTTAAAAGCGTGTCAAAAAATCAAGAAATAGATAGTGGCAAAACGAAGTGAGCGGCATAAAATAACGATCGTCCATAACCATGTTTATCTATTAGGAAGCCATTAACTTATTTCATTGGCTCATTTTATTAGTCCAACTCTATTAAAAGCAGGAAGACTAAAAAACGAATCCCAGTGCATCCAAATCGCAAAAGCTCTACCAACAATTTGCTGCTCAGAAACCTGCCCCCAAACGCGACTATCGCTACTATTATCCCGATTATCACCCATCATAAAATAATGACCTGGCTTTACCACGACTGAAAAGGATTTATCCGGACGAAAAGTGTCTATTTGCATTAAATGCGCGTCGCTTCCAAGTTTCTCAGACCCTTTTATGTAGCGAGAAATATTTGAGTTTACGGTCGCTTGCCAATCGGTTTCGACTAAAGACCCATTTACACTTAACTGCTTATTACGATAGGAGATTATATCTCCAGGAAGACCGATTATGCGCTTAATATAATAAGTATCCTTCATATGTGGTGGAAAAAACACCATGACATCTCCTCGCTGAGGGTCGGTAACATCAAATACCTTTGTACGAATTACCGGAAGTCGTATTCCGTAGGTAAATTTATTTACCAAAATATAATCCCCTACTTGCAGCGTAGGAACCATTGAAGAAGATGGGATTTGGAAAGGTTCCACAATAAAAGACCTAACTATAAACACAAATAACAAGACTGGAAAAAATGCACGTGAATACTCAACGATAATTGGTTCTCGCGCTAACTTTTTTACTTCGGCTTCATAAGATGATACTTGCTTTTTACTCCAATCTTTCTCCTTAGGAAATTTAGCTTGTATTTCTTGGAGAATATGATTGCGTTTTCGCAAAAAAAACATTGAATCAAACAACCAGATAATACCACTGAAAAAAACCAGCAAGAATAAGATAAGAGGAAAATTTATGCTCATTGCTTTTCTTAATTATCGGCCTGAAGAACAGCCAGAAATGCGGATTGTGGTATTTCAACGCTGCCTACTTGCTTCATCCGTTTTTTTCCTGCTTTTTGTTTTTCTAACAATTTTTTCTTCCTTGTTACATCACCACCGTAACATTTTGCTGTTACATTTTTTCTTAAAGCCTTGACCGTTTGCCGAGCGACTATCTTGCCGCCAACCGCCGCCTGAATTGCGACATCAAACATCTGCCGAGGAATTAATTCCCGCATTTTCTCAGTTAATGCTCTCGCTCTAAATTGAATTTTATCTCTATGCACTATTATTGCGAGAGCATCAACCTTCTCTCCATTTATTAAAATATCCATGCGTGCCAGACTAGCTGACTTAAAACTTTGAAAGCTATATTCTAATGAGGCATAACCCCGACTGGCAGACTTTAATCGATCAAAAAAATCCATTACCACTTCAGCCATTGGAATATCGTATTGCAGTGACACCTGATTACCTAAAAATTGCATATCCTGCTGAACACCGCGCTTATCGTTACAAAGAGAAAGGATATTACCCAAGTAATTTTGAGGCACTAGAATGTTACAGCGAGCCAGAGGCTCTCTCATTTCTAAAATATCTCCTGGATCAGGTAAAGCAGACGGATTATCAACCAAAGAAACTTCTCCTGTTTTCCTCTCAACTTGATAAATGACAGTTGGCGCCGTCGTTATCAAATTTAGATTATATTCCCTTTCTAGTCGCTCTTGAACAATTTCCATGTGCAGCATACCAAGAAAACCACACCGAAATCCGAAACCCAATGCATCTGACGTTTCTGGTTCATAATAAAGAGATGCATCATTAAGGGTAAGTTTCGATAAGGCATCTCGAAAATCTTCATAGTCATCTGTAGAGATTGTAAATATCCCCGCATACACTTGAGGGTTTACCTTTTTAAAACCAGGAAGAGAATCGATCTCAAGGTGTTTACTATGAACTAACGTGTCACCCACGGGAGCGCCTTGAATATCTTTTATACCTGCTACAACAAAGCCAACCTCACCCGCTTTGAGTTTATCTTTGACTAATCGCTTTGGGGTAAAAATCCCTAAGGTATCAACTTGATGAATTTTCCCTTGAGATTTTGCAATAATCTTATCTCCCTTGCATAAGATCCCTTGCACAACTCTAACCAGGGAAACTACACCCAAGAAATTGTCAAACCAAGAATCTATAATAAGAGCTTGTAGGAGTGCATTTTCGTCACCTTCTGGAGGAGGAATAACACTAACAATTCGACTAAGCAGACTTTCTATACCAGATCCGGTTTTTGCACTAACCAATGAAGCCTCTTCGGCTGAAACACCTATTATTTCTTCTATTTGGGTCTTAACATTTTCGGGATCAGCTTGCGGGAGATCAATTTTGTTTAGAACAGGTAAAACTTCTAAACCCTGTTCTAAAGCGGTATAACAATTTGCTACTGATTGCGCCTCAACACCTTGTCCTGCATCTACAACAAGTAGCGCGCCCTCACAGGCAGCTAATGATCGAGAAACTTCATAAGAAAAATCTACATGACCTGGAGTATCTATAAAATTTAACTGATAGCTCTGTCCATCTGAATCTAAGAAATCTAAAGTAACACTCTGTGCTTTGATAGTGATTCCTCTCTCTCTCTCAATGTCCATTGAATCAAGAACTTGCTCTTCCATCTCCCTATCAGACAAACCACCACAAAATTGAATAAATCGATCTGCTAAAGTCGATTTACCATGATCAATATGGGCAATAATAGAGAAATTACGTATATTAGAGATTTTTGTCACTTAAACCACACTGGGGGGAAATCTGTAATTGAATAGTATTCGTAACTCTTATACCAAGCCACACCTTATTGCAACTTACTAATCAGTGCTTAGCCTGATTTTCTTAGTTTACTGCGCTGCATGTAAATTTCTAAGGTATCTTTATACCTATAAACATGTGAGAACCTCGACGAATAAGCCTTATCGGAACTGACTTTCCGGGTTGCAAGTTTTTCACTGCTTTCTCGAAAGATGAAGTTCCCTTGATTGGTTTTGATCCGACCAGAGTGATCACATCTCCAGGAATTATTCCAGCCTCTGCAGATGCGGATCGCGGATCCACTTCTAAAACGGTCACTCCACCACTAATTCCATATCTATCACGATCGAGTTTGCTTGAATCCTCTAATACTAAGCCAAGCAGCGAATCAATGTTATCCATGCCTTTACCTAACAAAGATAGCTTTTCATCCGCTGCTAAACCACCAACCTGCAAAACAAGCATCATCTCCTTTCCATCTCGAACTAAATTTACATCTACCTTAGTATTAGGGGCAATTAAACCTACAACATGAGGAAGATCGGAGGAGGTTTCGATCTCATTACCATCTAGTCTCAAAACAATATCTCCCGCAAGAAACCCAGCTCTTTCAGCCGGCCCTTCTGGTGCAATTTGCGAAATCAATGCTCCACGGGGACGCTCTAGTCCGAATGAATCTGCTAAATTTTTATCAACATCTTGTATCGTCACACCGAACCAACCTCTCGTGACTTTACCTTCCTTTCTAAGTTGCTTTACTACATTTTTAACTACAGTACTAGGTATAGCAAAAGAAAGTCCTATTGACCCTCCGCTACGGGTGAAAATCTGAGAATTCACACCAGCGACTTCGCCTCGCAAATTTAGCAAAGGACCTCCAGAATTACCTGGATTGATCGCCACATCTGTCTGCACAAAAGGAACATAGTTTTCATTCCTTTCTGTTGGAAGACTCCTCCCTTTAGCGCTTACAATTCCAGCGGCTACGGAATAATCCAGTCCAAAAGGAGATCCGATTGCCAAGACCCATTCTCCAACTGATAAATCATCATCACTAAGTTTAAGCCAGGGGAGATCGCTTTCTTCAATCTTAACTAAAGCCAAATCGGAACGTGGGTCTAATCCAACAATCTTTGCTTGATATTCCCTACGATCTGAGAGCCGAACTTTCACCTCTGTAGATCCTTCCACAACATGATTATTTGTGACCACATAACCATCTTCAGTGAGGATAAATCCGGAACCTACTGAACCTCTTTGAGGTCTTTTGGGAAGCGGTTCTCCTCGATCTTCAAAAAAACGTCTCAAATAATCCGGCATATCCTTCGAAAATCCATCTCTAGCATCTCCTGAAAACTCCACTATTATCTTTACTACTGCCGGAGATGCGCTATCCACAACTTTTGTAAAATCTGGAAACTCGGATGCTTCGGTTCCAAAAGTTAGAAAAATTAAAAAATACGAATAAAAAATTCTGGGGAAGGAAATGTTCGTCATTTTAATTCTCAATTAAGTAAATCGATACACTAACTCAAAACACGCTAGAATACTGGATTAACAAGTAATGAATTTTAAAAAGTATTATAGATATTTATGTTGCATATAACTTAAAAAATAAAATCATTTAATTAACATTATTCGAGTTTTCTTTTACAGAGGACGCTATCTTCTTCGCCACCTCAGGTGGAATATCACCCACCACTGTAATCAAAACCCTGTTTTTAGCTAAATTAGCCGTATTTACATATGAAGTCATATCACCCCAAACAATAGAACCTTCCGTTTTAGGTAAGTTCGTTTGCTGAGCAACCGGATCCAAATAAATACTGAATGAAGCCAAGCCATCTGTAAAGCTTCCTCTATTATTATTAGTAAAGGAGTCTTTAATAGGTTTGAATCCAGAGGGAATCCAATTTACTTTCCAATCAACATATTTCATGTCTATTCGATTCTCATTCGGCCTGATTTTGTCATTTGATCGGATATTGCGAGAAGCTGAATCCGTAACAATAGACTCAAAATCAACAGTGGCGTAACGAATGCGCTCTATAATCTGCTCATAGGCCATTTTTTGATCACTAAACTTAGCGGCGGGGAAAAACTGCTGATGTTGCTCTGCTTTATAACTCGCACGTCTAGGAGCAGAACCAGCTATTGGAGTCATACTAATGGGAGATATCCCTCCTGCATATTGTGTTTCAAACTCAACTTCGGGTTTTAAAAAGACTTCGCCTCCAAGGACCACGATCGCAGTAACCGATGCAGCAACTGCAAAATTCATTATAGGATTAAAAAAATCAACAATGGACCTGCGACCTTTAACCTGAGAATCATCAGGTTGTTGCTCAATGAGCTTTTTAAGCTTAAGAGATATGTCGGATTGTTCTTCAACAGAAATCCCATGAATAAGATCACGAACAAGATTTAATTCTATCCACTTCTGTCGCAATTCAGCATCTGATCCAATGGCCGAAAATATTTCTTCTAACTCGGTTTCATCTGCTTCGTCATCCATTATCGCAGAAAGGGACTTATTAAGCTCATCATTCATGATCGAGAATCCTAAAGGTTGCTTTGAATCCTATAATGCAGGATTTCGTTTTTAACAAAATAATGTTCATGGTCACGATTGCGTATACTTTTTGATCTTTAAATTTAAAACTTCACGTGCTCTAAAAATTCGCGACCGCACAGTTCCAATAGGACACGCCATCATTGATGAAATATCATCATAACTTAGTCCTTCTATTTCTCTGAGCGTTAACGCTATCCCCAGCTCCTCAGGCAGTGAGGAAATTGCTGACTGAATAATATCAATAAGTTCGTCTCCAAAGATATTACCCTCTGTCGTAATCACTTGCTCTGTAAAACCTGAACCAGAATCATAATTATTTTCCACCTCTTCAGTAGAACTAGTTTCTGAAGCGCACAAATGACGGGCAGAAGAGGTTAAATGATTCTTTGCTACATTAATTCCAATCCTGCAAAGCCAGGTATAAAAAGCACTATCTCCTCGAAAATTTCCGATGCCTCTGTAAGCTTTAATGAAAGCCTCTTGCACAATATCTTCAGTATCTAAAGAACTTTTGCAATATCTACTAATAACGGCGGATAATCGATTCTGATAACGCATTACAAGCATGTCAAAAGCTCGCTTGTCACCTTGCCGACTCTTGGTAACCAACTGTTTGTCTGAAAAATTAGTGGGCATAAAAACTTAAAACTCTCTGCTTATGGCATTAATCTTGTGCCCACATTTAGTAGACCAATGTGATGACAAGAAGTTCAATTTAATAGAAGCCAAAGTCTATTTAAACAGCTTGGAAACAGCTTTATAGCCAAAAGCCAAGCGAATATACCTTTTGTAGCAGCAAAGGCAAATTTTAAAAATGCAAACAACTACTCGCATTGCTGCTATCAGTAGACCTCCACTATAATACGAGTCTATTCCAGTAGAGACAAACGCCACATTGAAAACTCGATATGACTATGATGTTTTAGTACTTGGCAGTGGTGCCGCTGGGATGAGTATTGCACTTCACCTACCTCGCAACCTGAAAATTGCTATCGTTTCAAAGTCTGACTTATCAGAAGGAGCCACTTACTGGGCACAAGGTGGAATGGCTGCAGCACTTCATGCCGATGATTCTATTGATTCACACATAGCAGACACGATCACCGTAGGGGGTGAACTCTGCGATCCTACCGTGGTTAAACACGTAGTAAAAAATGCTAGTGAAGTAGTAAATTGGCTCCTAAACCTCGGTGTTCCTTTTGACAGGCGAAACTCCACAACAATAAATGAGTTACATCTTACGATGGAGGGCGGCCATAGCCATCGACGAATAGTTCACGCGACTGATCAAACCGGAAGAGCTATTTCAAATGTACTTGGTGACAAGTTAAGAGACTCCAGTAATATCGATATATTCACAAACAGAGTCGCGGTGGATATTCTAATTGAAGAAGGAATAAGCTCTGGGGCCTACATATTAAATAAAGACAATGGACTGGTTGAAGTATTTCAAGCACGTTGTACAGTCTTAGCAACAGGTGGAGCGAGCAAAGTATACCTCTACACAACCAATCCGGATGGAGCAAGTGGTGATGGCATCGCTATGGCATGGCGGGCCGGGTGTAGAGTTGCAAACCTTGAATTTAATCAATTCCATCCGACCTGCTTATTTCATGCAAAAGCAAAATCTTTCTTAATCAGCGAAGCAATTCGGGGCGAAGGTGGTATCTTAAGACTGCCTAATGGCAATCCATTTATGCATCAATTTCACCCCGACAAAGAACTAGCCCCAAGAGACGTTGTGGCACGAGCCATTGATCATGAAATGAAACGGCTCGGTATAGAATACGTTTTTCTAGATATATCACATAGAGGAGAGGAGTTTTTGCAAAAACACTTTCCGACAATCTTTAAAAAATGTCTAGAATTTGGAATTGATATTAGTCGCGAGCCCATCCCCGTCGTGCCGGCCGCACACTACACATGTGGCGGTGTACTGATAAATAAAGAGGGACAAACAGACATACCTAATCTATATGCAATTGGCGAAGCATCTTTTACTGGGTTGCATGGCGCAAACAGGATGGCCAGCAATTCCCTATTAGAATGCTTTGTATATGCAAATCATTCAGCTAATAATATTGCATCGAAAATAAAGGATATACCCAAGCCAACACCAGCTGCTGCTTGGGATGCTACCAGGGTAACTCGCTCAAATGAAGATGTCGTCATTTCACATAATTGGGAGGAACTTCGAAGATTTATGTGGGATTACGTTGGAATTGTGCGGAGTGACAAACGCTTGTTTAGAGCGTTACATAGAGTCGAATTACTTAAAACTGAGATCTCAGAATACTACGGCAACTATAAAATTGGAGAGGATCTTATAGAGCTACGTAATCTTGCTGTCGTAGCAGAATTAATGATCCGTTGTGCTATAAACCGCAAAGAAAGTCGAGGCCTACACTTCAACTTAGATCACCCTAGTCAAGTTGAACCGGCGAAAAATACAATACTATGCCCATAATCCTAATATGTTTTTTTCTTTTGCATGAAATTCAAGTACCTCACTAACAATAGCTAGAAACTGCTGAGGCACTTCTTTAGATCCAAGAAAAAAATCGAAAAGCTCGTCATCATCCAATTTCAAAAATTCATATAAGTGATTTTGATCGAATTCACTCATTTTATTAAATTCAGCGCGAATGAATGGCTCCAGCAGTAGATCAAGTTCTAAGAGACCTCTTCTACCAGCCCAAATTACCTTATTGATATTTATGTTTTGCTCCATAGTGTTATCATACAGGCACATGGTTTGAAATTTTTAGAAAATTTGAGAATCATAAATTATATAATTATTCAGTCTCGCAAGTCTCAGACAAAACTATTGGTCAATTGAAAAAGCTTTGGATACATCATTTACACTACTAAAAAATGAAGCATTGATATTTTTGGAAGGTGACGACACTCATTCGTTCCTCCAAGGACAAAGCACATGTGATGTCCGTTTACTTTCTAAAAAATTAAGCCTTCAGGGACTCTTTTGTACTCCAAAGGGTCGCGTATTGAGTGATTTCCTTTTATTAGATCTCGAAAACTCTAAAGTTGCCTTAAGACTCAAAAAAGAGATTAAAGAAGTTACCAAATTAAATCTTAAAAAATATGCTGCTTTTTCTCAGGTTAAATTCATTGAAGAATTAACGGATTGGCAAGTTGCTGGATGCTGGGGAAATGACGCAAAAGATGTCATCCAAAGATTAATGAAGAAAGAGATAAATGGTAAAGGAGTAAAGATTCACACGGGAGACTTTCATGTGACTCAGATAGATGAGCACGGAGAACACTTTGAGTGCATCTTTAATAGCAAGACTGGCAGTGAACTTTTAAAAAATTTTCTAGAGGCCTGTCATGAAAGTAATGAAACAGGTTGGGAGCAAGAAATTATAAAGCTTGGCATAAGTAGATTAGATTTAATCTCTTCTGAAGAGTATGTCCCTCAGGTCCTGAATTACGATTTGAGTGGCTTCATTAGTTTTGAGAAAGGTTGTTACACAGGCCAGGAAATAGTCGCTCGCCTTAAGTATCGAGGCACGCCTAAACGGCGTTGCTTTTTTGCCATTAGCGAGGGTAGAGGACCAATGATCATGCCTGGGTCGAACGTTTATTACGCAGATACTGACAAGATTGCTGGAGTTATAATCAATGTTGCTAGCACTTCACAAGCTATTACTATCTTGATTTCAATATCCGAAAAAGCCCTAAATGCGGAATTGCGCGCTTCTAACCCAACCGGCCCTAAGCTTACTTTGGGACGATTACCCTATGAGATTGTTTTTTAAATAACCCTTATTAAGCTATAAGTTCCAATTTATTTCTTCTTTATCATTTTCCGCAAGATAATTATTCGCCTTACTGAAATGACGACATCCAAAAAAACCATTGCGAGCACTAAATGGAGAAGGATGAACTGACGTCAAAACAAGATGTCTTTTATCATCTAATAACTTTCCTTTCTCTTTTGCATATCTACCCCAGAGCATAAAGACCACGTTGTCTAACTCGATATTAATTATTGATATCACTTTATCAGTAAGTCTTTCCCAACCGATACCCGCGTGAGAGCCAGGAGAGCCTTGCTCTACCGTCAAAACGCTATTGAGCAACAAAACACCCTGAGCTGCCCAATGCGCTAAACATCCATGCTCGGGCAAATTGCACCCCAGGTCATCTTGCAGTTCAATAAATATATTCTTTAGAGATGGCGGAATACTCACTGTCCGGGGTACAGAAAAACTCAGTCCGTGCGCTTGCCCCGGACCATGGTAAGGATCTTGCCCGAGTATAACGACCTTAACTTTGTTAATTGGCGTTTCATCGAAGGCAGAAAAGATTTGATTACCCGGTGGAAATATAATTTTTCCGGAAAGTTTTCGCTCTCGCAAAAACTCTGACAACTGGATCATATATCCATCGTCAAACTCATTCCGAAGATGTCTTAACCAACTAGATTCTAAACTAATTTTTTTTGATCTGCCCACGAACACCAACGCAATGGATTAGTTGCTAGCCGCCATCAAAAACACCTGGTCCGAAATATTTTTAAAAGACATATCATTTGCGAGAGGATTTGCAGCGAGCTTTTTGTCGACAGCTTTTTTTGCAGCCGGCAAATTCTCCACTGGCAATAAATCTATAGCGTTTCTAGCTGAATGGATTCTATCTAAACTGGCTTCCTGATAAAGAGTTGTTCTGTTGCAAGGAATCCTACCAAGATTACGAATCGTCCAATCCATCTCGACAGGAGACCATTCCTGACCATGTTTAGATCCAGCCGCTCTGGTAATGCTCTCGTTCATTAAGCTACCACCAAGATCATTGGCACCGGCTTTCAAACATTCTACAGCTCCTTCTCTCCCCATCTTCACCCAAGACACCTGAATATTTTCGATCAAACCCATGAAAGCCAATCGCGACACAGCATGCATTAATATAGCTTCTCTCCAGGTAGGACCTTTTCTAACTAGGCCTCTATAAAATGCTGGTGCTTCAGTAGGCACAAATGGCAACGGAACAAATTCAGTAAAACCGCCTGTATCAGCTTGAAGATCTCGCACGGCTAATATATGTTCTGCCCAATGCTCAGACGAATCAACATGACCAAACATGATGGTTGCTGTCGTTCTAAAACCCACTCGATGAGCAGTATTCATTACATTAAGCCACTCAGAACTTGTTAATTTATCGGGACACAAAATTTTGCGCACCTCGTCATGCAAAATCTCAGCGGCGGTACCGGGCAAGGTATTGAGACCAACATCCTTGAGCATTGTTAAAAACTCTGCTATTTCAACGTTTAGTGATTTGGCTCCATGCATAATTTCCAACGGAGAAAATGCGTGAATATGAATTTGCGGACAAGCCTCACGAACCGTTGAAATAATATCGATATAAGTCTGCCCAGTATAATCGGGATGGATACCACCCTGGAGACAAACTTCTGTAGCGCCCCTCTGCCAAGCTTCTCTAGTCCGGCGAGCAAGCTCCTCTCCTGAAATATCATATGATCTTTCGTTGGAATGAACCTTTTTTGTTTGTTTAGAAAAAGCACAAAAGCGGCACTTGTAGGTGCATACATTCGTGTAATTAATATTTCTATTAATCACATAAGTCACGTTATCTCCAACACTTTGTTGACGCATACGGTCGGCAGAATTCAGAACATAGTCAAAGGCTTCTCCACGAACATCAAATAAAGTTTGCAATTGCTTGAATGACGGTCTCAGTCCAGCTTCACATCGCTCTACAGCTTTAATAATAGATCTCGATGCCTTTGAAATTTTTCGTCGAGCCCCGGCAATGCTTTCACGCGACTTTGTTTGGGTGCTAGACGGTTGTCCGGCAATCCAGTTATTATCACGACCTAACCACTGTGAGTCACAATGTGCCAGCACATGATGTTTAATTCCTAAATCCACCCAGTGTTCCAAACGACTGGCAAATTCTGGATATATCGTCAGCCTTTCTTGAAGAAATTTTCCAGATTGTTCAGTCTCTCGTCTCAACCGTTCTAGGTGTGGCCAAGGGGCTTCTGGGTTTACATGATCCGGAGTCACTGGCGAAATACCGCCCCAATCATTTATTCCAGATGAGATTAATTGAGATAAAACACCTGGATTCAAGTTCGGAGGAACTTGAATATTCATCTTGGATCCAAAAATCAAACGGCAGACTGAAATTGTCCAAAGTAGCTCATCAAGATCTGGTTCAGGGCTTTTCTCCATGAGAGTATGCGGCTTTGCTCTAAAATTCTGGATGATAATTTCTTGTATATGATTCCACTTTCGATGTTTTGATCTAAGCTCCAAAAGAGACTCTATTCTCTCTAGGCGAGTTTCACCGATTCCAATCAAAATGCCTGATGTAAATGGCACTTTGGCCATCCCAGCCAAGTCAATAGTATGCAAGCGTCGTTCTGGGATCTTGTCTGGAGAACCATAATGAGGCATTCCTTTTTCACATAGGCGCTCAGAACTAGATTCAAGCATAATACCCATTGATGCACTGACCGATCTTAATTGAGCAATCTCATTAGAATCCATGCAGCCGGCATTTATATGTGGCAAGAGACCTGTTTCCTCTAGCACTCGACCCGCCACAAAACTGACATACTCTAGAGTTGAGGAGAATCCCATTTTGTGAAGAGCATCTCTTGCTGCTGAATAGCGAGCTTCTGGTCGTTCTCCCAAGGTAAAAAGGGCCTCTCTACATCCTGTCTCTACACCCTTACGACAGAGCTCGAGTACCTCTTCGACCTGCATATAGGGAGATTCAACCTGCCTAGGAACCGTCGCAAAAGTGCAGTAATGGCAAACATCTCTGCATAGACGCGTAAGAGGTATAAACACTTTAGGTGAATAAGTTACTCTATCGCCATGGCCAATATCTGCCAGATGACGAGATATTCGCATTAACTCCTTTAGATCTAGCCTGTCATCTAAACTTAGCAGTTCCGCAACTGTCAGATCTCGGTCGTTTTCTATTGCGGCAAGAATTTCGTTGGAAAATGAGCTATGCAAAGCAATATCCTGAGAATTTATTCATGAAAAATATCATATGACTAGATTTTATATCTTAATCGCCTGTTCAGCATTCCGACACGTGGATTTGAGGTATAAGTCTAGCAGTAAATTTGCCTATAAGTCCTGTGTTCCGAGCTGCAAATAATTCCCGCAAATCTTTTAACGTATCTATATCGAGACCTATACCTGGGCTTTTCAAGCAAGATGCACGAAGACCTGAGAGCTGCGCCCATTCCCTATGCACCTTAAGACTTGAGGGACCAAAATTAAATCTTGGTTTTAGATCCGAACGAAAGGCAAAAAGATTTGTTCCTTCATCCTGGCTATCAGCACCCAATACCAGGTCATAACCTTCACACAATCGCTCCAATGTAGATGTAATATCCTTTTTACTAAGGAGAGGAAGATCTCCATGTAAAATCAAGAAATCATCCTTGCAATGCTTCCTAACGAAGTCTACTCCTGCAACGATAATAGAATTTAGTCCACCTCCAACTCCATCTAGAGCTTTTTCCTCGATGAGCTGAACAAAATCTTTTATTTCAGAGGGAAATTTTAAAGGCTCTCCAGCTATAACGGTAACCTCTGATATATGCGGGTGATCTATAAGAACTGTTAGCACATCATAAAACATCGCAAGCACAAGTCGACGGCGATCGTCCGCACTTATATACCTAGATAATCGGCTCTTACATTTTGATAATTTGTTTATCGGCACTATCGCGTGAAGAGATTTGATAACATCTAGCTTTTTTATTGTATTCACACACAAAAACCCAATAAAGATTCTGCTAGTTCTACCTTCTCTCGCTCCGAATTCATTATCGTATGCGTTACAAAGACATTTAATCCTAAGTCTTGAATCCTATTAGTTAATCCAATGTCGGCATTATCGATAACAAAAGTAGATATCAACCCAGGATAGTTCTCTTGATAGTATTTAGCTATCCGGACCGCACAAACTGACATGCCCAATTCTGTCAATATTTTTGCGGTCGGACCTTTCAAGCTATCACCGTTCACAACAGGAGAAATGGCTAAAACAGGTGCGTCCGAATCCAAAATTAATTGAGTCAACCCAGGCACATTAAGAATTGGATCAATACTCAGAAATGGATTTGAAGGACAGAGAACTATTACTTCTGGAGGAGTTTTAGCAAAATAGTCAAGCAAGACCGTTGAAGGTCTAGCACTTTCAACATTTGCAAAAGACACCGATCTAATAACTGGCATGCATCTTCTTCGTACAAAATAATCCTGAAAATCTAAACTTCCTTCATCCGTATGCAAGACAGTTTGCAAGAGATCATTACTCATTGGCATTATAAGGGAATTAATCGAAAACTGCTTAGCTATATCCAAAGTGATGTCGGAAAGACTATGCCCCCTCATCATCAGATAATTCCTATATATATGAGTTGCTAGATCCTTGTCTCCCAAATTAAACCAAGTCTCGCATCCAAGCCTCTTCAACGAGTCCAGACAGTTCCATGTTTCATCAAAAAGTCCCCAACCTCGTTTCTGATCTGCTTGATCTGATAGACTATATAAAAGGGTATCAATGTCAGGACAAATGCGTAGCCCCATATAATCAAAGTCATCACCTGTATTAACAACAAAACTTAATAAGTCGCTTTCATATATTTTACTAAAACCAACACTTAACTTAGCTCCACCAATTCCACCAGTAATTAATAATATCCGGCCCGCACTGCCCATCATCTAAATAAATCTTCCGTTTGAGGACGTAGCAATGATGTCCCGTCTGAATCTGATTCGGTTAAATTACATCCGGTAATATGAATTACTGGCTGGCCCTGATTTGACTGTCCCATTACAAATGAAGCTCCTGCGGCTAGCTCATCTGCAATAGCTGGCAAAGTAGCTTCCAACACGTTTCCAAACAAATCTTTCTCTCCGACTTGATCCCATAGAGGTTGAAAACCACATGTTCCGAGCGCCAATCCTACGGTACCATTTCTCCAAGCACGACCAATACTGTCATTTATTATTATGGCGAGAGATACACCACAAGATTTTACTAATTTCTCTCGCAATAATTCAGCAGATTTATTGGCATCTTCAGGCAGTAGCAGAACAGACTGATTGGATTCATCAAGCAATATATTTGATTTATCTATACCAGCATTAGCCATCACATATCCGTTTTTGTGCTCAACGATCATTATCCCCTGCCGTGCTCGAATCACACTTTTTGCTTCCCCAAGGATTAGCTCAGTTAATCTTGGATCTTTTCCAGTTATCGCTGCAAATTCTTGTGCTCTGTCAGACGCCACAACATCATTCAAAAAGACAAGTCGACCTTCAGCCTTAGACACTATTTTCTGTGCTATGACCAAAGCATCTCCATTTTGTAAGCTGATCTGATTATTATCGAGGGATTGTTTTATAAGATGCGCCAAGTCATCCCCTTCGTTAACCAGCGGAAAATCCAATAGGGCTTTAAAAGTGACCGAAGAGGTCATTAATCATTACCAGTGCCCGTGATTTTAATGCCTGCATGTCCTTTAAACTGTCGGTTGAGATTAATTAAAACCGAAGTCATGGCTTCTGCCGCCGCTGCATTAGAAATTAGTCCAGCATGATAACCTTTCATTCCAGCTGCTTCGACCAGCTGTACAACTTGCTCTCGAGCATTCTTGTCATTCCCACTTACCAAAACATCACATTGAATACCCTTCCCTTCCTGAAGATGATGGGCCGCAACATTTTGAAAGGCCGACACTACCATAACCTCATCTCCCAAGATGGCCTGTGCTATCTCACCTGCACTTCCCTCTTTAGGCAATTGAACTCTTGCGACTTTCGGAGGAACTAAAGGCACGGTAACATCAATAAGTATTTTTCCTGATAGTGCACCCTTCACCGATTCAAGCGTGCCCGCGTGATGATCAAAGGGGACAGTAAGAATTGCAATGTCTGCAGCATTTGCAGCTTTCAAATTTATCATTGCCTCGACTTGATAATCGTCTACACCTCTTGAATTCATCACAGATATCAAATCTTTCGCAGCAGCGTCAGCTTTCTCCAAAGTTCGCGAACCAATAATCACCTTATAACCTGCTTGGACCCAGCGACGTGCCAGGCCAGTTCCAAGATCTCCCGTCCCGCCTAAGATAGCTAAGGCCGGTTTTATGCTTGTATTCATATTACATTCCTTAAATAAATCGATTTTTTATACTTGAACTTTTTTCTTGCTAGTTTTCAACACAGAGTGTCCCATCACTAATTATTAAGATAGGATTGTGATCTGCTAAATACTAGGTTAGAGCACGATCGCATACAAGCCGAAGCTGAAAAACTTTCTGGAGAAATATCGATGCAAGACCAAATTACTCTGAATGACAAAGTGGTTTTAGTTACTGGAGGCTCGCGAGGAATAGGCAAAGGAATTAGCAGAGCATTCTTATCTAGCAATTCTGATGTGGTCATATGTGGAAGATCAATACCCGAAACATTACCAGAAATAGATGGCAAAAAAGCACGGTTTATAAACTGTGACGTGCGAGAGGTCGAACAAATAAATACTTGTATAGCAGAAGTTGTGAAGGAATATGGTAAGCTTGACGTTCTAGTAAATAACGCTGGAGGATCTCCAATCGCCGAAGCTGCGACAGCATCACCACGTTTTTCAGAAGCCATAATTAAACTAAATCTAATTGCACCGATAAATACTAGTCAAGCAGCCAATCAAATAATGCAAGATCAAGAAAACGGGGGAACTATAATTAATATAGCTAGCGTAAGTACACTAAGACCTTCACCAGGCACAGCCGCATACGGCGCCGCAAAGGCTGGTCTAGTAAACCTTACAGGCTCCCTAGCTGTTGAATGGGCACCAAAAGTTCGAGTTAACGCAATTATAGCTGGACTCACTGAGACCGAACAATCACACATCCACTATGGAGATGCGAAGGGCGTCGAAGCAATAAGCAAGACTATACCAATGAAGCGCCTGGCCACTCCGAAAGATGTTGGAAATACTTGCGTTTTCCTTGCCTCCAGTCTGGCGGCTTATATAAACGGCGCAAGTATAGAAGTGCATGGAGGTGGTGAAAAACCAGCGTATTTAAGCGCCTCTAACTCTTAAAAATACTAAGCCAAATTAGATCACGCTTAGATTAGGAAAAGACTCAAATAACTACCCAAACTTAATAAAATCTAAACTAGTTCTATTAAACATGTCTCTATGTTCGGTCATAACCCAGTGCCCACATTTGCTCACGATCATCAGCCGCACGTTGGCCATATTCTTAATCAAGGATGCTATTCCGCCTTCAGGCATCATCCTTTCATCGGCGCCCCAAAAAACAAGGGTCTCATGCTGTATTTCTTTTAGTCTAGAGGTCAATATAGGCACGCTCATTGTCGAGATAACCCGGGAGTTCATGAGATTCATAATTTGCATCCGTTCTTCCACCAAATCATCGGTTGCATGCTTGGGATCGAACATCAAGCTGGTAGCGAAAAGATCACGCATAATATCAGGCGTTAAACTCTCACTGCTCCCAAAAACCTTGAACATTTTTTGCATTCCTTCCATGGCCTGATATTCACTCAACTCACTAAGCCCACCAGGCGCCATCAGAATTAGCTTATCTACTCGATCAGGAAAATCTAAAGCCAAACCAAGCGCTATGGCACCTCCTAAAGAATTACCAATTACGGAGAAACGATCGATCTCAATTTCATCCAAAACCTGGATCACGCATTCTACAAAGAATTTCAACGTGTAATCTAAATTCTCTGGTTTGTCAGAAAACCCGTAGCCAATTAGATCAATGACCAAACATCTATACCCTGCATCTACGAACGCCGGGAAATTTTTCTTAAAATTGCTATAGCCACTAGCGCCCGGACCAGAACCATGTAAAAAAATAACTACATCTCCGTAACCCTCGTCTAGATAATGAATCCGGCATCCATTAGCGCAAGTTACATAATTCCCTTCGGGAAGACTTCCATTCCATTTCTTCATTTTATCCCTATCTCGATTCGCAATTAATCTACGTTATTGGACTATTGTGTCTCCAAATTCTGTCGGATTCCCAAATATAGCTCGATGACTTGGTGGTATTCTTCCATTGATATCAACAATTGAATATTGTCTTGCTAATTCTGCACCAATTAACACTTTTCCAGACAATTTATGTAAATCTTTATCATCCGCTAACGCATTAATAATGCGCCCCGTAAACTCTGGTGTCTCAGCTGAATCAAGTAGATTTTGATAACTATCTTGATCGTTCTCCAAAACCCGCTTAGTTCTTTCTGTTAAAAGAAGCCCCATCCATAAGGAAATCACCGCGACCTCAAACGGTTTGAAGTCCACCGCCATGTCATGAGCCATTTTGTCTACACCAGCCTTACCCGCACCATAGGCCGGTCCATGCATATAAATACGCCCGCCAAAGGAAGATGTATTAACCACGAGACCTCCTCCATCAGTAATTAACAAAGGTGCTGCATGCCAAGTAGTAAGATAGTGTGAACGCAGACCTACATCCAAAAGATTACAAAGAGAAATTGGTTTTTCCCAAAACGGGCCACTATCAGTAATTGCATCATCAATATCAGTAGCATTATTAACCAATATGTCTAGCCTGCCATGTTCTTTTTGTATCTCGCTTAGAGCTGACTGAGTTTGTTCATCGCTAGAATGATCGCAATAGAGAGCGATACCTTCACCTCCAGCATTGGTCACTAGTTGAGCTGTTTCCGACAGAGTTCCTGAGAGATTACTGTTGCTATCAGCCTCTGGACGACCGGTTAGATATACCGTCGCGCCTGTTGCACCAAGCGCTATTGAAATCCCTCGTCCGGCACCTCGACTTGCTCCGGTGACGAGAACGATTCGTTCGCGACCATAATTCATTAATATTCTCCTTAACTTCTCTACATACTCGGCAAGCTTGTTCACTAAAAAAGCTGTATTTTATATTTTTGTGATCAAACCTTAGGTTAACAATTGTGGAAGCTATTCTCAAAACACCTACCAATCTGTCGATAAAAAGAACATCGAAGCCGCATCATACTTTCACAATTTCTCTTTTCATACTATTAGCTCTTTACTCAATCGAAACATACTCAAATAACCTAAATGACAAATTGACCTCTCTACCTTCTTGGACTGAATCTGTTGGACGACTAACAATACCGAGCACTAAATTCGAGGAGGGCGAACAGCACTCTTTCAGGGAAACTTGTAGCGCCAGCCTGATAGGCAAAAAAGGCGCCACTTCATCAAATTTTATATTGACCGCCTGGCACTGCTTTGAAAATTATTTTGATATAAGTCGACCAATTAGTTTTGAAATCAAAGATCTTCAAGAAAACATAATTTCCCGGGTCGCTTATAGACAGTCAAGTGGCGGTGGCATGCATGCTGACTGGGCAATTCTAAAATTAGATAAAG
>JAQWLX010000022.1 GCA_029247075.1 Halieaceae bacterium | reverse complement strand
TTTCTTGACAAATTTCTTATAAACCTGATTCAACACTAATCGATTGACTGGTTAATATTACAATCGAAGTGATTGATAAGATTGACTTGTTTATATTAAAAGCCAAGGTTTAGAATTTTCCTGATAAAAACTCGAGAAGCTGATCGCCTATCCCATCACATGCCACTCCCTTAACCGGAGCATGGATGGGAAGTGGCACGAAGATTGAGGGCATGTAGGTTTGTCCACTGCTTTCTGTGTTGACTTTTCCTACTTCTGCACGCGCAGTAAAATCCCAGATGGTTGCCTCATAGTTAGCTTCGTTACTCCAGGTCGCGAATCCAAAGCATCCATGCAGGCTGCAAGATAGACTGCCATCGCTCCCCGTATTCTTAGTGCTCCCATCGATCCAGATCATGTAAGCAAGATCAAGAGATTCGAGCTTTTGCAGCAACGCTCGTTCCTCAGCGAAGCGTTGAAGGTTACGTGGTTCTAGTGGCGCCGTTCTTGGTTCAAACCAGGGATAAAGATGATCCAGAAAATAAGTTTCCGGGATTATTGTTATGGTCGGATCTTTTTTCATAATGTGTGTGCCAACACATTGCACAAAATCTGGTTCGGTCGCGTAGTCACTGCCATGCCTGCGGCCTAGAATGACGGCTGTGGCTTCCCCAATACCAATTTCTGGTTCGTTAAATACCATTTCATCTACCCTCGAAGTAACACAACCGCTTAAAACATTAATCGATAGGATTAGAGGTAGTAAGGTTTTAATATTCATTGGTTCAATTCTATGGATTCGGGTTGTGAAAACTTCCTTTCATTTGGATCATCTTCTCTAGCGGATAGTCCATCCAGCCAAAGAGCTATAGGTTCTGCTCGTCGAAAGCTTGTAACAAAGTGAGCGCCGGCGTCTCTTAGCGCCATAATGGCAGCTAAATTAATCGCTTCTTCTTTAGATTGTCCGCCCTCAATACCCATTACAAGATTCTGTGGGGTTTTTCCATAAGCAGTCATTTTCCAATCACCAAGAGGCTCGCCAGTGGCATTTATTAACTCAAAGCGATAGCGCATCCATATTTCATATACCTTAACTTGTGTATGAGAAGGTATGGCATATTGGAGTTCCTCGACATGCGGAATAATGATTACATCTACTCCCTCTGCTGGTTTTTCTGAGGAAGGTCTTTCTGAAAGTGTTATGGTTTTTGAAAAGACTCCTGAAAAAATTAAGTTCCAAATCCTGACCTGTGCCTCACCAGTTTTGATCCGCCAGTCTGCTTGTCCTCTGGATTTTGCTTCATCAAAAATCTCGTGCGACTTAAATTCATCCTCATAATAGACACCTAAAGTCTGATTAAATTTTTCCGTCAATGGAGTTGGAAAATCGCCTTGGACAATCACTTGATTGCTCCCGCAGCCTGATAAAAACAAGCCTGTTAGCATGATCAACTTAAAGGTGTTTCTATAAACCCACAAAAGCGCCATCATTTAGTCCTGTTAGTGGCCTAGCGAGTCTCGCAAAGCACTCTGACATAAGACGTCCTTCTGGGCCGCCATAAGTGCGCATACCAATAGCATTTATTTTGGTTATCTTTATACCATCTACTCCTGTACGATTTCTTTTAGTTATTCCTCTAACAAGTGATGTCGGATTTTGACAATTTGAAATTCCTGCTCGAAAATCATCTCCTATAAGAAATATACTGCCGGGGGAATTTGTCTTGTCGATAAGATCTACTGCCCTGATTAACCCTTTAGTAGGATTTGATGCGTCTGAA
Source organism: Halieaceae bacterium (assembly GCA_029247075.1). GTDB lineage: Bacteria > Pseudomonadota > Gammaproteobacteria > Pseudomonadales > Halieaceae > CABYJX01. The sequence goes on along the minus strand of JAQWLX010000022.1, from coordinate 14,757 downwards.
GGAAAGCCTTCAAGCCTCTGTTTAATTTTATCTCTATTCACTGCAGTATCCCTAATCCAGCCCACTTTTTCAAAGATCACTTGGTTTCCATCTGAATCAAAGACTTGCATTCCTTTAGTTTGAGGATGAGCGTCAAGAATAGAAGCAATAACTCTAGATAGAGAGCCATCTTTTTTTCTCGGATTCATCGAGCCTGATAGGTCTACAACAAAGACAATATAGGGCCTATCAGCATGTATACCAATCACAAGTTCATTTTTATTATCGGCCACATTCTTAAGAAGATCTTCCTCTAAAACAGAAAGTTCCTCAAGTCGCTGACGCAGCTTTTTATGATCCTCTAAAGCTTTAGTATCACTTAATTTGGGAGCTTGCCAATGTAGTTTCTTTAATTTCCCCAAAAGAATATTTTTTGCTTGGATTAGGTCGACTTTAACTTCTGATAGAGAATCTATTTTTAATTGATCACGTTCATTTTTGGATTCTAATTTAACAAAGACTTGTTTCAATTCAGTAATTTCGTTTTGTAAATTAGCGACTAAGGAATCTAGGATTTGAGATTCTGCTGTTTTGGTGATCATAAGCAGGAGTATCACCGCTCCAAAACCACAGCAAATAACATCTAGGAAAGATACTGAAAATTCTTCCGGCGGGCGTCTCCCGCTCTTTCGAGATCTAGACATCGTTAGGTATAGCCCATGATTTATTTAATGATTCTTTCTCGGCATCTTCTGCATATGCATAGTTCTCTGATATATCCTGAATCCCCCAATTTCGTTCTGGTGCAATGAAGCACCCTCCTTTTTCCACAGCTAGTTTCCAAAATAAGTAACTAGCTTTTACGTCCCCCTCAAAAGGAAGGAGCACCACATTCAGTGATGCGAGATCTGGAAATTCCTTTTGTGCTGCTTGGAAATATTTATATCGATTGCTAACAGAAACTCTTTCATACGCATTAGAACTCTTTTTCTGATTCGGTAGCCCATCCGTAATTATCCAAATGGAATCCGGAACGGGATCCATTTTTTGCAGTGACATAACCGCTTCCTGTAAATTTGTTCCTCCGAATGGAACAATTGTCTCAATATTTGAAGCTATTGCCTCCAATTCAGGCTGATTCTTTGCCTCTAGCCAAGTGTCTTTCGTATCCTTTTTTAATGTTTTGACATGATCATTGAATACGTATGTTTGATATTTTGTTGTAGTAGAAAAGCTTCCCAAGATCCATTGAAGTGACTTGACGGCGGAGCGCCATTTTGGTGCCCGCAATTGAATAAGTTCTTTTTCATTTTGGAGTGCGTAGACATCGGCCACCGTCTGCTCAAGCATGCTGGCTGAGATATCCATCAGTATGGCGACGTGTTTCCCTGTTAACTTGCATCCACTTAATCTCTGTCTTCCCCCACTACCAGCAAAATCTAGCGGACTCTCTTCTTGCAAGGCTCTATTTTTTCTTTCCAGTGCGTTTAACGTGATTTCCATTTTGATAATTTTTTGGTTAAGACTGGCTAAATCGTTTTTAGTAGGTGCTTTTCTTGCTTCCTCTAGGTCCAATCTGCCCAAATTAGATAGATCCAATCGCAAGATTTCTATTGATTCTTCTAAGCGCATAATTTCACTATTCAATTCGAGGGTCTTAGAATCTAGAGCCTCGGAACGCTCATTTTCCATTTTGACACGAGATTTTAAGAGATCTACTTCCATTTGAGACGTCTGATTAGAATCAAGAACATCCTCCTTGATGCTATGATCGATAATCATGAAAACCAACACTACCGCCCCAAAACCGCAGGACATAATGTCTAGGAAGCTGAGGCTGAAGGTAGTAAACGTGCGATTTCTTCGTGCCACAGATTAACCGTCCGACCTAAGGTGTATCAAAAGGACGGCTTCGTCATTGAATTGAAGTCGATCGCCTGGTACAAGGGCTTGCTTGGAAACGGGATTAGAATTACACGTTAGCTGATCAGCGGGTGCAGCAAACCAATCTTCTTCAATGCAAATTAGTCGGATATTGTCGGATATGATTCCGTCTCCCAGCGGATACGCAGTGAAATTTTTATCCATCCAGTGGGTGGGACGATTTTTTTTCGTTATTTTTTCGTCAATGGGTTTCGAGGTTCTTTTCATCGGAGCAGGGGAAGTGGGTACCGCCTTGATGAGTCTTAGCGAGTTTGGGTCAAGCTTGATTGAGTCTATTAGAGATGGTCGTAAAGTATCGCTCGAAATTATTTTTGGTATTTTATTGATCCCCGGTAGCGTGCTTGTGGGGGTTTCTAGAAGTACGGGTCTTTGATCTAGGTCTTGATGTATTCCTCTAACCCTAACAACTAGTTCATCTGTGATGTGCTGCACGTCCGCTGAACAAAGCCGTGCCACATGTCCCTGTATTTCACAACTTGCTTCATCATGTTCAAAGAGTTCATCAATTATTCTAGGCATCTGATCGTATAACAATTGATCGGTGTGCGCCTGCTTTCTAGGGTCAAACCGAGTTTGATTAATGAAGTTGGCTGCGATCACTGACGCATAGCGTTCTTTTAACTGAAGCCAGCCCATGCCAGGTATCACACTGGACCCAGTTACTGAGAATGAGTCGTCGCGGCGTTCTAATTCAACGATCATCGCCTGGTGTAGCTGCAACTCCAAATGTAAAATAGAAGTGTGAGTCGATACATTGGCTGCTAAAAGAGCGCTTCTGTGGATTATTCCCAGCGTTGTGAATGGACACTGTTCAATAATACCAAGCAATAGTGAGAGTTGTTCTTTACTCATACTTCCTGAGACGGCGAGTGCAATCTGATTTGACTCAGATGCATCTTGAGATAGCGAGAGCAAGTGCTGATGCACCAGGTCTGCAGTATGTCGTGCGGGGCCAAAAGACAGTTGAAGCGACTCCGTTGCTAATTGCCACCAGAATTTATTATTAACTTCCCTTGGTTGAGTTCTGTAGTTTTTTTCAGCGGTTTCTCCAAAAATGAATTCGTTTTCAGTGTTAAAGACGAAGCCATTACTGTGTATCGCTTTGTCTTCATAAAGCAATTTTATTGACGTATCCAGAAGATCAAGGATGACGGCCATAATTGTTACTCGTTAGCCAAATGTCTCAGAAGCTGTTGGTCTGCACATCGTTGGCAGTCGAGCACCAATCTTTCCTGTGAGAGCTGAAGTTGGTGTAAGCAGAACATGATAATAATGCTCAGTATCAGCGCGACAAAGGTACTATTGAATGCCACACCAAGGCTTGCGGTTACTCCGGAGATATCCCCTTCTACGGCTTTGTAGGCTTGACCCAAAGCTTCTCCAATCCCTCTTACGGTGCCGATAAATCCAATTGATGGAATTGCCCACGCAATGTACCTCACCATAGAAAGTTCCGAATCGAGTCTTTCCGCTTCGATGTCGCACTGTTCCTTGATAGTATCGGACACGGATTGGACACTTGCTGTAGTACTAAAGCGTTGTAAAGCAGATAGTAGGGTTCGTACAAGAAGAAATTTCTGTTCTGAACTAGGCAGACCCTCTAACCCTCTGCTGTATTCGCGTGCATCCACGGGCAGAACACTGGTTCCTTCGGGTATGTCTAGGAGAGATGTATTAACCATATTTCGTTCATAAAATGTCTGCCTACCTTTGAAAGCCATAATTGCTAGGGCCCAAAGCATTAAAATAAAGCACGCTTCCTGTTCAAAATCTCTAACGATTACCGCAAGACTTCTGTCCGGCACTACCTGCTCGCCTGACGCCATGAGTGATGCCTGCTGCTTAAGTTCAGCATCGGCGGTGGGACGTATTATTCCGACATAGGAGCCATGGACCAGAATGATGATCGTCAGGAGTGCGATTACTTGGTAGATGAACTCCGTAGATAGCGTTTGCTTCATGGTAAATTCCTTTGATGGTTACCGTTTATGTAAGGTCTTTGATACTTAATGCTCATTCGGCATAACGCGCTATTCTAAATCCTACGTCATCACGACCCATTTGCCCATAATCACGGGCAGAAAGGCGTAGATTAGAAAGTTTGCTATGTGCCCAACTTGCACCCCGAATGACTCGATTGTCACCGTCCTGTATTCCCAAAGGATCAATCAATGGATCTCCGACAAGGCCTGCTATTTGATAGACATCGTGTATCCACTCAGCGACATTGCTATCTAGGTCATAGAGATTTCGATGATTTACAGGAAAAGAGCCCACAGGTGCGCTAACGACAAAGCTGTCGGCATACCCATTAATTACCCTTCCATTAATGTACGCTGAAGCATCATCGGCAAAATTATGTTTCCCTGATGGTGGCGGAAAAGTATTACCCCAAGAAAAGCGCATGATCTTATCTCCCCGGACGCGCGCAGCCCAAGCCCATTCGGCTTCTGTTGGCAGGCGGTATCCCGTAGACTTTGGATTGTGTCCAGTGATCAACCCTTCCGATTCAATATAAAATTGCGGGAGTTGTTCCTGTCTACTAAGCCAATTGCAGTACTGCGCCGCTTGTTGCCAATTGATTTGCACCACAGGTTGTTGCTCGCGATTCAAAGAGGCGCCTTGAATTTGGCCGGAATTGTGATTAGGTTCAAATAAGCGAAACTGAGCATTGGTAACTTCTTTGTTCTGCAGATAAAACAGACGTTCTAGCTTGACCGTTCGCAACACCTCATCGGCTCGGCGGCCGGGATCTGAGCGAGGTGCACCCATCTTGAATTGCTTGTTTGGCTTACTACCAGGATTAAACAGTATGAGCTTCTGATTGGCCGAGGTGGTTTCGATTGGTCTTAAATGAGCTACCCGTGCTTCTGCGGTCGTCAATAGCTTGACGTCTATACTCAAAGGAAAATCTGGGACCGGCGTCACTATTTGCGTTTTGCTTGCATACCCTTGCTGACGCACTTCTATTTTCTGAGGCGTCGCTGGAAGTGATAGGGTATTGTTTCCTGGCTCTCTCGATTTTCCATTGATGATTAATTCGGCAGTTTTGGGCTGGATGTTAAAATGTAGTTCTCCATAGCGAGGCTGTAGTGTTACTCCCAGTGATTTTCGCTCACCTGGACCGAGTTTGATTTCTTTCAATTCTCGTTTATACCCAGGTAAGGAAACAGAAATTCGATGAATGTCATTCGGCGAGATTTCAATTTCTATAGGCGATTGCCCTAGAAATTTTCCGTCCAGCGACACGTTTGCGGCTGCAGGGTTGCTCTTTAGCTCAATGACACCGGACGCTGGCCTTAGGTCAATTGTGCCTAGATTCTTTGGATCTCCAGCAGTAGTTTCCAGATCGATCTGAAGGGGTGCATAGCCAGGTAGTTTTAAGACAATTTGATGAGATCCCTCTGGAATGGGGACCGTCGCTGGGGTTATGCCGAGAATCTGGCTATCCAGCCTGACTTCGGCACCTTGAGGAGAACTTTCTACCGTGATATCAGCCCAACCAGGTTGCATAGTGAAATTTAATTCCTGTTCAATCTCTCTGCCTTTGATCTCTATTTTCTCTTTAAGATCAAGATATTTGTTATGCGACAGGGCGAGCTCATACTCCCCCGCCTCTAGGACAAGCTCGATTTTTGGGGTGACACCTTTTGAGATTCCATCAAGGCTAATCAAGGCACCTGAGGGTTTTGATTGGATGGTCACAATTCCCGGCAGCATGGATAGAGAGAGTTGAACGAGCTGATTTGATTCTGATCCCACATTTAACACTGTTTGCAAAGACTCATATCCTATCGCAGAAACCTGTAATGGATAATTTCCTTCGCGTATTAGAAATCTATTACCGATCGGAATGGCTAGCCCACTTATTTCGATTTTTGGTTCGGAAATGGTATCGGTCTGAATTTGAATTGATCTAGCTGTAAGCAGGAAACTTATACAAACCAAGAATATGAAAAATCCTATCCAAAGTAACCACCGAGCTGACATTTTTTGCTTGTGATTAGGTGCTTGCTTGATGTTGAGTGATTTAAAATCAGTCGGTCGAATAATGTCTTCCGTATCATTTTCTGACATCAAATGGTCTCCTCGCATTTGATGCTAATCTCTAGGGGCGTTGTTTCTTTTGTGACATCGAATGAAATTCGGATGTCTCGATATTCGTTTCTGAACCCCGCAGCAGTATAACTTCCTGGACGCAGCAGTAATTTACGCGAATCGAACTTTCCTAGCTCGGCGACCTTATAGAGTGTGATGCTGGTCAGACCATCAGAGATAATTTTCACGGGTAGTTTTGTATTTGCTTCTTCAAGAAGAGTCGCCACAGTGTTTATTTGATTTTTAAGGCGGGGTCCTGGCCTAGGGATTTGTCTAGCATCAAAAAGTGCGTTCGCTGCCTCCTGAGCGACCTTTCTGATTTTTAATTTTTCTGGATCTTCAATAAAGCCATTAAGCATTTGATCTAAGACCCTCCTTGGCGCAACCCGAGCGAGCCCTTGGTTTGCAAATAAGAGATTCTTGTCTCTCTTCAGTGCTTCTGAAAATCGCTTCTCCGCTCCGATCCAATTTTCCTGGCTTTCTAGGGCTACCGACTCCTTGCGAAGTATGAATAGCCTACTTCGCATCTCCAATTCTTTCAATTCGGTTATTGCTGTACGAACTTCTATGGAGAGTGGATCGAGTGTTTTTGCTTGAGTGAATTGTTGGCGTGCCCTAGATAGATTACTTTTTTCAAGTGCCTGATAGCCTATGCTCATTGCTTTATCGAACTGACTTTTGGTCAACTTGGCATTGGCGATTTTAAGTGCATCTAATACAAGTGGATGTTCAGGATCTAGTTTGCTTGCTTCTTGTAATGTCATAACCGCCTGTTGCAGCTGTCCCTGTTTTTCTAGCAATTGACCCTGCTCGAGTGCCGTAAGAATTTTCGGCAAGGTATTCATTCGAAGATCTATTTTTGTTAATCGTGAGCTGACGGGATTTAAAAGTGAGGCCTGGGAAAATAGATCCTCACTTTTCTGAATATCACCACCATCGATAGACAGCCTAAGATCAGCTAATATTTTTTCAAATCTATCGGGCACGGACGCTTCTAAGGTAAGTAACGTATCGCGCGCTTTTTCGTACTCCACGGCTGCCAGTCCATACTCTTTCGCTCGATAAGCTTCATCGGCGTTTGATGCGATTAATTCAACGTCTTCTATGATATCTGGTGCCCAGATTGGTGCGTCGAATTTTTCGAGTCTTGATTTAATTTCCGCGGCTTCTGTAGCCAGCTCCAGGGCATTCTGTTTTGACTTTTCAAGTGCTGCGTCAGCCCAAGGTGAAGCGGTATCCTGAGCTTTTTGCAGTGACGCCTTGCTGTTAATGTTGTTGTTGGTAGTATTCGCAGTATCCGTCAATGGTAATACTTCATTTTGTTGTTGAGATACCAGTGACGGTAACCAAAGAATCACGAAAAGAACGATGCAAGTCAGTCCTGAGATCAAGAAAAATAACCGACGCGAGACTTTTCCCTCGCCTGTGGTGGCATTTGATTTATTTTCAATAGTAGCGGCTTTAAATGGTGTGGGTGTCAGAATATCTCTGTTATCAGACATCGGGATCTCTCAATAGGTTAGTCTATTGAGCCTCGGTACCGATTAATTGCTCACCTGAAATGTCAGGTGGCGAAGAAGCTAGAGGACTCTCCCCTACGTCAATCTCGGGAATCTCGGTTTCGGCCCTATAAATTTCGGCTAAAATCTGACGCCACTGGGCATATTGCTCTTCTACGGTTCCGGTAAGTAGAGTAGTTTTGTCCTCTAGCTGGATCAGTCGTGGGGTGATTTTTGCGTCGAGCATCAGTCCCATTTCTTCCAGCCTTCCAATATAGACCTGAGCCTGATTCCGAAGTTCTAGTCCACTTTTCACCAGGTAGCCGCCGCCCATAACCGCCGTAGCTCCGGCAATGCGGGTATTTCGATCGTCACTGGTGCTGGCGGCAAGACCCGCCGCCACTGACAGTCCCCCGGCAATCAGCCTTGCTCTGTATTCTCTCTGTTGTTCCCTGAGTGCTAACGTCGCATCAAGATTCTCATTACGCCATTGTTGGTAGCCTTCATGCATATCCTGCGAGAAGTTTGAGTAGTAGTCTTGAAGCGTATCAACGTAGATAAAATCTCTTTCACGGACAGTGCGTACCCTTTCCAGCATCGGGTCGTTTTCTGCGGGGAGACGGATCATTTTAATCGAGCCACTAGAGGTTTCTTGCAAATGTCCGCCAAAGGCTTCTGGAGAAAAACTTTGAGCAAAAGTCAGCTCCGTTATTTTTCTTATGTCAGTACGATCTTTTTCGGGTAGAGCGGCTAGACTGGCGGTCAGATCATTTGCAATATTGTTGTAAACTGCTTGGAACGGGTCGTACTGGCTGCGTGTTGTAGCCTCATATGCATAGAGGCTGACTCGCGTTTCGTAATTTTTGTTTAGCCATGTTTGATTCCTAGAATCAGTCACGCGAATCTTTAAATTCAGACGCTCTCCGTCAGAATGTACGATTTTTCCGTGTACGGTAAGGTCTGTAATAGTGTCTGAATTAGGAACGACCCTGACTGCAGCCCAAGCACCTGTTTCTTGCAGCGCCTCAGTCAGCCTCAAGGACATGTATGCAGCTTCAGCTTTTCGAAGCTCCGGATAGATAGGCACGTCATTTGACTCATCATCCTCTATACCGGGGTCGAAGACAGGAATAGCTACATCAAGTAACTGATATTCGGGTGCTGGTGCTGTGACGGTATTAAGCGTTGGAATCTTTGTAGTTTTAATTGTTTCGGTTACACATCCCGTTAGGAAAGCTGCAAGAACATAAGATATAAGAATACGGTAGGTAATCATTTCTTAATACCCATGTATTTACGGTATCGTTCCCAAAGCGCTTCGCGTTTCACTGGATCTGGTTCTCTTTCAGCACGTTCACGAAGCTGTTTTGCGGTAATATCTTCATCCTGTGAATTATCTTGGATATCCTTAGGGACAGGATAATTTTCAGCCTTAGCCTCCTGCGACGAGCTTACGCTCACTACCTTTCGTAATTCCCCAGTCCTTGGATCTATAGAATCCAAACCATCTTCTGGCATAGAATTCTGTGATGAATTTTTGATATCGGTGTCAGATTTTTCCGACGGTACTTTTATTCGATTTCTCTGTTGCTCTGTGCGAGCTTCGCTAATTGCTTGATCAAATTGTCCTGCAGAAGATTTTAGTTCAGCATCCAAAGTCGCAATTTTTTCAGCAGTGGTCAGATCGCCTCTACCGGTTATCTTTGAAATGTCGCTGCTATTAGTTTCTCTTCCAATAGGGTTATCTCGCTTTGATGCTTGACCTGTAGTACTGGATGGATCGTTCGAAGATCGGTTCCTATCGGAGGACTCATTAGTCGAGCTCCTTGATGTTGTAGGCAAATCTCTCATATCAGGTAGTTCTTCTGTTTGCGAAAGTTCCCCAAAACCAGGATCTCCTCTGTTGATGATTCTTCCTGTATTGGAGGATTCTTGGGTTATTTTAGAGGGATTTTTTGTACTCTCGGAGCCCTTTGGTGAAGGTATTGATCCGCCCTCGTTGCCAGGTAAACTTTTGCTAGAAGAGCTAGAAGAGCTAGAAGAGCTAGAAGTAGAGCTCTGGCCTTTTTTTGAGTTGGTAGAGGGCGTGCTATTGCTTGAACCGCTCCCTGTTTTACTCGCGTTACTCCCCCCGCTAGAAGGAATAGGGATCGGGATAGGTAGTGAAACCGACACACCTGAATTTGATGGGCTGGATGGAGGTGGAGAGACGCACCCCGCTACTAGACCTACCATCCCCATTGTCACCACGCATTTTCTAAGACTTCCTTTTAATACCATTAAATAAGCCATTTACATAGTCACAGTATCTTGTAGGATAGCAACATGTGGGAAGGAAAACCGTAAACTATTGTAAAGACATTAATCACCAAGTGCTTGTGTCGAACCCGTAGGTAATTCCTTCAGCAACCACTACTTCGCCTAGTTCAAGCCGAGGTCTGAAACGTGTCTTGCTAATTAGGCGGATAATCTTTCTGGCGACTCCATCTTTGGTATCAGATTCATCAAGACGCTTTACATTGATGGCGCGTCCGGTTTTAGTTATGTCAAAGCCAATCAGTAGATTCGCTGATTCTATGGATACTGTATCCGGAAGTGGTTTAAATCCGTCTAGCTGGGGTAGGGGTACGGGCACCGGAAAGATTTCAGCTGGAACCGGTGTTTCCTCTAAATTTTCATCATCTGGAATTAAGCCAGCTCGTGTAGCCTTCATATAGGTGCTTTTTGCATCCCCTCGCTTTCCATTCCAGAGCATCCAGTCTGCAAGCATGGTCAGGCTATTTTGAGTAGTCTCAAGAGGATTTTTTGAAGCATTTTTTTCGACATCATAGATCGCCGAAATAATATGTTTCCCTTGTTTAAAGTTTTGAGAACGATAGGCGCGAGCGCCATCATTATCGAACCGAGACAAACTTCTTTCGTATACCCCTAATGATTTGCTAATCAATCCAGTCAATAGATATTGGGTTCGTAATATTCCGTGTAAGGGTTCGAGAAGCGCGGGTGAGAGCTCTCCTTGCTTCTCTGCGAGACGTGTCAATGCGTGACGGTAAAGGTTTAGCATATCTACCAAACGGAAAAGTTTTTCTTCGTCATTTTGAGCTATACCCAAGTGATAGGCTTTATTTTGCCACTCAGCTTGTCTGATTAAGCTGCGAGCAATCTTCTCGTTATCTACTAGGCTTCTGGCCTGAATTTTTCTTAGATAATTCTGACGAATGTCGACTTGTTTAAATAAGTTAAGATGCATCAAGCTTTCAATTTCAGCCTCGATGATTGGAAGCTGGAGCGCGCTATGGAGACCGCTATTGACCCTGACCATGTGGGTCGCTTGTTTGAGAGTGTCAACCGCCTTCTCGTGTTTATTAGCGCGTTGCTGCGCCAGGCCGAGGTCATAGAGACTCTCTCCTAGCGTGTTTGAATAAGCGTCCTGGCGATATGTTTTAGAGACGATATCGCTGGGCAAGTCGAGGCTGGCAGATTCTTGCGCAGAGATCATATTTGTTAGAGTGGCAAGGGTTACTAGAGCTGTGGTTTGCGCTGCCACACATAGTTTTCTGGGAATGATTTGTTTGTACTTCATTTTGATGAGTATAGAAAAGCTGATTTGTTAACGCTAGTCTTTGATTTAATTAACTGCTAGAAATTAGACTTTTATCGGTAATGGTAAAGGCAAGTCAATCTCAGGGATGAGATAGGACAAAAAATTTAAAGGATCTTTGATAGGAGAGGCTTGCGTGGGCGATTTTTGGAGGGATACTGCGGTAAAGAAAATTGGGGAGAATCACTGGCGGGGCCATCTTTGCGAGGGTTGGCGAATTGGAGAGGTGCCCAATGGAGGCTACGTGATGGCTCTTGGAGCACGTGCGCTCAGTGAGGCGCTTGCTCATCCTCATCCCCAGGTCGTTAACGCATTTTATATATCGCCAACTGAACTGGGTCCTATCGACTGTTTCGTCACCGTACTTAGGTCAAGTAAACGCACAAGCCACGCTTCAGTACAAATGATTCAAAAGGGGGAGCCCAAAGTTATACTTACCGCTGCGTATGTAGATTTGAATGTGAGTAAGGGACCGAATTGGTCAAGTTTTCAGGCAGACAAGATTCCAGTGTGGGATGATTGCGAAATTGGTGCCAATAGTGGACTTGAATTTCGCCAGCGTGTTGACATTCGACTCGCGTCGGGTGGGAATGTTTTTCGCACAGGTAAACCCTCAGGTGAAGGAAAAATAGAAGGTTGGTTAGCACATCAAGACCGGACTGACCCAGACGTGATATCACTTTTAATGTTTGCAGATGCTATGCCCCCACCCGCTTTCAACGTCTTTGGAAAGGTGGGGTGGGTTCCGACAGTAGAGTTGACGGTGCAGATACGCGCTCTACCTAGTCGAGGCCCGATACAAGCACGCATGCAGACCAGCTCAATTACGAGTGGCGTTATGGAGGAGGACGGTACTTTTTGGGATACGGAGGGCCAATTGGTTGCTATCGGTCGTCAGACTGCCAGAATTCGGTTAAAGCAGTAGCTTAATAACGGGCAACGTGTCCACCTGCACGGCGAGAATCCGTTGCACCATAAAGCCATCCATCTTTAAGTGCTATGGATTGTGTTCTACCAAGTGTTCTTGAGCTTGTGGTTACGTTATGCCCCATTTGTTCAAGAATATCGATTGTGTCAGGTCCAATCCCTGGTTCGACTCTAAGAATATCCGGTAGCCACTGATGATGGACCCGCGGCTGTGCTGCAGCGGAAGCAATATTCATATCAAAAACTAGAGAGTTGAGAATAACTTGCAGCACAGTAGTTATTATTATACTTCCTCCGGGGCTGCCTGTAGCGAGAATAGCTGAGTCATTTTGCATTACCATGGTCGGGCTCATGGATGACAGTGGCCTCTTACCTGGGACAATTCTATTTGCCTGACCTTCAACCAACCCATACGCATTTGCCACCCCAGGCCGCGCTGCAAAGTCGGCCATTTCATTATTTAACAATAGGCCTGTGCCAGGCACTGCTATATGAGAGCCAAAACTAAAGTTAAGAGTATAGGTGTTGGTTACTACATTCCCAAAGCGATCAGCTACCGTAAAGTGAGTTGTATCAGGACTTTCATGTGATTGAACATCCCCTGGCGAAATTGTTTTTGATGGTGATGCTTTGTCAGGAGAAATTCCCTTACCTATTGTCTTTGCATACTTCTTTGAGATGAGTTCAGTCACAGGAACATGGATAAAATCGCTATCTCCAAGATATTTACTTCTATCGGCATAGGCGCGTTTCATGGATTCAGTTAAATAGTGAATATATTTAGCGCTGTTTAGCCTCATTCCCTTAAGGTCTAGTTCCTCGAGAATATTTAACATTTGTATGATATGAATACCGCCGGAAGAAGGAGGAGGTGTTGAGACTATTTCATAACCCCTAAAAGTTTGACGAAGCGGAGCGCGTTCAACGGCTGCATATCTGTTAAGATCTTCGCTGTTAATGATTCCTCCTGCTGAGTCCATCTCTTCAGTGATAAGTTGGGCGGTTAAGCCGCGGTAGAACCCATTGCGTCCTTCCTCAGATATCCGCATCAATGTATTTGCTAGCTCGCCCTGCTTGAAGATAGATCCTTTGGGTGGAGCCGATTTTTCCTTGGTCAGAAATAACTTGGCTGCTTCAGGATTCTCGGCGAGCCTCTTTGCGCGCGAACTAATCTCATAATTTAATGCATAGGATACTGGGAATCCTTCCAGAGCTAGCTTAATAGCAGGTTTAATTACAACTTCTAAAGGAAGAGATCCATAGCGCTCGAGTGCCAGGAGCAGTCCAGCAACGGTGCCAGGCACTCCTGCTGCCAGGTGACTGAAGTAAATTCTTGATCGATCAACTTTTCCTGATTCGTCAAGGAACATATCAGACTGAGCACCTATGGGAGCGGTTTCTCTATAATCTATCAAAGTTTGCTGATTTTCCTTTTGGCGATGGATTAACATAAAGCCGCCCCCTCCGAGATTCCCTGCTCGTGGGTAGGTTACTGCTAAGGCAAATCCGGTTGCGACAGCAGCATCGATAGCGTTGCCGCCATCTTTTAAAATAGATAATCCAATCTCTGCCGCCAATTTTTCTGGACCTACAACCATTCCATTTTTTCCAATTTCCGGGAGGAAGCGCGTTTTGTAGTTGATTATTGGTGCTTTTTCTTCATCTCCAGTGCTAGTGTTCGAACTCAAGAATGTTAAGAGAAGAGTTGCTGCAAGCAGTTTTTTTACAGGTGCTTTGTGAGAATTAAACATGTGAAATACGACTTTCAATTTAATATTGGGGATAGCACTTTACTCTCTTAGCGTACAAAATCTCAACTACCATAAGGTAGATGTAAAGATTAAATTTTTGGATTAGGATTTTGGTTATGAAGGATGAGCTTAAGGAAGAAATCGTTAGTCGCTGGACAGAAATATTTTCTTCGCTGAAGCGAGGCGATGATGTTTCTTTAGGTAAGCGTCTTCGAACTGAGGGGCTCATGGAGGCCGCGAGTATTATAGGAATTTGGGATAAGGAGGATCAGTACAGTGAAATGCAGTCAATACATCGAGATGTATATGGGGTGGACATCGAAAATTGATTAGGTGCAAAGTGGAAGATTCTGCATCATTTCCCAGAAATTCCAGCTTATACTGAACGCGCACCTGTGTTTCCAACGACTTCTGACAATGCATAGTCGTAGTTCATCACTTTGTTCCAATTAAAAGCGAAGCTAAGATAGTGATTAATTGATTAGGATTGGTAATATATGAAGTACCATGATTTTAGGCGTCAATATTTAGCTGGAGGGCTACGCCGCGCTGATTTAAAGAGTTCACCCTTTGATCAATTCCAAGACTGGTTAGATCAAGCGCTATTCTCAGAAATACGTGATCCAACAGCCATGGTTGTATCAACTATTGATGGCACTGGAAAGCCTTGGCAGCGCATTGTACTGATGAAAGATTTTTCCAAAAGGGGCTTCGTATTTTTTACCAACTACAATAGTGCTAAAGGCCTCGCAATATCAAATAACTCCGAGGTCTCTCTGTTATTTCCTTGGAATGAGCTTGATCGACAAGTAATTGTTGGTGGAAAGGCAGAAAAACTCTCTAAGACCGACTCCGAGTTGTATTTTAAGTCTCGCCCGCGAGAGAGTAAATTGGTGGCACTATTTTCGGATCAAAGTAGGTCAGTGGAGGATCGTGAGAGTATGATTGCCAGTATCAG
>JAQWLX010000013.1 GCA_029247075.1 Halieaceae bacterium | reverse complement strand
AATCAAACAAATCTCAATCAATGATTAAAAAGATCAGTTAGGCATCATCTCATAGAATGGTACGCTTTTGGATAACGACCTAGTGAAAGCACCATCACTGACGCTGTTAGGAAAAGACCAGTGGCAACAACAAATCCCGTGTCATAACTTCCCGTAACGTCATAAACTCTCGCGAAGGTCATTGGTGCAGTCCCTGAGCATACGGCAAGAGTAGCATAAAGCACTGAATAAATTTTGGCGTAATGTCTCAGGCCAAAGTATTTTGCCGCTAGAAAAGCCATCAAATCTAACTCGGCACCTGCTGCAAAACCGATAGTAAAACTGGCAATAGCTGCCATCGCAAACGATTGCTCTCCAAAAAAAATCAAGGTCCCGATAGTCGGCATTAACAAACATACACATGCAATTCCTGGTGCCCAATATCTATCACAAAGATAACCTACTACCACTCTTCCTATAATAATCGATATACCAAAGACACTTTGTATTGAAGCCGCCTGCTCTCGGCTAAAGCCATCATCAGTCATTGATGGGAAAAGATTCGGACCAATACCGGAGAAACCCATGTAGGCAAAAAGAATAGATAACAGAAGAATCCAAAACCGATAACTTCTTGCAGCTTCAGATAACGTTAAACCTTCGTGAACTTCATGACTGACCTGATTTTCCTCTATTTCAGAAGACTCAATCGGACGAAACAAAAAATACAATACCGGCCAAACCAACACAAAAGGCACCAGACCTAATCCTATGTAAGCACCACGCCAACCAAACTCAGAGGTCAACCAAACAGTGTAATGTGGCGCCACAGAAGCACATATTCCAGTACCTGTCAGGCTCAAACCCAATGCAAGGCCGCGCCTTTTAAAAAAACTAGTGGCTATGGCTCTAGTCCAAGTAACTGGTATTGTTCCTGCGCCTAACAAAGCGATACTGCCATAGGCCAGAAAAAGCATCCAGAGTTCTCCCTGCATCGATGATGCTAAAAAGAATCCTACTCCCAACCCTAGCATTGCAGGAAGAGCGACCCGTCGAGCACCAAAGCGATCAATCAACCATCCCACAAATGGCGAAGTCAGTGCACCGAGTCCCGAACTAAACAAAATTGCTGACTGAAACTCAGCTCTAGTCCATCCAAACTCCGTTGTTACGGGTCCGACCAACGCCCCTATGGTGTAATAAGGCAAAACAAAGGAACTACTTATAATTCCAATACACGTTGCCAGAACCAGCGGCCAACGCTGTTGAAGTTCACCTTGTTCCTGTTTCACTAGTCAATCTCCAATATTTAAAAAACCTGATATCAACTTAGATCAAATACCTGCTTGGACAAGTTGCTTCTGATAGCTAGCCAGGTCGAAGTAATCTCGCCACACCACGATCTTTGAATCTATAAGTTCAAATGTGCCCATGACCGGGAGGGATACATCCGATCCATTTATAACAAAATCATCGATCCGCTCGGTTAAAACAATGTTGCCCTCGGCGACAATATTTAAAAGCTTCCAGTTACATTCGCTAAATATCCACGCACTCTTAAGATACTCTGTAACTGCTGGCAATCCTGAAACCGGTTCCATAGGGATATTGTGATAATAAATGTTCTCCCCTAAATGACTAATTACTTCATCAAAAGACATCTGATTCCATGCTTCTATAAAATCTCTCACTACCCGTTCTTGTTCTCTCACACCACCGCCCTCAGCAATCGTTTTGCATTTTCTGTAAATAACTTCTGATGCTCAGAATTAATTCCCAAGGCGTGTTGGTCCCAACCTGAAAAATTTGTTCCCATGACCAATCTATCCTTACCCATAACATTAAATACTAAATCAAGAACTCGCTCATCATGGACATGAGTATCGAACCATAACTTGCTCAATGATTTCTCAAATGCCCTCTCATGCCTTAGAGCCTCCGGAACCCAAGGTCGTCTTAAACACGCTTGATTAAGACGACCTACCAGGGCCGCTACTCCACCTCCGGCATGACTAATGCAAATGTCCAAAGATGGGAATCTTTCAAGAACACCTCCAAAAATTAGTGTGGCGACAGCTAAAGCTTCCTGCGCGGCGAATCCAGTAAGCAAGTCTAGATCAAATTGTCTTAAGTTACGGTCACCTTCCGAACCATCAATACCAGCTGGAGCCGGATGAATAAATAATGGAACATTCATCGATACTAAAGCAGAATAGAGTGGGTTAAGTCGCTCGTCATTTAAAGAGATACCAAAATCGGTGCCAATATAGGCGCCAAGCAAGCCCAAATTATTTACAGATCTATCTAGCTCATCAATGGCCGCGCCAATATTTTGCATCGGAAGGGCTGCCAATCCTGCAAGAAGATCGGGATATAGCGATAGAATGTTTGCGAGTGCAGCATTGTGTTTCTTACAGAATACGATCGCATCTGAATCTTCTATAAAATGAAAATAACTGAGAGGATTTGGAGAAAGGATTTGCATATCGATCCCCGCTTTATCCATCGCTTCAATCCTAAGATCAGTATCCATAAAGGGACCACCCTCATAACGAACGCCATCTAATTGATACTCTCCAACACGAAACCAAGGCGTTCCATCACAGTTGTAGCCAATCTCTGGACCATGCCTACCTGCTATGCCCATGCTGTCTGCCAAAACAACATGTGCATGAACATCGATAGAGTTAGCCTTTGCTAATTTTTCCAATACCTCCATAAATATACTTCTTTAAACCACTCTGGAAATGCCACCATCAACTGGAACGGCAACACCAGTCACGTAGCTAGCTGCATTAGACGCTAAAAACACTACCATGTTGGCAATCTCATCAGCCTCTGCCAATCTCCCAAGAGGAACATTCTGAGCTATCATCGCGCGCGCCTCTTCTGTCGTAATCCCTTCTGCTGAAGAACGTGCCTCAAGAAGAGAAGCAACTCGATGAGTATTAGTCCAACCCGGACAGACTGTATTTACTAAAATACCATGAGGAGCAACCTCATTCGCTAGTGTCTTCGCCCAACCCAGAACTGACAAACGCAAACTATTAGAAAGCATCATATTATCCATAGGCTGGCGCACTGAATATGAAGAGATGTTAACAATTCGTCCCCAACCCGCACTTTTCATTGATGGCAAAACTAAATTTGATAGTCTTATCGCAGACTGTACAGTTAAATTAAAGGCATCCAGCCAAGCTTTATCATCTAGATCTTGATGACCTCCGGGCGGTGGCCCTCCTGCATTATTTATTAGTATGTCGATAGAACCGAATTTTTCTACCGCATACGCATGAAGTTTTTTTAGTTGATCTGGATCAGAAACATCGGCGACAAATGAATTCACTTCCCCTTCATGAGACATTAGGTCAGCTCGAGTCTGTTCTAATTCTTCAACATCTCTAGCACAGATCATTACTCTCGCTCCTTCAGCCAACAGACCAGCAGCTGAAGCTCTCCCTATTCCTTTGCTTGCTGCGGTTACCAATGCTGACTTGCCTTTCAAACCCATGTCCATTTACTTCATTCCTCCGGGGCTATAGTTATAGTGATTCCATCAAGTGATTCACTAATAGGCATCTGACAACTTAAACGAGACGTTTTATCATCGAAATGCCCCTGATATTGTAGAAGCATATTCTGAATATCATCTCGCTCAGGAAGTCCATCCAAGCAACCCTCATTAACAAAGATATGACAGGTAGCACAAGAAGCACACCCCCCACACACAGCTTCTACATCAAGATCTTCATCATAAAGAACATCCATCAACGTGCTTTGCCCAGGTTTAGTGGACAATTTGTGCTCAGCACCCTGACGATCGATAACATTGATAGTGATTAAAATATGATTTCGCATAATCCAAAATTAATAAGATAATAAATCCTTCACGAAGAGAGACCGATTCTGCTTGTCATAAGAGATTAAAATCATCTTTGCTAATCCTATTTAGAGAATCGCAACTGGATTAATAATCATTTGCACTGCACCTCGAATCTTTGCTTGGCCTAGAACAAACAAAAATTCTAACGCTCCGTCTCTAACCAGTGGTCCTGTATTCATAGCCTCTAAAATATAAATACCACTCTCCTGGAGAAGCACACCATGCGCTGGAAACGAAGGACCACCGGCCGCCGCGGGGACCGCTTCCACAGAAAAAGTATCAGCGCCTACCGCGATTACCTTTCTTGCCGCAAGGTGCCTCGCGATATTCACATCTATCCCCGGTGAACCTGAACCCCACACTGAAGGATCATTTTTAAAATGAGCATCAGTCCAACCGGTATGAAATAAAACCACATCTCCTTCTTGAATTATAGTGCCTTGCGAGGTTTCGACAGCTTGCAAATCTTGCACAGTAAAACTCTGACCCAATTTCATATGAGACACGCCAAAATATTCGGCCATGTCTAACACGACACCTCTAGCGACGATCGGAGGGATTTTCTCAATGCCAAACTTAGTCAGCCCTTTTATATCTGCAAAATCTTTACCGGGTGTACAGTTGTAGAAAATACCTCGCTCATCTCCTACATGACCAAGCCCATCTATTTGAGAACCGATGCCCAACCAGCCTTGAAAAATATCATCATTATAAGTTCCACCTGCAATCTCTCTCCTACCAAATTGCTGGCCAGGTTGAACAATTTTAAGCGACAATCCTCTTGGTGGATAAGCCGGCGTATTAGCATCGACAACAAGTCCTAAACTATAAGCTTTGCCTGTCTTGATCAATCGAGAAGCATTTAGGATGCTCTTAGGAGAGATTAGATTAGCATTCCCGATTTCGTCATCATTCCCCCACACTGAAGAGTCGCAATTTTCTTTTGCCAACGAGTGCCCAGAAGACATCAAAGCAAGACTTACAATACATATAAAAAAGTGTCTCATAACAAGATTACCTTTTCCGCATGACAAATCAAATCTAGTAGAGATCGCTAGCATTAAGTTTTGTATCTGTTGTCTATGATACCTCTGCTACTGATAAGGATGAAGTATAATGTTACTAACTTATTCATAGTACAATACGTAACGCGGATTCGATGGAGATATGGCAGTGAACCTAAATCAATTAGAAATCACTGAAGAAGAATGGTTTGACATATATTTAGCGCATGCAGATGGATCCCGTGATGATCTAATTCCATTTCCAAACGAAGACATCCAGGTGCTCACAAATAATCAAAAAGGTTTAACTACGGCAAGAGGTGCCATAGATATCTGGAGCACAATCAAACAGAGCTGCTCTAAAATTCGGAAACTTGAACGCAATTGGAAAGTCCTAGATTTCGGATGTGGCTGGGGAAGAATCACTCGACTTCTACCATATTATTTTGATGAATCTAATATATTTGGAGTGGACGTCGATGATCGACTGATCTCAAGTGCAAATATACTACTCCCAAGCTTGCATCATTCACTAATAGAAAGCATGAAGCCAATCTCTTTTGACAATGAGAATTTCGATTTGATCTTCGCCAACTCCGTCTTTAGCCATCTATCGGAAAAATCCGCCAGATACACATTGAAAGAGATGAGCACGAAAGTTAAAAGTGGAGGCATTATAATTACTTCAGTTCTCGAGCGATCCGAAATGGAAAAGTTCTATGCAAATGGCATGCAAGAGGAATGGATTACAAATATCCTGGGAGATAAAGAACACGCTTCCCTCGAGCTATCAGGAAAAGGCTTTATCTGGGGAGATACCCATAGGTGGGATAACTACGGGATTGCTATAATGACGACTGAATGGATAGAAGAATTATTCGCCGCATGCGATCTTAAATTAACATCCGTCGACGCAAAGCAGCATGCGGGAGGACAACCTTTTAAAATAGGTATAAAGGTCTAGCTATTAGTTTATAACCCTTGTCGACTAGATCAAAATGTAGCCCAAAAGATGGCTGCTTACTAACAGACCTGTCGTTTTAGATCATTCAAAGTTTTTTCTAAATAGAGGCAATTTAATTTCGCCTCCCCATTCTACAAATTCAACTAGTAAAAAATCACCAATCGCACAACGACCCGGCTCTCCGATTAATTGACTCATCATCGTAGGCCCTTCTTCAAGCAGCGCTAAAATCACAGTATATGGAGCTTCATAGGCGTCTGTGAGCGATCTTCTGACAACTGTAAAACTCGACAACGTCGCTCTTCCGCTAGCATTAACCCAACTAATCGAATCCTCACCACAGCTATGGCATACACTTCTCGGATAAAATTGATAAGTATTACAACTTGAACAGAACTGGAGTCTAAGCTCATTCTGATTACAACCATCATAGAATGGCTTCGAACAATGCGTCAAAGGAGGCAATAGCTTCTCCATGCTCAGTTACCTTCTGACCCGAAAATCAAGGTAGTATGAGACGACATTATCCCACCTTGACCATGGACCAAACCAACTCTTGCACCTGACATCTGTCTATCTCCTAAATCTCCACGAAGCTGTTGAGCGGTCTCGGTAACGGCGAATAGAGAACCTGGATTTCCAGAATGACTATGAGACAAGAGGCCACCGTGAGTATTAACCGGCAGTTCTCCTCCCGGACCCAATCGATTTCCCTCTACAAAAGCTCCACCTTCGCCCTTATCACAAAAACCTAGATCCTCAAGCTCAATGATTACTGTTGGAGTGAAACAGTCATAAAGTTGGGCGAAGTCTATATCACTAGCAGATAAGCCAGCCATCTCATAGGCCAAGTCGCCCGACTCTTTTGCCGCGGAAGTCGTAAGACTTTTCGCTTGGCTAATATGCTCATGCGAATGGCCTTCTCCTGCTCCAAGAAGATAGACCGGAGCATGCTGAAAATCTTTCGCTTTTTCTGCAGAGGCAAGAACAATCGCCGCTCCACCATCAGACACAAGGGAGCAATCCAGCAAGTGAAGTGGATCCGCTATTAAACGAGATGACAGCACATCATCGACAGTTATCGGGTCTCGCATCTGAGCGGCTGGATTCAATGCGGCATGGCGTCTTGCGGCCACTGCCACCTCAGCAAACTGCGCCTGAGTTGTCCCAAACTCTGCCATATGGGCCTGGGCAATAAGCGCATAATACGCTGGCACTGTAGGCCCGTACGGTTGCTCAAACTGTGGATGACCTGTCGAGGCTTGAACTACAAACGATTGCTCTCTGGTTAGTCCAGTGCGCATACAATCCGCCATCGCGACTACAACAACCTCAGCCATCCCAGTAACGATTGCCGAAGCTGCATGATGAATCACAGAGAAAGTTGTTCCCCCACCTGCACCTGCTGAAAAACAATATCTTGGGAAGATTTGCAAATACTCAGCAATAGCCTCAGCATGATACATTACAGGTTGAGCCATAGAATTGCAGGTAATTAGACCATCCACTTGATCCTTTGAAATACCTGCATCGGCAATCGCGCCTAACGCAGCTTCTACACAAAGTTCTGTTGGAGTTACATTAGGTAATTTCCCAACCTCCGTGTCAAAACTTCCAACTATAGCTACCTCTCCGCGAAGGCTTACACCGGCAACCACAAGCTACAAACACCAAAAAATTAAAAGGCTAATCAGAACTTCACCACTCCACTTCCAGGAGCCACAATTTCTCCCTTCGCATTTTTAACAAATACCTCTACCTCTGCAGTGTTACCCGTGTCATCGACACCGGTTATTACCCCCCCACTAGTCAATGTCTCGCCTATGGTGGATGCCAATCGATTTGAATAACTAATAGAATAAATTCTTCCGCTATCACCTAACCATTCCTGTATGCACTGATGTAGCCAATCACCTATTAACGGCCCGGGCACGATCAAACCTTCATGCCCCTCTTCACGTGTAGCGTATTCATAATCAAAATGAATACGATGGGCATTCCAGAGCGATGCGTTATACAGCATCGACTGCGCAATATTCGGCGTGTATTCACGTCCAGGAATTTCATCGCCAATGTTTTCTTTAGAATATTTCATCTCATTAATGTCGTTCTTCTATCTCTGATTACTAGATCACCTTTGTCATTGGTAATCTCCATCAACACCTCATAAAAGATAAGATCTCCAGAACGTCCTTTCTTTTCATAGATATTTGTCAACGTTCTAATGGCAGTCAGCCAATCGCCTGGAAAAATAGGCTTGAGGTATTCAAAATCTACACCACCTGCCATGGCTTTAAACAATGGCAAGTTTGGCAGTAGAGAATCGATATTCACCCCGTCATTGCTCAGGTGATCGAGTTCCACCACGTCCCAGAAAAGATGCCAATGAAACATCGGCGGAGCTTCGTCTCCATTAAGATATTTTTTCTGCCGGTTGCTCGTGGCTACTGCATACTTGCGAATATCTCTTCTAGTCACGAGTTCACGTTGCGGTTTCGTTTTATTTCCAACAAACGCCATAATCTCTGGTGTTAATAAAGAACTCAAATTGATCGATTCCTTTTACTCCAATAAGGATCCCGAAGTTCCCGCTTAAGAATTTTTCCAGTGGGAGCTTTTGGCAGAGCATCCACAAAATCCACCGACTTTGGTTTTTGATACGAAGCTAAAAGTTGGCCTACGCTAGAGATAATTTGATCTTCTGAAGCATCAACTCCGGGTTTTAGCACCACCACCGCTTTCACCGACTCACCCCACTCATCGTCAGGAATTCCAAATACTGCGCACTCCAATACCCCTCCATGCTGAAGTAACGCTGCCTCTACCTGAGTACTATATATATTTTCTCCACCAGAAATGATCATGTCCTTGGCTCTATCAACGATAAAAACGTAACCGTCTTTATCCCAATAAGCGATATCACCCGTGTACATCCAACCATCTCTGATAGTCTGGGCTGTCAGGTCTGGTCTCTGCCAATAACAAAGCATATTTGCTTCAGACTTCACAGCAATTTCTCCGGTGGTCACACCATCTCGCGGCACTTCATTTCCATCACTATCAACTATCTTCACTGAGGTCACAAACCCTTCTCTACCACATGACTTAAGTCGATCGCTATTCACACCTCTGAGGGCGGATTCGTGATCCTCCTGTGAGAGAAAAGTCATTGTAGTGCCTTCTGTTTGACCATAACCTTGAATGATCGTGCAGGGAAAAGCCTTATGGGCCGCGGAGATAACGCTATACCCCATTGGCCCACCACCATACTGAATATTCCTCAGACTACTCAGGTCATAAGAATCAAAATTCTCTACTGCCATCATCCAATTTAACATGGTTGTAATACCCAAAAAGGAGGACACTCGCTCTTTTTCAATAATTTCTACTGCTAGCTTCGCTTCGAAGTTTATAAGCACGACGGGACAACCGTGAGCATGGTAATTAATCGCAAGAGCCATGGGGATATGGAACATTTGACCCGTTAACATATATACATCAGTTGGAACGATTCTTTCCGCAACCGTTTGATTTAGCATGCCCATATACAGTGAATGATGAGAATGAAGGGCTCCCTTTGATTCTCCAGTTGTTCCTCCTGTGTAAAAGATTATTCCTGGATCATCTTTTTCTACAGGATCTGATAGAACTGGTTCCTCTTCAGAAAAACGATCCAGAAATTTTTCATAATCATCCTCGCTTTCCGAGTTTATCCAAAGCCAGTTCGGGACAGCTATCTTTTTCGAGAGCTCCTCGCCAATTTCTTTAAAATCCTTTCCAACAACGATAACGCTAGGCGCACCATCCTCCACAATTTTTGCAAGATCAGATACCCCCAGCCGCCAGTTTAATGGTTGAGCGATAAAACCCATTCGCATAGTGGCATAAACCACTTCCATAAATTGAGCGCAATTCTTAGATAGAATTGCTACGCGATCTCTTTTACTCAATCGAAATTCATTAATAAATCCATTTGAAAGTTTACTGATTCTATCGTCGAGCTCACCAAAGGTTTGCCGTCGTCCTGAAGACACATCCACAATTGCTTCTCGAGATGAATCGAGACGAGCTATCTTTTTTGGAATGTTACCTATATTCAACGACTGTGGATCCCTTTAGTAACCGCTATCCAAATCTAGATGCCGTTTTTTTATTACCCATTCGGATTGACTAAATTCAACATGATCGGTGTAAATGCCAGCAGTGATTAGTTTAGTATTACCATTCTCGGTGGCTAACAGCGTTAGGTTAGAGTAAACGACAGAGGCTCCTTCGAGTTCACTAAAGAAAATATTGCTAATCACGTGACGACGAACGTCTTGCTGGCCACTCATAGCATTTTCAAACATTTCCCGAAGCTGATCGCGGCCCTTGAAAGGTCCCACTACATCACCTCCAGCAATACACATAGCCATCTCCGCGTCCGCAGAAAAACAGGACGCTAACATATCAAGATCTCGCTCATCATAGGCATAAGCACAACGAGCCAACAACTCCTGAATCATTAGTTTCTCTTCTGCGTTGAACACTGGTGGTCTCCCTGCCTCAGATCTCTAAACTTCCTATAAAAAGTCGTGTTCTCTATTGCTCAACTAGCTTGATACTGAAAAACAGCATTGAAGTTCAACACCGATTCCCTCACCATCGAGAATAATTACGTTTTGAATTTTATTCAATTAAAAGGGTAACACAAACGGGGGGCTTAGTTAATTACATTAACTAAATGAACTTTTGGATTGTATAATAGTCTTATTGTAAACATGAGTTTATTATATCCCCATCCAATCTTATGGCTCCATTTATGACCTCAAATACCGCAGCGAAAAAAAAAAGGAATACGCAGAAACATAATCGCAAATTGCGTGTCTTCAGATCACTTCATCACAGCATAATTGAAAAAGGTTATGCAAGCACTACTCTTGAGGATGTTGCACGCGGTGCTGAGATGTCTCCAAGTCACCTGTTTTATTACTTTAATGGCAAGGAAGATGTTCTCGAACAGTACTTTGCATACGTATCTGAACGATTCCTAGTTCAAATACAAAGGTTAAGAAATTCGGAACCATCGAACCAACTTAAAGAATTTACAGATATTTGGTTTAAAAGTGGAAGTTCGACGAAAGAGGAAATTGGTTTCATGCTGGAATGCTTCGGCGCGGCGGTTAATAACAAGACCCTTCACACTATTAAGACCAGCTTCGATAAGAATTGCAAAGCAGTTCTAGAACAGATTTTTACAAATTCTAATAAAATAACAGCTCTTAGAGAAAATAAAGATATCGCGGAGACAACTTATTCTCTTATGATTGGCCTTCGCTCTTCAGTTTATTTTGACGATATAGAACTTGAAGAAGCTAGACGATTATTTCTTAACGCCGTCAAGCATCTCAGTTGAGACTCTAAGGCAAGCGCGGTAATACTTTTTCCGCGATATAATTAAGACGTCTATTTCCTGACTCTACTGGCTCACCAGGGAACTGCGCCCAAAAATGAATGTCCTTAATATTAGGATAGATCTTGCTCAACTTTGTAAGCTCACTTACCGCCATCTCAGCATCCCACAACTCATAAAGCCCATTTTCGATTGCCGAATCAACATCCTCAAAGAGAGGAACTTCATCGGGCGGACCAAATGCGCCCCATCTAATGTATTCGTTGATCTGATAAAGCACGTGCGGTGCAATCTCTGCCGATTCTTTTTCCGGATCATCAGAAATAATGGCCCAGCACCCCAGGATGATATCGCCGTCAGCTATCTTTTTACCCTGTTTTTCTAGTGCCTCATTGTAGATATCCATACCAATGCCACCGGTGGACAAGAAGCCATCAGCAATTCTTGCAGCACGTTCGATGGCAGGAGGCACCATCCCACCCAAATATATCGAGGGAATCTTTTCAGGTGCTGGCGTCACAGAAAGATCACCTACTGAAAAACGCTTTCCCGAAAAATTTACTGGCCCACCTGACCAGCTCCGTCGGACGATCTCTATTCCCTCTTCTACCAAGCTGGGGCGATGAGAAATTTTCCGTTTAAAATAGTCAAATTCAAGCTGTCTATATCCAATACCAACACCTAGATCAAACCGACCGTTAGTGAGGAGAGATAAAGTTGCTGAGTCTTCAGCTATCCGCACTGGATCATGCAACGGCAACAGCATTAGGTTGGTACCCAATTTCATTGTCCTTGTATTAGCACCGATTGCAGATGCCAATACCAAAGGAGAAGGGGTATAACCATCTTCACAGAAATGATGTTCTGTTAACCAGCAAGATTTAAAACCTAACTCTTCGGCCTGGACAATCTGATCCAATCTCTCTTTATAAAATTGGCCGATGGGTTGCTTCCATTCCTTAGGATTTCGAAAATCGTACCAAAGCCCGTAATTTATATTGTTAGACATAGAAATTTTCCTATTGCAGCTGAAGGCAGTGTTTTACAAAAGCGATTAACTCAGCATTGTAGAGCTCTGTTTCATCAATAAATGGAGCATGACCACTTTGCTTCATCTCCACAAGTTTTACACTCTTTCCATAATCTGCAACAGATCGACTGATTTCTGGGTCTACGATGGCATCGTGGCTTCCTACAAAACTAACTATTGGGATATCTAAATTAGTTAGAATTTCGCGCTGGTCTAACGGGCCTAACTCAGCCAGTGCATCCACGGCAGAAGGTGATGCCTGCATAAAAATCTCCCACATCCAATTGATTTGTTGCTCAGTGATCTCTGTCGCGCATATCCCTTGTGACAGACCATATAGAAAATTAACACGATCAAAATTAATCGCTTGTACCGTTTCTGCCAAAGCGTCATCTGTTCCGCCATGAGGAAAATCGCTTTTCTGAAGATAAACAGGTGACGCTCCGCAAGTCAAAGCTAGTCCTGCACAGATCTCTCCAAGTCGTTCAGCACTGGCAGTCGCTACTGCCCCACCCAAGGACCACCCATTCAACACCACTTTTGCCAAGTTCAGCTCTTGCACAATCGCGACAACGTCATCAGCAATCGCCGAAATACCTCGATCTTGAAAATCCTTATCTGAACCGCCGCAACATCTATGATCAAGAAGCACAACTCTCAAGCCATCATTAACAAGAGCTTGCAAAGAGTAGTCCCAGGTTCTAAGAGACATACCCCATCCATGAATTAATAATAGCGCAGTATCACCTGCTCCATGATCTTCATAATAAATTTCTTTCCCATTCTCTACACACAGTTTAGGCATTATTCACTCCTACAATCTTACTTAACGATAATAATATCTAACGAACCATCGACACTTAACTTTCTTAAAATCTTTTTATCTATTTTACCAACGCTAGTTTTAGGAATCTCATCCGTAAAAACCCAATATTCTGGTATCCAGAATTTTGCCACTTTTCCAACTAGAAATTCACGGAGAACTTGAGCACTCAAATCACGATCTTGGTACACAATAAGTGCAAGAGGCCTTTCCTGCCATCGCTTGTCAGAGATTCCTATTACCGCTACTTCCTTTACACCAGCATGACCAAGCAATACATTTTCAAGATCTACTGATGAAATCCATTCACCACCAGATTTAATAACGTCCTTTGTACGATCGGTCAGCTGGATAAAATACCGCTCATCTATATATCCAACATCGCCAGTACGAAGCCAACCATCATCCGTAAAACTCTCTGCAGATTCATCAAGGTGATAGCTACCTGTGATCCATGGGCCGCGAAGTTGAAGTTCCCCAATACTTACTCCATCGTTAGCTACTTCATTACCAACTTGATCCTGCAGACGAACCTCAACACCAGGTACAGGTCTTCCGCTCTTAGCTCGCCATATCGTCTCATCCTGATCACCACAATCTTTTGGAGGATGTGAAAGTGCACAAAGAGGGCTGGTCTCTGTCATACCCCATCCTTGCAAAACGGGCACATCCCAAACTTTCTTAGCCTCGTCAATTAGTGAGGGTGCAACGGCAGAACCACCACAGACCAACATTCTAAACGAGCTCATGTCCAACAATTTTTCTTCAGGAGCATGCAAAAGATCGCCCAAAACCGTAGGGACCATCGCAGTAAACGTAGGCTGTTCGCTTGCTATCATTTTCCTAATAGCTTCTAACTGAACATGCCTTCCCGGCAATACAAAATCACTACCACTTAACCAGCCACTGTAAGGCAAGCCCCACGCATTTGCATGGAACATTGAGGGTAAAAGTAAGATTCTATCTGTCTCACTAATTCCAAAAGTATCCGCAGCGCGCGAAGCGAGTGAGTGCATGAAAGTCGTGCGGTGACTATACACCACACCTTTTGGATTGCCGGTTGTACCAGAAGTATAACAAATAGCAGCAGCACTATTTTCATCTACAGCTGGCCAAAGAAACTCAGATCCAAATTCTTGAAGAAAAGAGTCATAATTGAGCCACTCCTTTGGAACATCTTTCTCTCTAGTTCCCGTTATCAAC
Source organism: Halieaceae bacterium (assembly GCA_029247075.1). Taxonomy (GTDB): domain Bacteria; phylum Pseudomonadota; class Gammaproteobacteria; order Pseudomonadales; family Halieaceae; genus CABYJX01. Next base: position 1,960 of record JAQWLX010000013.1, on the reverse strand, counting down.
ACATGCTCAACCGTCTTCAATAATGGCCAGACAGGCTCAAACCATTCCAACAATTCCCCGTCTACAATGAGAACTTTGTCTTGCGCATGGTTAATTACATATGCGATCTGCTCCGGCGACAACCGAATGTTTATGGTGTGCATTACTGCCCCCATACTGGGAACCGCCAGATACGCTTGCATATGCTCTGTATTATTCCAACTAAAAGTGCCTACGCGATCTCCGGCCTTCACACCTAACTTTGATAACGCATTCGCAAGTTGACCTACCTTGTTAGTAGTCTCAAAAAAATTCTCGCATACGATTTTCTCGCCGTCGAAGCTGCATATCCTGCTCCGAGAAAATAATTTCGAACCATATTCAAAAATCATCCTCACGGTCATCGGCGTGTGCATCATAGTAGATAGCATTACCAATCTCCCAACATGGCAAGACGTGCTTCTGATAATAAAGCCGGAACATCATGCTCGAGACCTTGAGCATATTCGGTATTAATCTCTCCATTGAACTGTAAACAATACGCCCCCTCAACAATCGCCGCCAATCGCCAAAATGCGAACGCCATATAGAAATCCATATGGTGAATATCGACGCCACTCTCAACAGACCAAAGCGATACGAGTGTCCTGCGATCTACTACTCCCTTCCTCCTAGAAATCTTCTGAATGTGACTAAATCCTGGATTTTGAATCTTACGTGGGCCCCAAAACATCAGAAATAGTCCGAGATCTACTAGGGGATCACCGACCGTTGCCATTTCCCAGTCAATTACAGCCTTCAGCTCTGGTTTGTCCGGATCACACAAGGTGTTATCTAAATGAAAATCTCCATGTACGACTCCGGGTGGTGAATCGACAGGCACATTTTTTTGAAGCCAGCTACCAATTTCTTCTACCTCTGGTAACTCCCTAACATATGTATCACGACGAATCGAAAGCCATCTTTGAATTTGTCGTTCCAAAAACCTTTCGGGCTTACCAAGCTTGGCATTGGAAAGCTTGTCCCACGGAGCTCTAGCAATTCGCGCTAATTCACGCACAGATTGTTCGCCAAGTGCATTCACAGCGGAGGTGCCGTTATATGTATTCGGAAGTGTGTTCGTGATTGAAACACCTTCAACGCACTCGATCAAAGAAAAAGGTCTTCCAATGATGGAGGCATCTTCATTCCAGGCGACAACTTCAGGCACGAGAGCATGTCCCTGAAGCTCAGACATAACCATCGCCTCTCTTTGAACACCCAAATGTGCCTTTGGGGAAATGGTATTTGCTGGTGCAGAGCGCATGACAAGGTTACGCTGGTCGGTCTTTACCAGCTGAGTAAGATTTGAATTACCTCCACTCAATTCGGAATCTATCTTAGCATTAGATAAACCCAAGGTATTTTTGCACCACCGGGAAAAATTTTGTTCTATCTCAGATAGGGAATTAGCCCGGGACACCAAAACTACTCATTAATCCGCCGTCTACGGGTACAAACGCGCCTGTCATGTAGCTGCTGGAAGCCACCCAGCAAACGACTTCTGCTACCTCCTGTGCTTGACCATACCGCTTAAGAGGTATGGTATTTCTCATTGACTCTAGAGCTTTTTCTGAAAGATTTCTTGTCATATCCGTCAAGACCAAACCAGGGATAACCATATTCACGGTCACTCCCTTTACCGCCAGCTCAATCGCCAACGCACGTGTAAGGCCGCCTAAGCCAGCCTTAGATGCAGCGTAAGCAGAGTCGCCAGGAAAGCCCCTAAAACCGACTACGGCACCAACGTTGACGATTGCACTGCCTTGATCAAGATAGGCTGAGCTATGTTGAATGACATTCATAGCACCAGTTAAATTTGTGTTTAGAACGTCTTTCCAGTCCTTTTGTTCCAAACGAGATATCTTACCTCCTCTGTGAAATCCGGCATTATTAACGACAACATCTATACGTCCTAAAGAATTAAAAATTTCCTCCACTA